>CANRKY010000074.1 GCA_947631355.1 uncultured Marvinbryantia sp.
CAGGAAGAATGGGAACGGATGATGTCCCGGACGGGCGGCTATACTGCGGTGTACCAGCCGGGCGCGGCGGAGAACGCGTGGATGCCGGGGAATATGCGGATGCCGGAGCACGAGCAGATGCCAGGGAACGCGTGGATGCCGAAGAATGAGCAGATGCCGGGGAACGCGCGGATGCCAAAGAAAGTGCGTACGCCGGAGGAGGAAGACGCGCGGGACTGGCAGAAATTAAAAGAAATGTATCCGGATATGGCGAAGATCATACTGGTGGAAGTGGAAGCGGTCTGCGACAGCATGGAATACGAGGGGAGCGCGATGTTTGACAGCATCCCGGACAGGGAGCGGATGCATCGGCTGACGGAGGAAATCTATGAAAAGGTAAAAGACCGCTGTACGCGGGAAGAAAACGTGGATGGGGACGATCTGTCCGCAACTGACCGGGAGGGGCGCAGGCGCTATCCGCCCGGACAAAACTGGCTGAGCGATCTGATACAGGTGCTCCTTTACCAGGAAATGTTCCAGAGAAGGTGCCGCCACAGAAACTGCCGACACTGGTAAGAGAAGCAGAAAATGTGGGGCAAGGGTAAGCTCATAGAGCAGTGTGAAGGCTGTGCGACGAGTATATGAGAGTGAGAAAAGGGCAGCAAGAGACAAAAGAGATGCGCGCTGCGGCGGAGAGGATGCTGGGAAGACAGCCCGCCGCAGGCGGGAAACGCGCGCCCGGGGATTTTTCCAAAACTTGTGGTTGTTCTTTTTGGCAAAAACGATTAATATATACATATGGAAAAACGAAAAGAGATCATTCGGGAAAATTTAGACGGGCAGTTTTTGCACGCCGCCATCAGTGGGAAACTCATAAAAACTACGACAGCAAGGAGCTGCTCTGGCACCTGCTGGAGGACAAAAGGGAAGAACAGCCGTAAAGGCGATGGTAGGATACGTCCGGGGAATCCCGCATGGACGACAGAACTTCGGAGGACAGAATGAAAAGGTTATTTATTCATATCGTTGTGCTGCTGAGCATTTTTCTGGCGAGCGTGGCGGTATTTTCCTATGTGCTTAACAACGAGACCCAGGTGAAGACCGAGGAGATGGCCCAGGCCACGCTGCCGGTGGTCTATATGGTTCACCGGGGCGTGGAGATGAACCCGCTGCACGGGTATGTGAAACCGATGGAAGTGACAGCTGTGCGCGACACCCTCACGCCCATCTCCACGGAAAAAGACATGAGCATCCGGATACAGACCTTTGGCGCCTCCGTGGAAAATATTTATTACGAGGTGCTGACGGCGGACGGGAAGTCTTCCCTGGAAAACACGAAAGTGACCGAGATCTTCCGGAACGAGGACGATGTGACGGCTTCTTTTGTGCTGCAGGATCGGATCCGGATGAACCAGGAGTACGTGCTGAAGCTGCAGCTTCGCGTGGATGGCCGGGACGTATATTATTACACCCGGGTGGTGCAGCAGGACAGCCTGCACACAAAAGAATACCTGGATTTTGTGATCGCGTTCTCCGAGCGCTGTCTGAATAAGACGGATGCGGAGCGGCTCGCCCTATACCTGGAGCCGGAGGGGGATGTGGAGGAGATGAACCTCTCTTTCATGGACATCCATACCACCACCGATCAGGTGGTGTGGGGAAACCTCAACCCGCAGATCTATTACCGATCCATACCCGCCATCAAAGAGCTGAACGAGACGACGGCCACTATTTTGCAGGAATATCTGATCAGCGCGCAGAATGAGGAGGGAAAAACGGAACTGTACACCGTGGATGAATACTTCCGCCTGCGCTATGCGGATGAGACGGTGATGCTGCTGGATTTCGAGCGCTCCACGAACGAGATCTTCAACCCGGATAACGGGGTGGTGCTGGACAAGGGGCTGAACTTCGGCATCTGCGATGCGAACATTTCCTATGTGACCGATTCGCAGAACCGGTATTTTGCGTTTGTGGTGGGCGGAGAGCTGTGGAGCTATGATTCCGTGAGCGGGAAAATGGCCCAGGTATTCACCTTCCGTCAGCGGGACAACACGGATTACCGCGATATTTACGGGCAGCACGAGATCAAGGTGCTGAACCTGAGCACCAACGGAAATATGTACTTTGTGGTGGCGGGCTATATGAACCGGGGCCGGCACGAGGGGGAATCCGGCGTGGCGGTGTACCACTATGACGCCTCCTCCGGCGGCATTGAAGAATGTGTGTTTGTGGACACCACCCGGTCTTACGACCTGCTGCGGTCCGATGTGCTGGAGATATCCTATATCACGGACGATCAGGAGGACTTTTACCTTCTGCTGGACGGTGACGTATATAAGATTGATCTGAATACCTTTGTCACGGAAAAAGTGGTGGAGAATATGAAGCCCAACTGCTACGCGGGTTCTGACTCCGGCAAGTATTTTGCGTATCTGGAGGAAAACGAGGCGTACAATTCCCGCACCTTGGACATCTACAATATGGATACGGGGGACGTGCGCCAGGTGACCTGCGGGGAAAATGAGCGCATCCGCATGCTGGGCTATATCGGGGAGGCGCTGATTTACGGGATCGCGGACATTGGCGATATCCATGCGGAGCATGAGGGGGACGAGATCTTCCCCATGCACACGGTCTGCATTATGAATGAAGACGGGGAAGTGGTCAAAGAATACAGCGAGGCAGGCGTTTACGTGACGGGAGCACAGATTGAGGACAGCCTGCTCACCATGACCCGCGTGCGCAAAAATGGCAGCGACTGGACGGCAGTGTCGGACGACCACATCATAGACAACGATGGGGAGGAATCCTCCGTGGGAATGACCACACAGATGAGCGACCGGAAGCAGACGGAGATGGTGCTCCTCCTGGGAGACAAGTATGCCCGGAAAACGCCCCAGGTGGTGCGCAGCAGCATGATCGTGAACGAAAACCAGCGCATGGTTTCCATCGCGGCAAAAGAGCATACCGAGGAGCGCTACTATGTTTACGCAAAGGGGCGGCTGGACAGCATTTATGAGAACGCCAACACCGCCATTATGCGCGCGGACGACCAGCTGGGCGTGGTGGTGGATCAGAACCAGCAGTACATCTGGGAGCGCGGCAACCGCAAAACAGTTTACACGGTGCCCATGGAGCAGATCCCGCAATGCGTGATGAGCGGGGAGATGGACGTCGCGAAGCTGCAGGAGCAGCTCCCGGACAAGCGGGTGTTCGACCTGACCGGGTGCAGCATGGAATCCATTCTATATTTCATCAGCGCCGGGAACGCGGTGCTGGCCGATACGGTGGACGGCGTGCGCATCCTGGTGGGGTATGATCAGTGGGGGAACGTGTGGTTCCTGGAACCGGGGGCGGAAGAAACCTATCCTCTGAGCGATGTGGACTCTCTGGATCTGTTTGAGCGCTCCGGCAATGTGTTCGTGGGCTTCCTGGACAAGCCGGAGGGATCATAAGCAGGGGAGATCTATGCGGTTCTAAAAATAACACCTTTATATCGATCCAGGGCAAGCAGCAGGATCATCCCGATCACATAACATGCGATCACCTCGCCCGCGCCCACCGTGAGCATCATCATAGGGATCGGCATGGGATCGCCGTATCCGTAGTACAGCACAAACGGCACAATGACCGCATTGGCGATAATGGGCGGAACGGGAACCAAAAATTTCTGCCTGCGGAGCGTGTAGGAACCAACGGCTCCGATCAGCGTGGCGATGCTGCCGAACACAATATCCAAAGGGATAGCGCCCGCAGTCAGGTTCGCGATGATACATCCAATAAACAATCCGGGGATGGCGGCCGGGGTGAAATACGGCAGCACGGTCAGCGCCTCGGAAAAGCGCACCTGCACCGGTCCGAACCCAAAGGCTGCTCCCACTACGGTCAGCACCACATAGACAGCGGCGATGGCGGCTGCCTGCACCATGAATAATACCTTTTTGTCTCTCATATGCAATTGTCTCCTTTAGTTTTGTTTTACGTCAGGAAGGTCTCGAACTGACGTTGCTTTTGCACACCTGCACGCCGGTACCGGCGTCTTTTCCCGTGACGGATGAGAGGATGAGAGCGGCGCATCAACCGCCCGCGCCCTGCCCGCAGGCATCGCAGCGACTATAAGTATAGTATAGGTTTCGGGGAAAAGCAAGCGAAGATTTGCGGGGCAGCCGACAGTATTCTGAAATACATTTTTAGGGTTTTCTAAAAAGGGAAGTCATGGTATACTGAGTTTGCGGGCCTACAGATCGTAAGAATATTGCAGGAGGACAATTTATGGATATCATAGAAATTTTAAAAGCGGTGCTTTTCGGTGTGGTGGAGGGGATCACAGAGTGGCTTCCCATCAGCAGCACCGGCCACATGATACTTCTGGATGAATTTGTGAAGCTCAACGTATCCGAGGAGTTTCTCTCCATGTTCCTGGTGGTCATCCAGCTGGGGGCCATCCTGGCGGTGGTCGTGCTGTATTTTAAGCAGTTATGGCCGTTCTCTCTCAAGGAGAAATTTTTCATAAAAAAAGAAACCTTCTCCATGTGGTTTAAAATTCTGGTGGCCTGTATACCCGCCGCGGTTGTGGGGATATTGTTTGAAGAAAAACTGGATGAACTGTTTTACAATTACCAGACCGTGGCGCTGGCCCTGATCGTGTTCGGTATTTTGTTCATCGCCATTGAGTGGCAGAACCGGGGCATGAGAGTGAGAGTACATTCCATCGGGGAGATCACCTATCCCATCGCGCTGTGGATCGGCGTGTTCCAGCTTATCGCGGCGGTATTTCCGGGTACCTCCCGCTCCGGCGCCACCATCCTGGGCGCCATCATGGTGGGCGTCTCCCGGACTGTGGCGGCGGAATTTACCTTTTTCCTGGCGGTTCCGGTAATGCTGGGGGCCAGCCTTCTGAAAATTCTGAAGTTTGGCTTTGCGTTTACCTCCACGGAGCTGGTGCTTCTGCTCACCGGGCTTGTGGTGGCGTTTCTTGTGTCCATTCTGGTGATCAAGCTGCTGCTGGGCTATATCCGCAAACACACCTTCACCGTGTTCGGATGGTACCGCATCCTGCTGGGCATCGCGGTGCTGGCCTATTTCTGGACGGCGGGCCGCTGATCCTTATACAAGGAGATTTTTATGAACATCACATTGCCGCAGAACGTGAAAAATATCATAGAGGTTCTGGAGACAGCCGGCCACGAGGCGTATGCAGTGGGCGGCTGTGTTCGTGATTCTGTTCTTGGCCGCGAGCCGCAGGACTGGGATATCACCACTTCCGCGCGGCCAGAGCAGGTGAAGCGCTTGTTTCGGCGCACGGTGGATACCGGCATTGCGCACGGCACGGTGACGGTGCTCATGGACAAAAAGGGATATGAGGTCACCACGTACCGCATAGACGGGGCGTACACAGACAACCGCCATCCGGAAAAAGTGGATTTTACAGACAATCTTCGGGAAGATCTGCGCAGACGCGATTTCACTATCAACGCTATGGCCTACAACGACAGGATCGGGCTGGTGGATGCGTTTCACGGCAAAGAGGATCTGCAAAACCGCGTGATCCGCTGTGTAGGCGACGCGCGGGAGCGCTTCGGCGAGGACGCCCTGCGCATGCTGCGGGCCGTGCGTTTTTCCGCTCAGCTGGGCTTTTCCATAGAGGAAGATACCCGGTCGGCCATCCGGCAGCTGGCGGTTTCCCTGAAAAATATCAGCGCGGAGCGGATCCAGGCGGAACTGGTAAAGCTCCTTGTCTCCCCGCACCCGGAGATCCTGAAGGAAGCCTTCGACCTGGGGATGACGGCGGTTTTTCTGCCGGAATTTGACGAGATGATGCGCACGGAACAGCACAATCCGCACCATCTCTACAATGTGGGGGAGCACACCTTAAAGGCGCTGGAGTGCTCGCCGCCGGATAAGGTGGTGAGGCTCGCGCTTCTGTGCCACGATTTTGGCAAGCCCAAAACAAAGCGCACCGTGGACGGGACGGATCATTTTTACGGACATCCGGCATGCAGCGCGCAGATGGCCCGCGAGGTGCTGCGCCGCTTAAAATTTGACAATGACACCATCCGGCAGGTGGAGATCTTGGTGCGCATGCACGATGTGCGCCCGGTTCTCCTGACGGACGCGGCGCAGAAGACGGCCGGGCGCGCGGTTTCGCCAAAAAGCGTGCGAAAACTCGTCCAGAGTACGGGAAAAGAGCTGTTCCCGCTGCTGGTGGAGGTGTGCAGGGCGGATATCCTGGCGCAGAGCGCGTTCCGGAGGGAAGAAAAGCTGCTGTATTTAGAGCAGGAGGAGGAGATTTATCAGGAAATCCTGCAGGCGGGCCAATGCCTTTCCTTAAAAGAACTGGCGGTGACCGGCAGGGATCTGATGGAGGCGGGCGTCCAGCCCGGAAAGCAGATGGGAGAGCTCTTAAACCGGATGCTGCAGGATGTGGTGGAGGAGCCATCACACAACACAAAAGAATATCTTATGAGCCATTTTCACGCGTGAAGGCAGGCACATAATCCGCTCCGGAACCGCATAGGATAAAAGGAGTGATATAGGGGAGGGTTATGTGTGAACGAGAAAAGCCTGAAGGTATTGGAACAGTATGAAATAGAGATCATCAGCACCAGGAGAGGACGAGGCTCCTATATCTGTGAGACGGATCAGGGAAAAAAGCTGCTGGCAAACTGCGGCAGTTCGGAGAAGAAGATGGTATTTGTGAACCGCGTGCTCACGTCGATGCGGGAAAACGGATATCCGTATGCGGACAGGGTGCTCCCGAACCGGGAGGGCAGACTGCTCACGCCCGATTACGAGGGGGAGCCCTGCGTGCTGAAAGACTGGTACGAAGGGCGGGAATGTGACACCAAAAACATGACGGATGTGGAGCAGGCGGCCGGAAAACTGGGGCAGCTGCACAACATTCTGTACCTTGCGCCGCAGGAGGCGGACAGCCGGTACGCCGGGGAGGATCTTCGGCAGGAGCTGGAGCGCCGCAGCCGGGAACTGCGGAAAATCTACGGGTTTGTGCGGAAGCGGAAGCAGAAGAATGAATTTGAGATCCTGTTTCTGAATTGCTTTTCCATGTTTTACGAGCAGGCCCAGGAGGCGGAAAAAAGGCTGGCCCAGTCGGACTACGGTTCCCTGCGGGCACAGGTGCTGGAAAAGGGGGCGCTCTGCCACGGAAACTTCAATCAGCACAATGTGTGGTTTGTGAGCAGGAATCAGATGTTCGTGGGAAATTTTGACAAGTGCCGGTATGATGTGCAGGCGGCGGATCTGTACCAGTTCCTGCGCAAGATCATGGAAAAGCAGGAATGGAACTGCGGCGGCGCTTACCGCATCCTGGAGCGGTACGACAAAGAGCGGACGTTGGATGCGCGGGAAAAAGAGTACCTGTATATCCGCCTGCTGTACCCGGAAAAATTCTGGAAGCTGGCCAATCAGTATTATACCCGGAACAAAGCGTGGATACCGGTGAAGAACACGGAGAAGCTGCAGACCCTGATCGGACAGCAGGAACTGCGAAATTCTTTCCTGAAAACACTGGAATAATCAGGCAATATCTGGTATGATGAAAACAATAGTAAAATACGAATGGGAGGTATTACAATGGACTATAAGAAAATGTACGAAGAATGGCTGAGCAATCCGGTTTTTGACGAGGCCACAAAGGCGGAACTCAAGAGCATTGCGGGCGATGAAAATGAAGTGAAAGAGCGCTTTTACAAAGAGCTGGAATTTGGCACGGCCGGGCTGCGGGGCGTGATCGGCGCGGGAACGAACCGCATGAATATCTATACCGTGCGGAAAGCTACGCAGGGGCTGGCAAATTACATTCTCTCCGTGAACGGCCAGAGCAAGGGCGTGGCCATCGCTTACGACTCCAGAAGGATGTCGCCGGAGTTCGCGGACGAGGCGGCGCTCTGCCTGGCGGCAAACGGGATCAAGGCGTATGTGTTTGAATCCCTGCGCCCCACGCCGGAGCTTTCCTTCGCGGTGCGCACCTTAAAGTGCATCGCTGGCATCAACATCACGGCCAGCCACAATCCGCCGGAGTACAACGGCTACAAAGTATACTGGGAGGACGGCGCCCAGATCACGCCGCCCCATGACACAGGCATTATGGCGGAAGTGCAGAAAGTGACCGATTACGCGGCCATGAAGACCATGAAGAAAGAAGACGCCGTGAAGGCGGGGCTTTATGAGACCATCGGGCAGCAGATCGACGACGCCTATATCGCGGAGCTGAAAAAACAGGTGATCCATTGGGACGCCATCAAGGAGCAGCAGAAGAATATCCGCATCGTGTACAGCCCGCTGCACGGCACGGGCAATATCCCGGCGAGACGGGTGTTAAAAGAAATCGGCTTTGAAAATGTGTATGTGGTAAAAGAGCAGGAACTGCCGGACGGCGAGTTCCCCACCGTGAGCTATCCAAACCCGGAGGCGAAAGAGGCGTTTGCGCTGGGCCTGAAGCTGGCAAAGGAAGTGGACGCGGATCTGGTGCTTGCCACAGACCCGGATGCGGACCGTCTGGGCTGCTACGTGAAAGACACCAAGACCGGGGAATATATGTGCCTCACCGGAAATATGTCCGGCGCGCTTTTGGAGGAATATGAGCTGAGCCAGGTCAAAGCCACCAGGGGCCTGCCCAAAGACGGCGCGGTGGTGAGCACCATTGTTACTTCGAACATGGCGGGAACCATTGCCCGCTCATACGGCATGAAATTTATCGAGGTTCTCACAGGGTTCAAATACATCGGCCAGCAGATCCTGGGATTTGAACAGAAGGGCGAGGGCACCTATATGTTCGGCTTCGAGGAGAGCTACGGCTGCCTGATCGGCACCCATGCCCGTGACAAAGACGCCATCGTGGCCACCATGGCGCTGTGCGAGGCGGCTGCTTACTATAAGAGCCAGGGCAAGACTCTGTGGGATGCCATGATCGATATGTACGAGAAATACGGCTATTACAAAGACGCCATCCAGTCCATCACCTTAAAGGGGATCGAGGGGCTGCAGAAGATCCAGGATATCCTGAATACTCTGCGGGAAAACACGCCGGAAAAGATCGGAGATTATACGGTGCTGTCCGCGAGAGACTACAAAAAGGATACCATCAAGAATCTGAAGACCGGGGAAGTGACCGCCACCGGGCTGCCGTCCTCCAACGTGCTGTACTACGACCTGAACGATGACGCATGGCTGTGCGTAAGGCCGTCCGGCACAGAGCCGAAAGTGAAATTCTACTACGGCGTAAAGGGCACCTCTCTTGCGGACGCGGACGCGAAGTCCGAGGCCTTGGGCAAACAGGTTTTGGACATGATCGATCAGATGCTATGAAAAAGAACTACACGTTTGACGATTACACTGAGATCGTGAGGAGACTGCGGGCGCCGGGCGGCTGCCCGTGGGATCAGGCGCAGACTCACGAGAGCCTGAAAAACTGCATGATCCATGAGACGGCGGAGGCCATGGCGGCCATCGATGTGTGGCAAAAGACCGGCGATCCCTCCAATCTCTGCGAGGAACTGGGGGACATGCTCCTGCAGGTGGTGCTGCAGAGCCAGATCGCATCGGAGGAAGGGCTGTTTGACATTTCCGATGTGCTGCGGGCCGCGAGCGAAAAAATGATCCGGCGCCATCCCCATGTGTTCGCCGGACAGACCACGCTGCCGGATTGGGAAGAACTGAAAAAAGCCGAGAGATCCGGCGTGCCCAAAAATGTGGAGAGGGCCAAAAAAGAGGCGCTGCGGCAGACATATCAGGAGATCGCGCAGCATATACAGGAACTCTTACAGGCAAAACCGGCGCAGGGTGGGTGAAACCGCGATTTTTAAGGAAAATGCTTGACAAAACAGGCTATACGGTATATAAAGGTTATTAGGAATGTACTGGATCGGTACAAACCCGATAAAATCTGACGGATGCTCAAAGCAGCATGTGAGAGAAATTCTAGAGGAGGAAATTTTCCATGAACAAAACAGAATTAGTAGCAGCAATTGCGAAGAAGACAGAGTTATCGAAAAAAGACGCAGAGAAAGCTGTAAAGGCTTTTACCGAAGTTGTTACTGCAGAACTGAAGAAGGGCGAGAAAGTGCAGCTTGTTGGTTTCGGTACTTTTGAAGTTTCTAAGAGAGCGGCAAGAACCGGCAGAAACCCGCAGACAGGTAAAGAGATTAAGATCAAAGCTTCTAAGACGCCGAAGTTCAAAGCTGGCAAAGCGTTAAAGGACGTTGTAAATAAAAAATAAATTGAGCAGTCAAGAATAAACGGAAGCGGGGCGTTTGCCCCGCTTTTTTTTCGAAGACCCGAGGGAAAATTATCCTTACAGAAAATGGATTTTTTATAAAGGAATTGTCTCTATACAGAGAGTAGTTTTTATACAGAAAATAGTTTCTGTATAGGGAATCGTTTTGTAGAGAAAAAAGTTTTGTAGAGAAAAAAGTTTTGCAGAGAAAAAAAGTTTTGTAGGGAAAAAAGTTTTGTAGAGAAAAATGTTTTGTAAAGAAAAATGTTTTGCAGAGAAAAAAGTTTTGCAGAGAAAAAAGTTTTGCAGAGAAAAAAGTTTTGCAGAGAAAAAGTTTTGCAGAGAAAAAAGTTTTGCAGAGAAAAAGTTTTGCGGAGAAAAAGTTTTGCAGAGAAAAAAGTTTTGCGAAGAAAAAGTTTTGCGGAGAAAATAATTTCTGCATAGAAAATGGTGTAAAAGGAGAATAACATGAGATTAGACAAATTTTTGAAAGTGTCGCGCCTCATCAAGCGCAGAACCGTGGCCAACGAAGCCTGCGATGCGGGCCGTGTGCTGGTGAACGGAAAAACAGCGAAGGCTTCCGTGAATGTAAAAGCGGGAGACATCATAGAGATTCAGTTTGGCACAAAGAGCGTGCGGGTGGAAGTGCTGCAGGTGCAGGAGACAGTGCACAAAGAAGAAGCGCAGGACATGTACC
>CANRKY010000075.1 GCA_947631355.1 uncultured Marvinbryantia sp.
TGGAAAAACTGGAAAGGATCGGTGAGTGATATGGTCTTGCAGCATGCGTATTCCATTGTATTTACAGTGGCGCTGGCCATATTGGCGCTGATGGCCATCCTGTGCCTGGTGCGCGCGGTCCTGGGGCCGACCATCGCAGACCGCCTGGTGGCGGTAAACATGATGGGCACCATGGTCATGGTTATCATATCCATTCTTGCGGTGAGCTATGGAGAAGGATATCTGGTGGACATCTGCCTGATCTACGCCATGATCAGCTTCCTGGCGGTGGTAGTGCTGACAAAGGTTTACACGGGCGTTTACCTGGAGCGGAAAGACCGCGGCGCGGCGGAAAAGGCGATGGAGAGAGCGGAGAAGGCGGCGGAGAAAGCGGCAGAGAAAGCAGAGAAAGCGGCGGAAACGGCAAAGAGCGCGGAAGCGAAAGAAAACGCGGAAGCCGCGGAGCCATCGGCCGCCGGGACTGCGAAAAGCACAGCGTCCTCTGCAAAAAATGCGGCCAAACATGGCGGTAAAGGGGGAAAACAAAAATGATCATTCTGAAATGGACACAGTTTGTGATCGGCACCTGCCTGCTGTTCCTGGGGATTTTAACATTTCTGGTACAGATCTTCGGCGTGTTTAAGTTCAAGTATGTTCTGAACCGCATGCAGGCGGCGGCCATGGGCGACACTCTGGGCATCGGCATCTCGCTGGTGGGCCTGATGGTGATCTCAGGCCTGAACTTTACCACGCTGAAACTAGGGATGGTCGTTATTTTCCTGTGGTGTTCCTCACCGGTATCCTCGCACCTGATCGCCAGGCTGGAAGCGGCCACCAATCCCAATCTGGATAAATTCTGCGAGGTGGATGAGAACATCCGCAAAGTGCTGGATAAAGAGTATGAGGAGAACATCATAGAAAGGAAGGATTCGTGATGCAGATTTTTCAGTTCATCCTGCTGGGCTTTTTGATCGTGTGCGCTGTGTCGGTCAGCTTTTCAAAGAACCTGCTGAACTCTATTTTGATCTATATGTCGTACAGCCTGATCATGTCCATCATCTGGATCCTGCTGGAGTCGCCGGATCTGGCCATCACGGAGGCGGCGGTGGGCGCCGGCGTGACCAGCGTTCTGTTTTTCGCCACCTTGAAGAAGATCCACGCGATGCGGGAGGAGGACGAGGACGATGAGTAAAAAGATATCGGAAGAAGAATACAGACGGCGGATGCTGGTGCGCATGAAGCAGTGGATCAACGGCGAGAAAGATCCGTATCTGGGCAATATGGAAATCGTGCCGCAGCACGAATACGTCCCGAATAAAAAGAAACTCCGGGAGTATCATAAAGATCTTGACAGCGTGCACGACAAAGCCTACGACGTGGAACACAACCGCATTTACCGTTTTTTTATGCGCTTTTATAGAGTGGCGGCGCTTTTGTGCTGCCTGGCGCTGATCTCCATCCTGCTGGTGGAGGTGTCTTATCTGCCGCCGGTGGGAAGTTCCCACAATCCCAGCAACAACGAGGTGGCGGCGAAATACATTGAAGACGGCCTGCAGGATACCGGCGCGGTGAACATTGTGACCGGCATGATCCTGGATTACCGCGCGTTCGACACCTTCGGGGAGTCCAATGTGCTGTTCATCGCCACCTGCACGGTGCTCATTCTGATGCGCAACGACAAGAAAAAGGGGAAGGGCAGCGCGCAGGAGGAGGAGCGGCGCGACAGCTTTTACGAGCCGAAAAATGATTCCATCCTGCAGATGATCGCCTCGGTGCTGGTGCCTGTCATCATCATCTTCGGGATCTATGTGATCTTAAACGGCCATCTGTCCCCGGGCGGCGGCTTTTCCGGCGGCGCGATCATCGGCGCGGGTCTGATCCTTTACCTGAACGCCTTCGGCTTTGAGAAGACTGAGCGGTTCTTTACGGAGAAGACCTACAAGTGGGTCAGCTTTTCGGCCCTCACCTTTTACTGCCTGGCAAAAAGCTACTCGTTTTATACGGGGGCGCACCATCTGGAAAGCGGCATCCCCCTGGGCACGCCCGGCGCCATCATCAGCAGCGGGCTGATCCTGCCCCTGAATATCTGTGTGGGCCTGGTGGTGGCCTGCACCATGTACGCGTTTTTCGCCCTGTTTCGCAAAGGAGGGTTTTAAATATGATCGGTACGAATTTTGTCGCAAACTACGGCGAGGAGATCGCCATGATCCTGTTCGGGATCGGGTTCGCGAACCTGCTGCTGCAGAAAAATCTGATCAAAAAGATCATCGGCCTGAATATCATGGATACGGCGGTGTACCTGTTCCTGGCAGAGAAGGGCTATATCAGCGGGCGGGCCGCCCCCATTGTGGTGAACGGCGTGCAGAGCGTGGAGGCCTACATAAACCCCATTCCCAGCGGCCTGGTGCTCACGGGTATCGTGGTTTCGGTGTCGGTCAGCGCGCTGATGCTCTCGCTCACGGTGCGTTTGTATAAGCGCTATCACACACTGGATCTGGACGAGATCTCGTCCAGGCTGAAGAAGGAGGGTCTGTAATGGAATTTGTACAAAACGTCCCCTTCTTCTCCATCATGATCTCCATGTTTTCCGGCATCATCTCCTCGGTGCTGCCGGGAAAGGCGGCGCGGAGGCTGAACACGGCGGCGGTGTCGCTGATCGGCCTGATGTCCGCGTGGCTGCTGGCGTATATGGTGCGGGTGGGCGGAAGCTATACGTTTATGATGGGGCATTTTCCGGCCCCCTGGGGAAACGAGATACGCGCCGGCGCGCTGGAGGCGGCCATGGCGCTGGTGTTCTGCATCATCATGCTGCTGTCCCTGCTGGGCGGCAGAAAAAAACTGGTGGAGGAGGTGGAGCTCAGCAAGCACAATATTTACTACATCCTCACGGATCTGATGCTCAGCTCCCTTCTGGCGCTGATCTATACTAACGACCTGTTCACGGCCTATGTGTTCGTGGAGATCAACACCATCTCCGCCTGCGGATTGATCATGATCCGCCAGAACGGCCGCACCATAGAGGCGGCGGTGCGCTACATGATCATGAGCCTTCTGGGCTCCGGTCTGCTGCTGATGGGCATCTGCATGCTCTATGACCTGACCGGGCACCTGCTGATGTCCAACATCAAGGAGTCGGTGCAGCACATTGTGGCCACGGGCACCTACCGCATCCCCATGATGATCACCATCGGCCTGATGACGGTGGGACTTGCCATCAAGAGCGCGCTGTTCCCGTTCCACTCCTGGCTGCCGGACGCTTACGGATACTCCACGGTTTCCTCCGCGGCGATCCTGTCCAGCCTGGTGTCCAAGGGATACATTTTCCTGCTGTTAAAGATTTTTTACCGCGTCATCGGGTTCCCGGTGATCCGGGGATCCGGCATCGTGAACGTGCTGTTTGTGTTCGGCCTGATGGGGATGATCTTCGGCTCGGTGAGCGCCATCATGGAAAAAGATGTGCGCAGGATGATCGCCTTCTCCTCGGTGGCGCAGATCGGCTATATCTATATGGGGTTCGGCCTGGGGACCACCCCCGGCGTGGTGGCGAGCATCTTCCACATTCTCGCCCACGCCTCCACGAAATCCCTGCTGTTTATCTCCGCCATCGGCCTTACGGATGTGTCCAACGGCAGCCGCAGCTTCTTTGATCTCACGGGAGCCGCGTACCGCAACAAGATCGCCGGGGTGGGCTTCACGGTGGGTTCCCTTTCCATGGTGGGCATCCCCATGTTTGCGGGGTTTGTGAGCAAGCTGCTGTTTGCGGAGGCAGCGGTGCAGACCGGCCCGCGCAGGATGCTGCCGGCCATGGTGGTGCTGGCTGTCAGCACGGTGCTGAACGCCATTTATTTCCTGAAAACCGTGCTGCGCATCTACACGCCGGAAAAACGGTCTGTGATCGAGGCGAAAGGGTTTTCTTCCATAACTGTTGGGAAACAAAAGCTGTATACGGCGACCATCGTCCTGTTTGTGATCCTGAATCTGGTGCTGGGAATGTTTTCC
Source organism: uncultured Marvinbryantia sp. (assembly GCA_947631355.1). GTDB lineage: Bacteria > Bacillota > Clostridia > Lachnospirales > Lachnospiraceae > Marvinbryantia. The sequence continues at coordinate 3,979 of CANRKY010000075.1, forward strand.
GAGCCCATCATACGGATCCTGCAGACCGGCCTTGCAAATTTTGCGTAAGGAGAAAGGAGAGGACAAATGAATAGTTCGTTTTTAATGGTTTTGGCTGTGTTCTTCCCCATTCTCTGCGGGCTGGGTATCCTGCTGGCGCCGCAGTTCCAAAAACGGGAGCTGCTGATAAAAGCGGAGGCTGTGGGCCTTGCGGTCACGGCGGCGCTGGCGGTTTTGTCCTTACTGGGCGGGGATATGCAGATCACCTTCCTGCGCTTTGGGAACGACCTGAAGGTGTACTTCCGCCTGGACGGCCTGGGAAGGCTTTTTGTGGTGATCATCAGCATTGTGTGGGTATTGTCCGGGGTCTTTTCCTTTGAGTACATGAAGCACGAAAAAGAGGAGAAGCGGTATTTCGGATTTTACCTGATGGTGTACGGGGTGCTGCTGGCCCTTTCCTACGCGGGAAACCTTATCACGTTTTACGTGTTTTATGAATTGATGACGTTAGGTTCCCTTCCTCTGGTGCTCCACACCAAAACGCGGGAGGCGATCATGGCGGGCCTGAAATACCTGTTTTACTCTCTGTTTGGCGCGTACCTGGTGCTGCTGGGGGTGTATTTCCTGAACCGCTACGCCATTACTTTGGATTTCACGCCGGGAGGCGCGCTGGATATGGCGCGGGTGTCCGGGCACGAGGGGATGCTGCTGGTGATCGTATTTTTGATGATCCTGGGCTTTGGCGTGAAGGCGGGCATGTTCCCGTTGCACGCGTGGCTGCCCACCGCTCACCCGGTGGCCCCGGCCCCGGCAAGCGCGGTTCTGTCCGGCCTGATCGTAAAAGCGGGTATCCTGGGTGTGATCCGCGTGGTCTACTACGTGGTGGGCGCCGGGTTTGTGCGCGGCACCTGGGTGCAGACGGCCTGGCTTGTGCTGGCGCTGATCACAGTGTTTATGGGTTCCATGCTGGCGTACCGCGAGAAACTGATGAAGAAGCGGCTGGCGTATTCCACGGTCAGCCAGGCGTCGTATATTATGCTGGGGCTTGCCTTTTTGCAGCCGGAGGCCATGACGGGCTCCCTGCTGCACGTGGTGTTCCACGCATTTATCAAGTCCTGCCTGTTTTTGAGCGCGGGCGCCATTATTTATAAGACGGGAAAGACCAATGTGGACGAGATGACCGGGATCGGGAAACAGATGCCGGTTACCATCTGGTGCTATACCTTTGCGTCCCTGGCGCTGATTGGCATCCCGCCCGCCAGCGGCTTTATCAGCAAATGGTACCTGGCGTCCGGCGCGCTGGCGTCTGAGATGCGGGTGTTTTCCTGGCTGGGCCCGGCGGTCCTGCTTCTGAGCGCCCTGCTCACGGCGGGGTACCTTCTGCCTCTCACCATCAAGGGCTTCCTGCCGGGGGCGGACTTTGACTACAAGAGCCTCACCAGCGCGGAGCCAAACCGGACCATGCTGGTTCCGCTGGCTGTGCTGGCGTTTCTGGCCGTGGCGCTGGGCGTCTTCCCGAACCCGCTCACGTCCTACATCGGCCAGATCATCGGGACTGTTTTATAGAAAGGGAGGAACGATATGAAATATCTGATCTTGGTGGCCATTCTGCTCCCCATACTGGGCGGCATCCTCACTCCCTTACTTCCCTTTAAGAAGCGGGTGCATATGATGATCTATCTGGAGTGCCTGATGCTTGCCACATCGGCGATCGTGCTGGTGCTGGTGGCGCACGGCCCCATGCCCATTTTTGAGGTGATCTATTTTGTGCGGGGATTGTCCATCTCGTTTAAGATCGATGGGCTGTCCATGCTGTTCGCGGGTCTGGTGGCGATCCTGTGGCCCTTTGCCATGCTGTATTCCTTTGAGTATATGGAGCACGAGGGGCACGAGCGGATCTTCTTTATGTTCTACAGCATGACCTACGGCGTGACGCTCGGCATCGCCTTTGCGTCGGATATGCTGAGCATGTACTTTTTCTACGAGCTGCTCACTCTGGTGACGGTGCCGCTGGTGATGCACACCTTAACGCGCGAGGCTATCCTGGCGAGCCGCAAATACCTGTATTATTCTCTGGGCGGCGCGGCCTTCGCCCTGATGGGGCTGGTGTTCCTTCTGGTGTACGGCGACACGCTGGAGTTTGTGATGGGCGGCGTGCTGAACCCGGATAAGATCGGTTCCAGGGGAGACCTGCTGCTGATCATTTATCTGTTTGCGTTTATGGGCTTTGGCGTGAAGGCGGCCATCTGGCCTTTAAGCTCCTGGCTGCCCCAGGCCGGCGTTGCGCCCACGCCTGTGACGGCGCTGCTGCACGCGGTGGCCGTGGTGAAGGCGGGTGTGTTTGCCATTATCCGGCTGACGTACTACAGCTTCGGCACAGAGTTCCTGCGGGGCACCTGGGTGCAGGCTGTGGCGATGGGGTTTGCCATGTTCTCCATTGTGTACGGCTGCAGCAGGGCAGTGAAAGAGACGCACATCAAGCGGCGCCTGGCGTATTCTACGGTCAGCAACCTGTCCTATATTATCTTCGGCGCCACGATCATGACGCCCTGGGGTATGGTGGGGGCCATGATGCACATGGTGTGCCACGCGTTTATGAAGATCTGTTCGTTTCTGTGCGCCGGTGCGTTTATGCACCAGACAGGGAAAAGTTATATCTATGACATGAACGGCATGGGCCGCCGGATGCCGGTGGTGTTCGGATGCTTCACGGTGTCCGCCCTGGGGCTGATGGGCGTGCCGCCGCTGGCCGGCTTTGTGAGCAAGTGGAACCTGGCGCAGGCGGCGGTGGAGAGCGGGAATGTGCAGGCGTATTTCGGCATCGGCTGCCTGCTCATATCGGCGCTGCTCACGGCGATCTATATGATGTCGATCGTGATACGGGCGTTCTTCCCGGGAAAGGATTTTGATTACTCCGCGATCGCGGATGTGAAGGATCCCACCTGGAAGATGTGCTTCCCGCTGCTGTGCTTTGCGGCGGCGGTGATCCTGCTGGGACTGTTTTCCGGGCCTCTGCTGCATTTCATGCAGGATGTGGCCGCGGGCTTATATTAGGAAGGAGGACAAAGCGTGAGAGTGAATGTATTTTTGCTTGCCGTGATCGTGTTTTTTCCCATGCTGGGCGCTGCCGCTTCCTACCTGACAGGCAGAAAGGACAAAGCTTTGCGCGACCGCGTGGTGGGCATTGTCTCCCTGGCAGAGTTTGCGTTTCTTGTGATCCTGCTGCTGGGCGTTGGCCGGCAGAAGGGCGTTATGGATATCCCGGGGGTGTGCGGCATGGGGCTGCACTTTGCAACGGACGGCTTCCGGGCAGTGTACGGCACCATCGCGGCCTTTATGTGGATGATGACCTCCGTTTTTTCGGCGGAGTACTTTGCCCATTACCGCAACCGGAACCGCTATTATCTGTTCTGGCTGGTGACGCTCGGCGCCACGGAGGGGATTTTCTTTTCCGCGGACCTTTATACCACGTTTGTGTTCTTTGAAGTGATGTCCTTCGCCTCCTATGTGTGGGTGGCCCAGGATGAAAAAGAGGCGTCCCTGCGGGCGGCCTCCACCTATCTGGCGGTGGCGGTGATCGGCGGTCTTGTGATGCTTATGGGGCTGTTCCTGCTGTACCATCAGGCGGGCACCCTGGTGATCGATGACCTGTATGAAGCCTGCCGCGGAAAGAATGTGTATCCCGCGGCGGCGTGTATGTTCTTTGGCTTTGCGGCAAAGGCGGGCGCCTTCCCCTTACACATCTGGCTGCCCAAAGCGCACCCGGTGGCTCCGGCCCCGGCCAGCGCGCTGCTGTCTGGTATTTTGACAAAGACGGGCATTTTCGGGATCCTGGTGATCAGCTGCAAGATTCTGCTGCACGATGCGAAATGGGGCACCTTTGTGCTGGTGATCGGCACGCTCACCATGGTGGCAGGGGCTGTGCTGGCGCTGTTTTCCGTGGATCTGAAGCGCACGCTGGCCTGCTCCTCCGTCTCCCAGATCGGGTTTATCCTGGTGGGCGTTGGGATGCAGGGACTGCTGGCGGAGGAAAACGCCCTGGCCGTGCGCGGCAGCCTGCTGCACATGGTGAACCACTCCCTGTTTAAGCTGGTGCTCTTTATGGTGGCGGGCGTGGTGTTCATGAACGTGCACAAGCTGAACCTGAACGAGATCCGCGGCTTCGGCAGGCACAAGCCGCTTTTGATGGCAGTCTATTTGATGGGAGCTCTGGGGATCGGCGGCATCCCGCTGTTTTCCGGCTATGTGAGCAAAACGCTGATCCACGAGAGCATCGTGGAATACACGGAGGCCGTGGAAAATGGAGCGCTTGCGCCGTTTGTGTTAGGTGCCGGCGATATGAAGATCATCGAGTGGCTGTTTTTGATCAGCGGCGGACTGACCGTGGCCTACATGTGCAAGCTGTTTTTCGCGGTGTTCGTGGAGAAAAATGAGGATCCCGCTGTGCAGAAAACCTACGACAGCCTGAACGGGCATTACATGAACCCGGCCAGCACCGTGGCCCTTGTGGTTCCCGCGGCGCTGTTCCCGCTGTTCGGCCTGCTGCCGCATTTTACCATGGATAAGATCGCGGACATGGGGCAGGGCTTTCTGGGGCTTGCGGAGGAAACCCATTCCGTGGCGTATTTCAGCTTTGCCAATTTAAAGGGCGGCCTGACATCCATCGCCATCGGCGTGCTTATATATGTGCTGGTCGTGCGCACCTGGATGCTGAAAAAAGAGGGCGGCGGCTCGGTGTATGTGAACCGCTGGCCGCAGCTTCTGGATATCGAGGAGCTGATCTACCGGCCGGTGCTTCTGACGATCCTCCCCGCGGTCTGCGGATTTTTCTGCATGCTGCTTGACAGATCCGTGGACTTCCTGGCAAAGATCCTGCCGCTGGCGGGCAGCGTGGAGGCCGGGTTCTTTGACACCATCTCCGACAGCGTGATCGTGTTCCTGCGCAGAACGGTGTACAAAGACAGCCCTCAGCCCCACGAGCTGGAGGAGGGGAACGGCCTCACCCACGTGCTGGGAAGACTGGTGAACAAGGTGGTGGCGCTCTTGAATCTCACATTCTGGCGGAGCCACCCGAACAAAAAGGACTACGAGCACCGGTTCGCCCTGGCATACGAGAGCTTTAAGGAAAACACCGGCATCATAGGGCGCAGCCTCTCTTACGGCTTGATCCTGTTCTGCATCGGGCTGTGCGGCACCTTGATCTATCTGCTGGTGGGCCTTTTCCGATAAGGCACGCGGCAAAATGCCCACAGGCATTTGTGGAAAAAATTTAGACAACTACTTGATATTGTATCTGAAAAATGTTAATATAAAAATCGGTAAAAGTATGTTAAGTCTTTTCAAGATTATCCAAGGAGGAAAGTAAACAATGAAAAAGAGACTTATGGCAGTTCTGATGGCAGGCGTGATGGTTCTTTCCATGGTCGGCTGCGGCAAAAAGGAAAAGGAGACAGAGGCTCCGGCGGAGACGGCAACGCTGACGCAGAACGAGACGGAGGCCACCACATCCGGTGAGACCTACCGGGTTGCAATGATCACGGACTACGGCGATATCACAGACCAGTCCTTCAACCAGACAACCTACGAGGCCTGCAAGGCATTTTGTGATGCCAACGGCGTGGACTTCCAGTATTACAAACCCACCGGCGACTCCACTGCAGAGCGTGTGTCCAGCGTTGACCAGGCTATCGCAGAGGGCTACAACGTGATCGTTATGCCGGGCTATGCGTTTGCTGAGACCATCGTGCAGAGATCTGAGATGTATCCGGATGCGAAATTCATCGCGCTGGATGTGGCGGAAGCAGATCTTCTCAGCGCGGCAGGCGCTGCGGAAGGCACAGACGTAAAAGACTGCTATTATTCCGATAACGTATTCTGCGCGGTATACCAGGAAGAACTTTCCGGTTATCTGGCAGGCTACGCTGCAGTGAAGATGGGTTACGAGCACCTCGGCTTCCTGGGCGGCATGGCAGTTCCCGCTGTACAGAGATACGGCTACGGCTTTGTGCAGGGCGCGAACGCTGCGGCAGTTGAGCTGGGCGGCGCTGACCTGGTGACCATCGAGTATGCGTACGGCAACCAGTTCTACGGCGATGCGGATATCACGGCGGCTATGGATACCTGGTATCAGACAAACGGCGTGGAGATCGTGTTCGCATGCGGCGGCGGCATCTACACATCTGCGGCGGAAGCGGCAGCAAAAGTGGACGGCGGCAAGGTGATCGGTGTGGATACCGACCAGGCAGCTGTGATCGATGCTTACGGCGAGGGCATGACCGTTACTTCTGCAATGAAGGGTCTGGCTGCAACCGTTGACACCGTTCTCACAGAGACCGTTCTCTCCGACAACTTCGACCTGTACGCAGGCCAGATCATGAGACTGGGCCTGGTTTCCGAGAATCCGGAAGAAAACTACGTACAGCTCCCGCTGGAGAGCACACAGTGGAACGATGGCTTTACACAGGATGACTACAAGGCTCTGGTAGCTGCGATGTACGCGGGCGAAGTTACCGTATCGGATGACACCTCCGCTATGCCGGAAGTTGAGATCACGGTGAACGATCAGGGCAACATCAAATAAGAGAAAAGTTCAAACAAGATCACGAGAAAGAGCGGGGCTTTGTACCCGCTCTTTTGAGAATACGGAGACAGGAGAAGGGAGAGAGTTCAGATTGGAAAATTATGCGATTGAGATGCTCCATATCACAAAACGCTTTCCGGGGATCATTGCGAACGATGACATCACGCTGCAGCTCCGCAAGGGTGAGATCCACGCCCTGCTGGGAGAAAACGGCGCGGGAAAATCTACGCTGATGAGCGTGCTGTTCGGCCTGTATCAGCCGGAGGAGGGCGAGATACGCAAGGACGGACAGAAGGTGGAGATCAAAGACCCGAACGATGCCAACGACCTGGGGATCGGCATGGTGCACCAGCATTGTAAGC
>CANRKY010000076.1 GCA_947631355.1 uncultured Marvinbryantia sp.
CATGGACATAGCGGTACAGAGGGAAGAAGCGGCGGAGGAAGCTGAGGAGCGAGGACGCGAATTAGGCCGTTCAGAGGGCATAGAACTGATGAAAAAAGCCTTAAAGCTGCATGCGCAGGACAAGGATGTAGAGGAGATTGCCAGGATCTTGGAGCTCCCGGTGGAGCAGGTGCAGCTGATGCTGTCGTAGAACGCAGGTGTAACATCCCTGGTCTGTGCGGCTATGGCCTATGATCAAGGCTTATGGTCAGGGAAGTTTATTTATTGAGTATATCTTACTAGGAAAAGCAGGCTCGAAACCTGCTTTTCTGTTTCAAATAGAGAGAAATTTTCATCTGATCTGTAATTTTTGCATGAGAGCTTCCTGGAGCACTTGAGAGAAGTTTATATTGCGCTCCTGAGATATGGCGTTTAGCCATGCAGGCAGTGTTACAGTACGGTTTACAGAACGATTGTTGTTGCGCTCTCTGATAGAGGGCATATAAGCGTCGATCAACACAGCGCGCTCATTAGATTCGGTTTTGATGCTGCACAGAGGAGTGGGGTGCGGAATCTCCTCACCATCTTCCTCCAAGCCGCAGAGTACACAGCCAAGAAGTTCACGCGCAGACAGAAAGGCATCGTCTTCATTTTCCCCGCTGGTGGCACAGTCAAGGTCAGGAAACACAACGGCGATCTCCTGTCCGTCCTCATAGGTAAATATTGCTGGATAAAAATAACGTTCTACTTTTTTCATATTCATCATTCCTCGTATTTATTTTTTCTTTTTGTACTAAGCGTGGATTATCGGAACTGCAGCTCCGATTGCCTTTCAATTAACATTTCCTCCCGATAGTATTATAGTAACACATATAAAAATATTTGTACGAACTTTTCTTCTCCAGAAAACTTCTTTCCTTGCGGGATGCAGGGAGGTGTGCTAAGATAAAAACAAAAAAAACGAGGAGGATGAACAATATGGATCAGGTACGTTTGGGAAAAACACAGATCATTACCAACAAAAACGGATTCGGGGCGCTGCCCATTCAGCGCATCAGCGATGAGGAAGCCGTGAAGATCGTGCGTACGGCGTATGAAAGAGGAATCACTTTTTTTGATACGGCGCGCTGGTATACCGACAGCGAACATAAGCTGGGGCTGGCGCTTTCGGATGTGCGTAGCCACGTATTTATTTCTTCCAAAACCGGTTCCACAAAGCCGGAGGATTTCTGGAAAGACCTGGAGACAACGCTTTCCAATTTAAAAACCGACTACCTGGATATCTACCAGTTCCACAATCCGTCTTTCTGCCCGAAACCGGGGGATGAGAGCGGGCTGTATGAGTGCATGCTGGAAGCAAAGAAGCAGGGAAAGATCCGCTTTATAGGCATCACCAATCATCGGCTCGCAGTGGCGGAGGAAGCCATTGATTCCGGACTGTATGATACCCTGCAGTTCCCGTTCTGCTATCTGGCCACAGACGAGGACATCCGCCTGGTGAAAAAATGCAAAGAGGCAGACATGGGCTTTATTGCCATGAAAGCGCTCTCCGGCGGGCTGATCACAAATTCCGCGGCCGCCTATGCGTTTGAGGCACAGTACGACAATGTGCTCCCCATCTGGGGCGTGCAGAGGATGCATGAGCTGGAAGAATTTCTGTCTTACGTGGACAACCCTCCGAAGATGACAGATGAGATCCGCGCGCTGATCGAGAAAGACCGCACGGAACTGATGGGAGACTTCTGCCGGGGATGCGGATACTGTATGCCGTGTCCGGCGGGAATAGAGATCAATACCTGTGCGCGGATGTCGCTCCTGATCCGCCGCTCGCCGTCTGCGGCGCAATTGACGCCGGAAGCCCAGGCCATGATGGGAAAAATCGAGGGATGTCTGCACTGCAATCAGTGTATGAGCAAATGCCCGTACCACCTGAACACACCGGAACTTTTGGAAAAGAATCTGAAAGACTATAAAGAGATACTGGCGGGGAAAGAATATTAAAACCCTGATCGGCCTGCTTGCCAGTCGTCCCCTTTTACTATCCTGTAAAAGGGGACGTTTAAGGAGAATACCCTTGAAGACAGCATCTCAAGCATGAAGCAAAGCATGATTACGTTTGTGATCACGTCCCCATTTTAACACAAACACAAAAACCCCAAAACCCGCATAAATACTGCGTTTTTCAGGGCATGAAAAATGGAAGCAAGGAGGCTCGAACTCCTGACCTTTCGCGTGTGAGGCGAACGCTCATCCCGGCTGAGCTATGCTTCCATCTCAATCATTATAACACGTTCTTGCGGAAAATCAATATAAATTTTTTAAATCTTTTCCGTTCGAATTTTTAAATCTTTTCTGTTCCATTTTCAGATATTTTCCGCTTCCTGGGATCATTGCCCGGAAAAATACAGTTCCTTTATCTTTTCCGTTGGCATTTTAGCTCCTGTCCACAGGCGGAACGATTCCGCGCCCTGATAGAGCAGCATATACAGTCCGTTAAATGTACGGCATCCGCGGGCTTTGGCGTCTGCCAGCAGCCGGGTCTGCCGGGGGTTGTAAATGATGTCGGATACGATCAGGCCCTCGTGCAGCACACTGGCATCGGACAGGGGCGATGCGTCCGTATCCGGCGCCATTCCGGCGGAGGTCGCGTTTGTCAGCAGATAGCTGTCTGCCAGCTGGCTGCGCAGAGTGGAGAGATCGGCGCTGTCAAAAAGGCTGACCCGGCAGTTGGTATTGTGGTTCAGTTTGTCGGCGAGTGCCTGGGCGCGCTGCCAGCTTTTTCCCCGGCGGTTGAAAAGGGCAATCTCGGAAACGCCGTCCAGCGCTGCCTGCACGGCAATGGCTGTCGCGGCGCCGCCGCCGCCCAGAAGCGTCATTTTTTTCCCGATCACATCGTACCCGGCCTCTTTTACCGATGTCATATAGCCCACGCCGTCCGTATTTTCTCCGCGCAGCGTGCCGTCTTCCTCTATCACAGCGGTGTTTACCGATTCCATCAGTGAAGCGGCGTCCGACAACTGATCGCAGAGATCGCACATCCGCACCTTCAAAGGCATGGTGCAGTTGAATCCGCGGGCATTTAGAAATTTCAGAGCCCGGACGGCTTCCTCCAGGTCTTTTTCTTTGGTCTCAAAGCACAGATAGGCGTAGTCAAGCCCCAAAAGCCGGAAAGCCTCGTTGTGCATCATGGGCGATATGCTGTGAGCCACCGGGCTGCCCAGCAGGGCGGTCAGGCGTGTAGTTCCTGTGATCATGGTTTTATCCTCGCATCCGTAATAAATTTCTTTCTGACAGTATAGCGTATTTGCCCACAGAAAACAATATAGATTTTATTATACGGAGATGGTATAATAGCGAGGAAAATACCGATGGTGCTTGCACCAATCGGTACTTGACGAGCATCTCCATCGAGACGAAGTCGAGATGGTACAATAGTAAAGAAGATCCATCGAGACGAAGTCGAGATGATACAATAGCGAAGAAGATCCATTGAGACGAAGTCGAGATGATACAATCTCCACAATGATAATATGCCGCGCGAAGCCGCGGTGCAGCTGGAAAGAGAGGGCTCTATATGAATCATACGGCAGTGATCCGAAATCTCGTTTTGGGAGAGGGGATTCCCAAAATCTGTGTTCCGGTGATGGGAAAATATCCGCAGGAAGTGTACGCATCCGCAAAAAATGCGCTGGAGCAGAAACCGGATCTGATAGAGTGGCGGGCGGATTTCCTGGAAAACGTGCAGGACATGGGCGCGGTCTGCGCGATACTGCGGGAGCTGCGCGCCATGTTGGGCGACACGCCGCTTTTGTTTACCTTCCGCACCAAAGGAGAGGGCGGGGAACAGGAGCTCGCGTTGGAACAGTATGGAAACTTATGTTCTGCCGCCATCCAAAGCGGATGCATAGACGCGCTGGATGTGGAACTGTTTTTGAAAGAGGAAACCGTAGAGAGCCTGCTTGCATTGGCGCATGACCGCGGGGTGTGTGTGATTCTTTCCAACCATGATTTTCAAAAGACGCCGCCCGCGGAGGAACTGTTCCGCCGCCTCCAAAAAATGCAGGAGCTTGGGGCGGATGTGGCAAAGATTGCCGTGATGCCGCAGTGCAAGGCAGATGTGCTGGCCCTGCTGACTGCCACGGAGACGGCAGCGCGCACATTGCAGATTCCGGTGATCACCATGTCTATGGGTGCGCAGGGAGCGGTCAGCCGCTTGCTGGGAGAGTGCTTTGGATCCTCCCTTACGTTCGGCATGGCCGGCCGGGCGTCCGCCCCGGGCCAGATCCCGGCGGGGGAACTGCGCGATCTGCTGGAGAAAATTCATAGATACACAGTGTAAATTCGTACAGCCATCTAAAGGAAATTTCCGCTTACGGCACAATGTGAACCAGTATGGGTATCTGAGAAAATTTCCACTATGGCACAGCGTAAACCCGTGTGGCCATCTAAAGGGAATTTCCGCTTATGGCACAATGTGAACCGGTATGGATGTCTGAGAAAATTTCCACTACGGCACAGCGTAAACCTATGCTGCCATCTAAAAGAAATTTCCTCTTATGACGCGGTATGAATTCATCATAGAAATATGAAAAGCGAGATAGAATCATCGCTGATACAACAGAAAACAGAGCCGGGCAGGGCTGTCGGATCCTGTCGAAGAAATCTGTGATTTTCGACTGTCCGTTTGACAAAACTCACGCCTTCTTTCACGTATACTTGAAATACGTGAAGGGAGGCTTTTTGTGTATTATGAGTTCTACCTGGATATCTATTTTCTGGAAAACCTGGTGATGAACTGTCTGGTGCTGCATATGGCCGCGCGGATGCGCAAAGTATTCCCGTCCCGCGGGCGGACAGTGCTTGCGGGGGCCCTTGGGGCGTGCGTTCTATGTGCGGCGGTAGTCTCCCCGATACACAAAAGCAAAGCGCTGACTATGCTCTGCGGCGCGGCATCGTACCCGGTCATGGCGCTTGCGGCTTACGGGAAAAAAGAGGCTGTGCAGAACATGGCGGTCATTGCCGGCGTGTCGCTGATCCTGGGCGCCATCTGGCAGTTTTTGCGGATCCAGCTGGCCATGCCGTTTTTTGCGGCGGTTCCGGGAGGATATCTTCTCGCCTGTATTGTCTGGGACGGCTGGCGGCGAAAAAAGAGCCGCACAAAATATATTTATGATGTGACACTTCAGAGAGGAAAAAACGAAATCTCATTAAAAGCGCTTTTGGACAGCGGGAATCGGCTGGTGCAGCCGGTCACCCTGCGCCCGGTACATATTGTGGATTTTGAACAGCTCCGAAAATTGCTGAGTAAAGAGGAAACCGAAGAACTGGAAGATCTTTTGAAATACAGGACACAAAAGACAGCCAGCGGGAAGTTTACCTACGTTCCTTTCCAGTCCATAGGAGGCGGGGAGGGCGTGCTGCCGGTGATGGCACTGGACGGCATACGCGTAAAGCATGGGGAGAGTGCTTGGAGTGCAAAAGGAATACTGGTCGCGGTGAGCAAGAAAGCGGTCAGCGGCAGAGGGGAATATCAGATGATACTGCACCCTCGCATTTTAGAGTAGCAGGAGGAAGTATAATATGATGATTAAGGTGTCTGTACCAAACCGGTTCCAGCTCCGCATGATCCCGCGGATGTCGGACTTTATCCGGAAAAAACCAAATGAGATCCACTATATCGGTGGCAGCGAGGTGCTGCCCTCTCCCCTGGAACCGGGGAAAGAGGCGAAAGCGATCGAGCAGCTTATGAGCGGGGAATCCGAGGAGGCAAAATCACTTCTCATTGAGCACAATCTGCGGCTGGTGGTTTACATAGCAAAAAAATTCGACAACACCGGGGTGGGGGTGGAAGACCTGATCTCCATAGGGACCATTGGACTGATCAAGGCGATCAATACCTTTAATCCGGACAAAAATATCAAGCTGGCAACGTACGCGTCCCGGTGCATCGAGAACGAGATCCTGATGTATTTAAGGAGAACCAGCAAGACGCGGCTGGAAGTGTCTTTCGATGAACCGCTGAACGTGGACTGGGACGGCAATGAGTTGCTGCTCTCAGATATTTTGGGAACCGATGAGGATGTGATCTACCGCAACATGGAAACGGAAGTGGAGTATACCCTGCTGAAGCGCGCCATTGAAAAGCTGAATGACCGGGAGCGCACCATTATCCAGCTGCGTTTCGGCCTCGGCAGGGGGGACGGAAAAGAAAAGACACAAAAAGAGGTGGCGGATCTTCTGGGCATCTCCCAGTCCTATATTTCCAGGCTGGAAAAAAAGATCATCGGCAGACTGAAAAAGGAGATCGTGCGCGCGGAATATTAAAGCGGCCGGCGGAAGGCACGGGCGCAAAGAAAAATACATTTTTACTGGAAGGATACGGGAAAAAGGATTATAATAATGGCGGCAGCATGTGCGGAACACGAAAAACGGCTGTGTTCGGCATAGGCTCCGCCATATTTCATTATATGGATACCTTATTCTTTTTATATATAGGAGACATTGTATGCAGCAAAACAGCAGTTCCGGCAATTTCGCAGAGGGGAAGGTATGGCGCCATATCATGGCGCTGGCGGTGCCCATGACGGTGGCGCAGCTGGTGCAGGTGATCTACAATGTGGTGGACCGCATCTATATCGGGCATCTTCAGGGGGCGTCCTCCCTGGCGCTCACAGGTCTGGGGCTCACCTTTCCGGTGATCACGCTGATCTCCGCGTTCACCAATCTGTTCGGCATGGGCGGGGCGCCGCTTTGTTCCATCGCGAGAGGGCGGAAAGATCACGACCGGGCGGAAAAAATTGTGGGGAACACCTTCACCATGCTGGTGCTCACCAGTCTGGTGATGATGGCAATCTGTTATGGGTTTTTAAAAACGATCCTGTATCTGTTTGGCGCCAGTGACGCCACGTACCCGTATGCGAGACAGTATCTGCGCATTTATCTTCTGGGAACGCCGTTCGTGATGCTGGGCACCGGTATGAACGGGTTTATTAATTGTCAGGGATTCGCCCGGACAGGCATGATGACGATCCTGCTGGGCGCCCTGGTAAATATCGCGCTGGACCCGGTTTTTATCTTTCTCTTTGGCATGGGCGTGGCGGGTGCGGCGGTCGCCACGGTGATCTCCCAGTTTCTCTCCGCCGTCTGGGTGCTCTGCTTTTTAGGCGGAAAAAAGACGCAGCTGCGGATCAAAAAATGTTATCTGTGCCCGGAGCGGAAGCTGGTAGGCGAGATCACCAGCCTTGGCCTTGCGGGGTGCATCATGTCCGCCACAAACGGGGCGGTGCAGATTGCCTGCAACGCCACATTGCGCGACCACGGCGGGGATCTGTATGTGGGCATCATGACCGTGCTGAACTCTGTGCGGGATGTGGTGGTGTTGCCGGTGCACGGCCTTACCGCCGCTTTCCAGCCGGTTCTTGGATACAATTATGGGGCAAAGGAGTACGGCAGGGTAAAACAGAGTGTGATATTTACCTCCATCACCGCTATCGCTTACATGGCGGTTCTATGGCTGGTGCTGTTTTTATTCCCGGAGCCGTTTATACATATTTTTAATTCCGATCCGGAACTAATCCGCGCGGGGGTGCCGGCCCTGCACCTGTATTTCTTCGGGTTCTTTATGATGGCATTTCAGTTCGCGGGGCAGTCTACGTTTACCGGGCTGGGACTTGCGCGGCAGGCGGTGTTCTTCTCCCTGTTCCGCAAGATCATCATTGCGGTGCCGCTCACCCTGTTGCTGCCGCGTGTGGCAGGCCTGGGTGTGAACGGCGTGTTCGTGGCGGAGCCCATCTCAAACTTTATCGGAGGGCTGGCCTGTTTTGTGACCATGGTGTTCACCTTGCGCAAGCTAATCGGCACAGGAACGGATGCGGCCGGTGGACACAGACCGGAGAGGGGATAAAAAGCACCTAGAGGAATGAAAAGTACATAGGGGAATAAAAGTACATAGAGGAATAAAAAGCACGTAGAGGGATAAAAGCACGTGGAGGAGATAAAAAACACATAGAGGGATAAAGCGCATGATGAAGACAAAGAAGCAGGCATTGACCTACGGCCTTTCCTTTCCAGATACTTACCAGGACGCACCCTTTCACGATGAAAACTGGCAGTTGGTGCGGTACAGGGGAAACCGGAAGGCGTTTCTATGGGTTTACGAGAAGGATGGATATGTGAATCTGAATGTAAAGACAGATCCGGGGAACGCTCATTTTTGGAGAGATATATACCGGTCTGTCATACCGGGCTACCGCCAGAACAAGGAGCACTGGAACACCATTATTTTGGACGGCAGCGTTCCGGATCGGGACATAAAGCGGATGATCGCGGAGAGCTATGATCTGATATCAGACAGCCCGACGAAGCGGATTTATGATGCGGTGAAGCGGATCCCCTATGGACATGTGGCGACTTACGCGCAGATAGCGGAGGCAGCGGGGGACAGAAAGATGGCCAGAGCGGTGGGCAATGCCCTGCACAAAAATCCGGATCCGGATCACATCCCCTGTTTCCGCGTGGTAAACGCGAAGGGAGAACTGTCCGGGGAGTTCGTGTTTGGCGGCGCCGGGATGCAGGCAAGGCTGCTGGAAGCGGAAAACATCGCGGTGGTCGACGGAAAAGTTGACCTGGAAAAATACCAGTGCGCGAACCTGACAGAAACTGCCTGGCGGATGAAATGAACATTATTTTCATGAGAGGAGGAACAGATATCATGGGATGTTTGGGAAACTTGCTGTGGTTTTTGATCGGAGGCTGCATCAGCGGACTGAGCTGGTGCCTGGCCGGTGTTCTCTGGTGTATCACGGTTGTGGGGATTCCCGTTGGGATGCAGTGCTTTAAGATCGCGGGGCTCAGTTTCTTTCCGTTTGATAAGGAAGTGGTGTACGGCGGCGGTGTTGGATCCATGCTGATGAACATTTTATGGTTTCTGCTTTCCGGCATTTTCCTGGCGATCGAGCATACACTTTGGGGAATCCTGCTGTGCTGCACGATTATAGGAATACCGTTTGGCATGCAGCACTTTAAGCTGGCCAAACTGGCGCTGATGCCGTTTGGGGCGGAAGTGAAGTAATCGGCGATAAAAAATGGCGATAAAAAATCGGCGATAAAAATCGGCGATAAAAAATCGGCGATAAAAAATCGACGATAAAAGAAACTATGAAGATGCGAATTATAGAATTTCTGACAGATCATTCAACGGCAAAAATGTCTGAAATCGCAGAGAGCATAGGGTTGCAATCTTCCAGAACCAGAGATTATGTGAAAGAATTGATCTCAGAGGAGATTGTTGTTGCTGAGGGAGCAAAACGCAATCGGACTTACCGATTGAAAGCATGATCTTCTGGCTGGATGGAAGTGGTAGCAACAGAAATGAGCCATATCATAGCGGTTGCCGGAAAAGGGGGCGTAGGGAAAACAGAGGTTTAATGCTGGATGCGGTTGCAGACAGGGATGCGCTTGGAAGCAACACCAATTCCCGTAGGCCGGGTAATCGAAAAGATGGAGGAGCTTTATGCGATACATTATTACATTTCTTGAAGGCGTTATATCGTTCATATCACCGTGTATGCTTCCGATGCTGCCCATCTATATTTCCTACTTTGCTGGCGGATCGGATAAAAGAAAGCACATTTTTATCCGTTCGCTCAGCTTCGTGGCAGGATTTACTCTGGTGTTCTGTGCGCTCGGCTTGCTTGCAGGGACGATAGGCTTCTTTTTATTCGAATACCGTACGGTTCTCAATATTGCTTGCGGACTGATTGTAAAAAGGAGTGCTGATTATGGCTGAGATTGCGATTACAAGAGAGAATTTTGAAGCAGAGGTTATGAGATCGGACAAGCCCGTGCTGATTGATTTCTGGGCGGCATGGTGCGGTCCTTTTAACACAATTTTCCGCATTTATAGAGTATCCTGTCATCGCTGATGCAGTTTGGAATATGGGCAGGAAAAGAAATGTTTATATAAGGGGGAACATAATGGACTTCCGGCATAAATGGAAGACTCTTGAAAAGATGTTTGTTTAGGGGGATAGATAAAATGGCAAAACTGATATTGTATCACGGAACTCCTGACAAAATTGTTGTGCCTATTTTCGGATTAGGTGACGAGAAGCACGATTACGGTAAAGGGTTCTATCTGACTGAAAATCCGGAACTTGCAAAAGAATGGGCTGTATGCCGACCTAACGACAATAATGGTTGGCTTCACAAGTACGAGTTGGATACTGACGGGTTGAAAATCCTCGACTTTCAGGAAAGAGATGTGCTTTGTTGGTTGGCAGAGCTTATGAAACACCGTGACGCAGCAGATACAAAACGTTATAAAATGCTTGCGGCGAAATTCATCGAGAAATATGGACTTGATACATCTGAATACGATGTCATCAGGGGTTGGAGAGCCAATGCATCCTATTTCTACATAGCAAAAGAGTTTGTGAGAGATAATATCGATGTGGACATTCTCGAAGAACTTTTGTTGCTGGGCGGTTTGGGAATACAGTATTGTATCAGATCTCGCCTCGCTTATTCAAAGCTACACGAGGTTGAGGCGGATATTTCAGCGGTAAACTATGACGAATTTAATGAGAAGTATAACTTGAGAGACGTCGAGGCTCGACAGAAAATGAGAGATTTGGTAAACTCTGACGCCAATAAAGTAATAAAGGTGTTCAGCACACTTTTTTGAGAGGTGAAGGCTATGCAGGCATATTCAGATGTCTATTTGAACGATGTTGTGGAAAGTCAGGGAAAGCTCTTTGACTTTGTAGCTCAGTCTTTCCCTAACAAGGACACAAAGGATTTTATCCGAACATATATGGCGAGCAAAACCCGAAAAAGCGTTGATGAAGCAAA
>CANRKY010000077.1 GCA_947631355.1 uncultured Marvinbryantia sp.
TCGTAGGACGGATGCCAGGCTCTCCGGTAGGGAAGCGCGTACACCTGATCCATCTCCGATTGCGTCAGCGGCTTTTGCGGCGGGTTCTGCACCACATAGACGCCGTTGGGGTAATATTCCGCCAGAGGTTTTGCGCAAAACGGATCCGTGTTCTGATACTGCGTATAAAAACTTCTGGCGTAGTTTTTCCGATCCGCCTCCAGTTCTTCATAAGGCGGGAGGAGCACTGGATCGCAGACATTGGAAAGATCGGTGGTCTTGTATACGGTGCCGTTTACAAATGTGATATCGGACACGGCGATCCCGGAGTCAAGCGCGTCCGCGATCTCCACGATGGACTTTTCGCCCATCCCGTAAGAGATCAGATCCGCCCCGGAATCCAGCAGAATGGAGCGCCGCAGCGCGTCCGACCAGTAATCATAATGGGCGAGACGGCGCAGGCTGGCCTCGATACCGCCTATGATCACCGGCTTTTTCCGGTATGTGCGCCGGATCAGATTGCAGTATACGATCACCGCCCGATCCGGCCGTTTTCCCATCACGCCGCCCGGCGTGAAAGCGTCCGTCTTTCTGTGCTTTTTGGAAACCGTATAATGGTTCACCATGGAATCCATATTTCCGGCGGAGACCAGAAAGCCCAGGCGCGGTTCTCCCAGCGCACAGATGCTGTCGTCCCTCCGCCAGTCCGGCTGGGAAATGATGCCCACCCGGTAGCCGTTGGCCTCCAGCACGCGGCTGATGACGGCGGTGCCAAAAGATGGGTGATCCACGTACGCGTCCCCCGTCACATATACAAAATCCAGCTGTCGGATACCGTCCCTTTCCATATCCTCCCGGGATATGGGCAAAAACCCGTCACTCATGCACAGCTTCCTCTCTCAGCGCCGCGATCTCCTCCTCTGTGAGGGCGCGGTACGCTCCTTTTTCCAGCGTTTCATCCAGCACCAGGCTGCCCATCCGCACGCGCTTCAGATACAGCACCTCTTTTTGCACAGCCTGAAACATCCGCTTCACCTGGTGAAATTTTCCCTCCTGTATGGTCAAAAAAACCTCGGAGACCTCCCCGGAACACAGGATCTCCAGCTTTGCCGGGAGCGTGGGCCGCTTTTCCCCGATGTCCACGCCCTGCGCGAACAGCTGAATATCCTGAGCAGACACTGCTCCTTTGACCTTTGCGAAATAGGTTTTCTCCACATGGTTTGCCGGGGAGAGCAGCCTGTGGGCCAGTTCCCCGTCGTCTGTGATCAGCAGCAGTCCCTCCGTGTCCAGATCCAGCCGCCCCACGGGAAAGAGTTTTTCTTTTCGGGAAGATCGTATGCCATCCATAACGGTGGGATACCGGCTGTCCCGCGCGGCCGTCACACAGCCCGCCGCCTTGTGCAGCATATAGTATTCATGCGCCGCATAGCTTACCGGCTTCTCGTCCAGGCACACAAGGCTGTGAGCCAGATCCAGCTTCTGATCCGCCGTTTTGCAGACCGCGCCGTCCACCGACACGCGCCCTTTCCGGATGAGCGCCTTTACCTCGCTGCGCGTGCCGCACCCGGCATTTGCCAGAAATTTGTCCAGCCTTATCGTTCCCATCTAGCTCCGCCTCCAGGCCGTGTGATATTTGTTGCGCAGGCTGCCGTTCACCCATTTGGCCCATCCCAGGGGAAGATCTTCCACGCACACCAGCACCCAATGGCGCAGCCCTTCCGCTTCCTCCGGGCGCAGTTCCAGGGTCTCTCCTTTTAAATAGCGCTCCACGCGCTCGTCCGCTGTGGAAAAAGAGACAACGCTGGCCGCGTCCATTGTGCGCAGATACATGGCCAGCGCCTGGGATGGCTCGAAGCCGTGCTTTTTGTTTTCCCCCAGATAAAGCCCCGTGCGCAGATAGCGAATATCCGGCAGGGGTATGGTGTCCTCCGGCAGCAGGAACACACTGTCTTCCAGAGTATATAAATTTGCATCGGAAAGCGGCTTTTGCAGATATTCTTTCTCAAATGCCCGCCATCCCTCCAGGGCCTCACAGGAGCGCAGCATGTGCCCCTGCACTTTTTGTGCCCTGCGCGCCATAGCACGCAGATCATGTGCGGCAGATTTCATATTCGCTTTTTGCGCCACAGGTTCCATTTTCTGCCCGACAGATTTTGCATCCATTTCCAGTGCATCAGTGTTCGCATCCGCGCCGCATTTTTCCAGGAGCGCCGCGAAGTGTCCTTCCCCTTCCACCCGGTGCGGATAGAGGCGCACACATCCCGGCAGGATCTCTGGCAGAGAGGAAGCTCCTTCCACGCCCTGCACAGGTACCAGGCGCATCTGCGGATATTTCTTCAGAAGATCCAGGATCACCCGCTCGTTCTCCAGCGCCGAAAAGGTGCAGGTGGAATACACCATGCGCCCGCCCGGCTTTAACATGCGCACTGCCGCGTCCGCGATCTTTGCCTGGATCAGGGCGTAGTATGACGGCCCCTTTTCCAGATACGACCGGATCATCGCGGGGTCTCTGCGGAACATGCCCTCCCCGGAACAGGGCGCGTCCACCAGGATCTTGTCGAAAAATCCCTCGTAATGCCGCGCCAGCTTCTCCGGATCCTCCGATGTGACCATCACATTTCCGATGCCGTGCAGCTCCAGGTTTTTCAGCAGCGCCTTTGCCCGGGAATGGCTGATATCGTTCGCCAGCAGCATCCCCTTTCCCCGCAGGCGGCTGCCCAGCTCCGTGGCCTTTCCGCCCGGCGCCGCGCAAAGATCCAGCACGCGGTCCCCAGGCTCCGGCCGCAGAAGGGCTGCCGGGAGCATGGCGCTGGGTTCCTGCACATAGTAGAGCCCCGCGTGATAATAGGGGTGCGCGGAAATGCCCGCCCCCGTCACATAAAATCCGTTGTCCGTCCAGGAAACCGGCCGCAGCAAAAAAGGGCTTCGCTTTGCAAATTCCTCCGCCGACAGCTTTCCGGTATTCACCCGGATGCCTATGGCGCTTTCTCTCTCGAAACACTCCAGATAGGCGCCATACGCATCCCCCAGCAATTCTCTCATCTCTGCCTGAAATTCTCTGGGCAGTTCCATGTTCAGGTCACATCCCCGCTTGTAAAATCAATCCCCTGCGCGCGGTACCCTTCCGCGATAATGTCCAGCTGCCGGTGAAAGCGCTCCAGCTTTTCCAGGTCGTTGGACTGATAGACTTCGTAAAATTCTTCCTGGATCTTGGAGATCTCCCGCTTGTTCGCCAGGCTGTACAGGTTCTGGATCGTATTCAGGATCTCCGCGGTCAGGTTCGCCTGGTGCTGCATGGAATTCTGCGCGTCCATGATCTCCTCCCGCACCGCGGACATCTCGTTGTCCAAAAGCACAATGGCATCCGCGGATTTCAGAAGTTTTTCCCTGATGTGTTCCGGAATGTTGTGCTTATATTTGTACTGCAGAGAGTGCTCTATGGTGCACCAGAAATTCATGCCCAAGGTGCGTATCTGAATCTCCGCCTGGATCTTTTTCGGCCCGCTCATCATCTGCACTTCATAGCGGATGATCACATGATAACTGCGGTAGCCGCTCTCTTTCATGTGGTTCACATAATCCTTTTCCAGAAGGATCTCCATATCCCCGCGCTCCCGTATCATATGAACCACTTTTGGAATGTCTTCCACAAACTGGCAGATGATGCGCACGCCGGCGATGTCCTCCATGCGCTCCTCCAGGTCGGAAAGATCGATCTGCTTTTTCTGCATTTTATCCAGAATGCTGGATATGGTCTTCACGCGGCCCGTCACCTGCTCGATGGGGCAATACAGCCCCCTGGAGCGGTATTCGTACCGCAGATGTTCAAATTTTGTGGTAAGTTCGCGCACCGCCAGATCATACGGATCCAGCAGGTCCCTCCAAATATGGATATCCATGTCTCCACCCCGCTTTCCCATAAACCTTTTGCCGTTTTGCCGCGCGGCAAAGCGCAAAAGAAAATATCTGTGCCCGCTGTTCTATCCGGCTGCCGGACAGAAATATGTTATAACGTGTTCTTTTCAGTATAGCACAACCGTCCCCTACGTTCAACTTATTCAGTCCCGCGGAGGTTATCCATGAAAAAAACTGTGTCTGCCCTGTTGTTCTTCAGCCTTTTTGGCTTTCTCCTTTTGTTCCCGCAAAAGAGCTTTGCGGCCGCGCAGGGCGGCCTGCTTTTGTGGTATGAACATCTGGTTCCCACACTGTTTCCGGCCATGCTGTTCTCCCGCATCCTGCTGGAGAGCGATCTGGCTTACGTCCCCATGTCCGCCGCGGCCCGCCCCTTTACCCGCCTGCTGGGCATCAGCCCCTACGGATTTTACGCCCTGGTGACCGGATTTTTGTGCGGCTGTCCCATGGGCGTGAAGATCCTGGCGGATCTGTACAAGAGCGGCCGGATCTCCCGGCGGGAAGCCGCCTATCTCGCCCGGTTCTGCGGCAACATCAGCCCGGCTTTCATCAGCAGCTATCTGGTCTTAAAGCATCTGAAAGACGGGCGGCTTATAGCGCCCAGCCTGTGTATCCTTTTCGGCGCGCCCCTCCTGTTCGGGCTGTTCTCCCACCCCTTTTTCTTCGGCCGTCCGGACAGACAGACGCAGCCGCAAAGAGACAGGAAAGATAAAAACAAGGCACCTGCCACGGCAATCAGTTTTGCTATGGTGGATGCCTGTATCACAGACAGCATTTTAAGTACAGTAAAACTGGGAGGATATATTGTCCTCTTTGCCGTCTCTGGTGCTTTTCTTGACGCGCTGCCCCTGCGGACAGTCTGGTTAAAGGCCGCCTTGAAAGGGATCTGCGAGGTCAGCACCGGCATAGATACGGTATCTCTGCTCCCGCTGCCCTTTTCTCGCAGATATCCGGCATTGATCGCGGTCACCGCCTTCGGCGGGCTCTGCTGCGCGGCCCAGTCCTCCGAAATGCTCTCGCGCATCGGGCTGTCCCTGCGCAGCTATCTGGCGGCAAGGTGCAGCATAGCCGCAGCCGCCGTCCTGATGGCCGCGCTGTTCGCGGCCCGGTGTGCCCTGTGACCGGGAACCGGTCTTATTCTTCTTCCTCCGGGATTTCTTCCTCCTCCACATCCTCCTGGGTGTTCACAGGCGGAGTGTAGCTGGAGGACTGATTCACCTGGGGCGAGAGCTCCTGGCGGTTTCTTGTCACGATGTCATAGCAGGATTGAATGGAACTCATGAAGGTGTTGTATTTTGCGCCCACCGTCTCTGTGGCATGTCCCATGATCTGCTCCAGGTTGGCCAGCATGTCATCCGTATACTGGATGGCGCTCATGCGGATCGCGTTTGCGTCCTGCGTGGCGTTGTCCATGATCTCCTGTGCCTGGCGGCGCGTCTCGTCCAGAAGCGCATTGGCCTGATTGACCGCCTCCTGCATCACTTCATTTTCCTGCACCATCTGGTTCTGCCGCTCCTGCGCCTCCGCCAGCAGAGCGTCCGCCTTTGTCTGTGCGTCCGCAAGGATGGCATCCTTGTTGCTGATGATCTTCTGATAGCGCTTGATCTCATCCGGTGTCTTCATGCGAAGCTCGCGCAAAAGTTCTTCCAGTTCTTCTTTGTTCACCACGATCTTCGTGGACGACAGCGGCTGGAACTTACAACTGTCAACGTACTCCTCGATCTCCTCGATGATCTGTTCAATTCTGCTGCTCATTTTCTCTTTCTCCTTATTAATTTGATTTACATGTTACCCTGTTTGCTTCCTGTACGGCCATGATCTTCCGGGAGATCGCCTCCGCCACAGAAGGCGGTACAAACTGGCTGATATCCCCGCCGTAAAAAGCTACCTCTTTTACCGTGGAGGAGCTTAAATACGCATACTCCAGGCTGGTAGTCAAAAAAATGGTGTCGATCTCTCTGGCCATGATGCGGTTTGTCTGTGCCATCTGCAGCTCATAGTCAAAGTCTGTGATGGCGCGAAGCCCCCGGACCAGGAACTGTGCCTCGCATTTTCTGGCAAAGTCGATAGACAGCCCGGTGAAAGATTCAATCCGCACATTGTTCATATCTTTTGTTACTTCCAGCAATATCTTAACACGTTCTTCCAAAGAAAACAATGGATTTTTGTGATTATTCTGCAAAACTCCTACAATTAATTCATCCACAAGCGCCGCAGAGCGCCGGATCACGTCCAGATGACCGTATGTCACCGGGTCGAAACTTCCCGGATAAACCGCTTTTTTCATAATCTATATCTCCCGCTTTTCCTTTCTGATAAAAAAATGCGCATTTGTCTTATAGGTTTTATGTCTTAACACCTGAAACCCAAGATCCTCCGCGTAATCCATGGAGGTGTCCAATGAGGCTTCCGCGATGATCAGCGTGCGCTCGTCCGCCAGGGACGAACCGGTCAGCGCCATTAGTACTTTCTTCTCCCATTCCATGCGGTAAGGCGGATCCATGAAAATAATGTCAAACGTTTTGTCCCCCTCCATCTTTTGCAGGGCGGAGAATACATCCGTCTGCATCAGCACCGCTTTGTCCTGCAGCTTTGTGAACTGCAGGTTCTGGCGGATCACCGCCGCCGCTTTGGGATTTTTTTCTACCAGCACCGCTTTTTCGGCCCCGCGGCTCAGCGCCTCGATGGCAATGGCCCCGCTTCCGGAGAACAGATCCAGGAACCGGCACCCGTACAGATCGTTCTGGATCATATTAAAGAGCGTTTCCTTTATCCGGTCTGTGGTGGGCCTGGTATCCAGCCCTTCCAGACATTTCAGCGGCATATGCCGCGCGCTTCCCGCGATCACTCTCATCCGGGCTGCTCCCTCCTGTTATTCATGCTCGCTCATCACATAGCCGGCCAGGTTGTAGGCGTGGTCGCTGATGCGCTCCAGATTGCTCAGAATGTCCAGGAACGCCACCCCGTTTGCCGGATCGCACTGCTGTCTGGAGAGCCGCTCGATGTGCTTCTCTCGCAGTTCTTCTTCCAGATCGTCCACCTTTTCCTCGAATTTTCCCACCAGCACGGCGTCCTCGATGCTCATATCTCTGCGCGCGCTGACGGAGCAGCGGAACGCGTCCTTTACAAGACCCATCATCTCCGCCATCTCGCCCTTTGCGTCCTCCGTGAAGGTCACCCGCTCATCGGGCGTCTTGGTGTCCATGATCTCCGCGATATTTTCGGTGTGATCCCCCACGCGCTCGATATCGCTCACGGAATAAAAGAGGTTTTTGATCAGTTCATGCTGCTCCACCGTGAGGGAGAGGTTGTTGATATCCACCAGATACTGGGTGATCAGCTTCTCCATGGCATTGATGGTTTTCTCCGTGGCGTAGATCTTTTTCAGCAGCTCCTCGTCAAAATTCATGACCACCTTGCAGGCATCCCGCAGGTTCTCCGCCGTGATCTCTCCCATGTGTACCACTTCTTTGATGGCGTTCTCCACGGCGAAATCCGGGGATTTCAGGATACGCTTATCCAGATGGCGCAGTGTGACGCTCTCCTCGTTCTCCGTGAGCTCCGGCTCGTCCTTGCCCTTCACAAGAAGACCGGACAGGCTGATCAGCAGTTTGGCAAACGGGAACAGCATCACCGTGCAGGCAACCTTAAACCCGGTGTGGAAAATGGAGATTCCCACGCTGTCGATGCTCTTGTGGGCGAATCCCGGGAAGAAGCTGAACCCGATATAGGCCAGAACGCCAAACACGATGGCGCCGATCACATTGTAGATCAGGTGCATGGCGGCCACGCGCTTCGCGTTGCGGCTGGTGCCGATACTGGACAGGATGGCCGTGATGCAGGTGCCGATGTTCGACCCCAGGCTGATATACACGGCCGCACTGGTGGACACCGCCCCGCTGGTGGCGGCCAATGTCTGCAGCACACCCACGCTGGCGGAGGAGCTCTGCATGATGGCCGTGATCACCGCGCCTGTGGCAACGCCGAGAAACGGGTTATCTCCAAACAGGAAAAACGCATTTGTCACGATCGGGGAATCCATGTATGCCTTCGCGGAGGATCCCATGAAGTTCAGCCCCACGAACAAAAGCCCCAGGCCAATGAGGATCTCCCCGTAGATCTTCCGCTTCGGCTTTTGGGAAAACATCACAAGGAACGCCCCCACGCCGATGAGAAGCGGCGCATACAGGGAGGGCGACAGCGCGGAAAAGCTGGATCCCACCTGTTCCAGAGAGACGATCCACGCCGTGATGCAGGTGCCGATGTTGGCCCCCATGACAATGCCCACGGCCTGTCCAAGGGACATAATCCCTGCGTTTACAAACCCCACCGCCATAACGGTGGTGGCCGCGCTGCTCTGAATGATGGCCGTGATCCCGGCTCCCACGAGCACCGCCACCAGCCGGTTGTTCGTCAGGATCCCCAAAAGATCCTGCATTTTGCTTCCGGCTGATTTTTGAATACCGCTGGACATTTCATGCATACCGTACAGAAACATGCCCAGCCCGCCAATAAACGTAAATAAATTTGTAATGTCAGCAAATGACATGACTGATCCTCCCGGTGCCTCGGAATAAGCCCCCTGCTCTGGCTCAGATAATGTTTCTCCAGTCCAGATCCCCGTGATCCAGACCCAGGATCAGAGATTCCGCAGTAGCGATGTTTGTGGCAATGGGAATGTTATACTTGTCGCAGCAGCGCGTGATCCGCTCGATATCCGCCTGCCGCGGATCCTGCAGGATGGGATTGTAAAAAAAGATCACCATATCCATGCTGTTGCGTTCGATCATTTCAGTGAACTGCCTGTCGCCGCCCACACTTCCCGGAAGGAATTTATGTACCTTTAATTTGGTAACTTCTTCGATTCTGCGTCCGGTAATGCCCGTTGCGTAAAGTTCATGCTTGCTGAGGATCCGTTTGTAAGCCAGACAAAAGTTTTCCATCAGACTCTTTTTACTGTTGTGTGCAATTACCCCAATATTCATGCCCATCTTCCTTTCAAGAATACCCCATAGTACCAGTATGATTATAGCAGATATTTCCTGCACGGTAAACTGTTTTCTTGCGTTTCCGCAAAATTTGGGTAGAAAAAACGGAGAACTGTTTGCAAACAGCCCTCCGCTCTTTCGTTTTCATCTTTCAGAATTTACGGCATTACATCATTGTGCCGGCCTGCCCGGACATCTGTCTTTCCTGAGCTTCGATCATTTTCTTAACCATATATCCGCCTACGGAACCGTTCTGCTTAGATGTCAGATTTCCGTTATAACCATCGGTTAAAGGTACGCCCAGTTCGCTCGCCACTTCAAATTTGAAACGATCCATTGCTCCTTTTGCTTCCGGTACTGCTGTCGTGTTAGAAGATCTGTTTGTCATATTTTACGCCTCCTTTGCATATTCTTTGCAATCATTTTCTTTTGTCTGCTTTGTTTTTTCGATTGCAGTGATAGTATATGAAATTCGGCCGAATATAAACTGGAAGTTAATTCTAAAATAAAAGTCCTGTTTGACCGCCATCTGACCGCAAAAAAAACACAGTCCAGTTGATCGCCTGAACTGTGCTTCTTTTAAAGATCGATGCTGCCGGTCACATCTCCGTTCACCACAAAGTAAACTTTCGATTCTTCCGGTTTCAGATAAAGAGTTACGGACTTCATATCGCCCACTTTGTTCTTCAGGCCTTTGGTCCAGTAATCTTTCACCTGTTTCATCATCTCGGCAGTCTCGATTTCCTTGCCCGCAAACTGAAGAACGATCTGCTCTTTCACAGCAGCTTTCTTTGCCGCAGTTTTCTTTTCCACAGTCTTTGCAGCTTTTGTCTCCACTGCCTTTGCAGTTTCCTTTTCCACTGCCGGAGTCTTTACCGCGCTTTCCTTTTTCTCCGCCACAGTCTTCGCGGCCGCTTTTTTCGGTGCCATGATTTTACCTCCTCATGTTATTGTCTATTGCAATTGATTTTCAGTCTTATTACGATGCCAAACAGAATATACACCCAATCTTTAAAAATAGCAACCTTTTCTTTAAAATTTCAGAAAGTTTGTTCATTTTATAACATACGCGGTTTATAAACTTAGCTTTTTTAGCTCATTTGACATATAGTGCCGCAGTTTTTCCTGTAATACTATATGTTGTGGCTCGCATAATTCCGGGTCGTTTTGGCAGATTTCATTTACCGCCTGACACGCGTTTTGCAGGATCGAGGCGTCCGCAAACACATCGCCGATCTTAAATTCCATCAGTCCGCTCTGCCGCACTCCCAGCAGATCCCCCGGCCCGCGCAGCCGCAGATCCTCCTCCGCGATGTAGAACCCATCGTTGGAGCGGTTCAGCACCTCCAGTCTCTGCCGGATCTTCTGACTCTCTGACGAGGAGACCATAATGCAGTAGGATGGATCCTTTCCTCTCCCCACGCGGCCCCGCAGCTGATGGAGCTGCGCCAGGCCGAACCGCTCGGCGTTTTCGATCATCATAACCGTGGCGTTCGGCACGTTCACCCCAACTTCCACCACCGTGGTGGAGACCAGCACCTGGATCTCATTTTTCAGGAAGCGCTCCATCACCTCTTTTTTTTCCTTCGGCTTCATTTTGCCGTGCAGGTATTCCACCCGCACCTCCGGGGGAAATTTTGTGCGCAGAATGTTGGTGTAAGAGAGCACATCCTCCGCCTCGATCTGCTCATTTTCCTCCACCATCGGGCAGATCACGTAAGCCTGATGCCCCATGGCCACCTGTTTCAGGATGAATTTATAGGCCGCCGCGCGATAGGTGGTGTTCACCACACAGTTCTGAATGGGGATCCGGTTTGCCGGCATCTCGTCCACCACCGATATTTCCAGGTCCCCGTACAGGATCACCGCCAGCGTGCGCGGGATGGGCGTGGCGCTCATTACCAATGTGTGCGGCTGCTCTCCTTTTTCTCCCAGCGTCTCC
>CANRKY010000078.1 GCA_947631355.1 uncultured Marvinbryantia sp.
ATATGACATTTAAAACATTTTTGATAAAATATGGGGAGATCGGGATCAAGGGAAAGAACCGCTACCTCTTTGAGGAGGCGCTGGTGCGGCAGATCCGCCACGCCTTAAAACCGCTTGACGGGACGTTTGATGTGCGCAGGGAACAGGGGCGCATCTATGTGGACTGCCTGTCAGAATATGATTTTGACGAGACCGTGGAGGCCCTGCAGCATGTGTTCGGCATTGTGGGCATCTGTCCGGTGGTGGTCACGGAGGACACCGGATTCGAGAACCTGGCAAAGACCGTGATCGCGTATATGGAGGAAATGTATCCCGACAAGAATCACACCTTTAAGGTGGATTCCAGGCGGGCACGGAAAAATTATCCCCTGGCGTCCATGGAACTGAACGCGGATCTGGGCGAGCGCATCCTGGATGCCTTTCCCCAGATGCGGGTAGATGTGCACCAGCCGGAGATCATGCTCTGCGTAGAAGTGCGGGAAAAGATCTACATTTATTCCCGGATCATCCCCGGCGCCGGCGGCATGCCGGTGGGAACCAACGGAAAAGCCATGCTGCTTCTGTCTGGCGGGATCGACAGCCCGGTGGCGGGCTATATGATCGCAAAGCGCGGAGTGAAGATCGATGCGGTGTATTTTCACGCGCCGCCCTACACCAGCGAGCGGGCCAAACAGAAAGTGGTGGATCTGGCCCGGATCGTGGCGAGGTATTCCGGCCCGATCATGCTGCATGTGGTGAATTTTACGGACATTCAGCTGTACATTTATGAACAGTGCCCGCATGACGAACTTACCATCATCATGCGCCGCTACATGATGCGCATCGCGGAACATTTTGCCCAGGAGAGCGGGAGCCTGGGGCTGATCACGGGAGAGAGCATCGGGCAGGTGGCCAGTCAGACCATGCAGAGCCTTGCGGCTACCAATGAAGTCTGCACCATGCCGGTGTACCGTCCGCTGATCGGGTTCGACAAACAGGAGATCGTGGATGTGTCCCTGAAGATCGGGGCGTATGAGACTTCCATCCAGCCCTTCGAGGACTGCTGCACCATCTTTGTGGCAAAGCACCCGGTGACGAAGCCGAACATCAAGGCCATCCACCGCTCGGAGACGAAGCTGGAAGAAAAGATCGACGAGCTGGTAAAAACCGCTCTGGAGACCACGGAAAAGATTTGGATCGAATAAAAAACCCCCCGTATCGGGAGGTCTTAACTCATTTTTTTCGAAAGCTTTTATGGAAGCAGCTTTGCCGCTGCCGCCGGAAACCGGGCAGGTGCAAAGAAGCATTTGCCCGCGGATCCCATATCAGATGATGTACGGTTTCAGGGCAGTCAGCACGGCGTCCACATTATCTTCTGCGTGGATGTTCAATTCAATCGGCTTGGAAAGATCCAGACTGAAAATGCCCATGATGGACTTCGCATCGATAACGTACCGGCCGGATACAAGATCAAAGTCGTAATCAAACTTTGTGATATCGTTCACGAAAGACTTTACCTTGTCGATGGAGTTCAAAGATATCTGTACTGTCTTCATTGCGAAATACCTCCCTTTTCTTTGTTTGGTTTTATCTTACCCGCCGGAAAGGAAAAAGTCAAGATGAAAAAGAAAAAAGTGGCGTTCCACAACCTGGGCTGCAAAGTCAACGCGTACGAGACGGAGGCCATGCAGCAGATGATGGAAGATGCGGGGTATGAAATGGTGCCCTTTGAGGAGACCGCGGATATTTATGTGATCAACACCTGCTCCGTGACCAACATCGCGGACCGGAAATCCCGGCAGATGCTCCACCGCGCCAAAAAGCAGAATCCGCAGGCGGTCGTGGTGGCGGTGGGATGCTACGCGCAGGCGATGGGAGAGGAACTGTTAAAAGACAGCGCGGTGGACGTTGTGGTGGGAAACAACCGCAAGAAAGACCTGGTGCAGATCCTGCAGGAGGCGGAATCCGCGGGCAGAGAGACCTGCCGGGTGCCGGATATCGCCCACACACCGGGGTACGAGAATCTGTCCCTGGGCCGCACGGCAGAGCACACCCGCGCTTACATCAAGGTGCAGGACGGCTGCAACCAGTTCTGCAGCTACTGCCGGATCCCCTATGTGCGCGGGCGCGTGCGCAGCCGGGAGCTGCAGGATGTGGTGCGCGAGGTGGAGAACCTGGCAAGAAATGGCTATCAGGAGATCGTGCTCACTGGGATCCACCTGAGTTCCTACGGCACAGAGCGCGACGATGGGATCGGACTTTTGCAGCTTGTGCAGGCGGTGCATGAAGTGGAGGGCGTCCGCCGCATCCGGCTGGGCTCCCTGGAGCCGCGCATCATCACAGAGGAATTTGTCCGCACCATCAGCGCCATGCCAAAGATCTGCCCCCATTTCCACCTCTCTTTGCAGAGCGGGTGCGATGAAACGCTGCGCCGCATGAATCGGCGCTACGATACCGGGGAATACTATGAAAAATGCATGCTGCTAAGGGAATACTTTACACATCCGGCGCTCACCACCGATGTGATCGTGGGTTTCCCGGGAGAGACGGAGGAAGAATTTGCGCAGACCGTGAAGTTCCTGGAAAAAGTGCGTTTTTATGAGACGCACATCTTTAAATATTCCCGCAGGGACGGCACAAAAGCCGCCCGGATGGGCGATCAGGTGCCGGAGGAGACGAAGGCCGCGCGCAGCGCGGTTTTGCAGGAGCTGAATGAAAAGAACAAGGCGGCGTTCGAGGCATATTACCTCGGCAGACCGGTGGAGGTGCTCTTTGAGGAGGAAAAGGAGCGGCAGGGGATCCGCTATTGTACGGGCTACACCCGGGAATACGTGAAAGTGACCGTCCCATCGGACGGAAGGGAACTGGTAAATAAAATTAGTGATTGTATTTTCCGATACTCTGATGTACAATAAATCAAAAGGATTTTATTGAGGACATGGCAATGAGCAAGATCAGCAACACACAATATTTTCGAATGAACGTAGACACCGAGATCCGTGTAAAAGACATACTGGATCAGGTTTACGATGCAATGGTGGAAAAGGGATACAACCCGGTAAATCAGATCGTGGGATACATCATGTCCGGAGATCCTACCTATATTACCAGCCACAACAATGCCCGCAGCATGATCATGAAAGTGGAGCGGGATGAGCTGGTGGAGGAGCTCCTGCGGGAGTACATTAAGAATAAAGAATGAGTGCGTCAAGGATCATGGGGCTTGATTTCGGCTCTAAAACAGTGGGGGTGGCCATCAGCGATGAGCTGAGGCTCACGGCCCAGGGAACGGAGATCATCCGGAGAACGTCTGAGAATAAACTTCGCCAGACCTGCGCGAGGATTGAAACGCTGATCCGGGAATACAATGTGGGGGAGATCGTGCTGGGTTTCCCCAAAAACATGAACAATACTATCGGAGAACGCGCCGAGAAGACACTTGCGTTTCAGGAAATGTTGGAGCGCAGGACGGGTCTTCCCGTTGTCATGTGGGATGAACGGCTGACCACGGTGGAGGCGAACCGCACGCTTATGGAGAGCGGAGTGCGCAGGGAAAACCGCAGAGACTATGTAGACATGATCGCTGCCGTTTACATCCTGCAGGGCTATCTGGATCACATTGGACAGAAAAGATAATGCGAGGCCGCTGTCTGACCGGCGGCCGTTTTGGAGATCACTATGGATAAACTAAGGTTTCAATTTGCGGATTCTGAGGAGTCTGCAGAATTTTTTGTGCTGGAACAGACAAGGATCAACGGCACAGACTATATACTGGTTACCGATTCTGAACAGGGCGATGGGGAGGCACTGATCCTCAAAGACCTGTCTCAGGATGGCGAGCAGGAAGCACTTTATGAGATCGTGGAAGATGAAAATGAATTAAAGGCAATTTCGAAGGTCTTCAGCGAGATGCTGGAAGATATCGACTTGACCTGTGAATGAGAAAGGAGATTTTTTTTGAAAAATATCAACAATTCCAAATTGAGGATCATTCCCCTGGGCGGCCTGGAGCAGATCGGGATGAATATTACTGCCTTCGAATTCGAGGACAGTATTATTGTGGCGGACTGCGGGCTGTCTTTTCCGGAGGATGACATGCTGGGGATCGACCTTGTCATTCCGGATATCACTTACTTGAAAGAGAACATAGACAAGGTAAAGGGATTTGTGATCACCCACGGGCACGAGGACCACATCGGGGCCCTTCCTTATGTTATCCGGGAGATCAATGTGCCGATCTACGCCACAAAGCTGACCATGGGCATCATTGAAAACAAATTCGCGGAGCACAATCTGCTGAAGACCACCAAGCGCAAAGTGGTGAAACACGGGCAGTCCATCAATCTGGGGATGTTCCGCATTGAATTTATCAAAACCAATCACAGCATCGCCGACGCGGCGGCGCTGGCTATCTATTCCCCGGCGGGCATTGTGGTGCACACGGGGGATTTCAAAGTGGATTACACGCCGGTGTTCGGCGATGCCATAGACCTGCAGCGCTTTGCGGAGATCGGCAAAAAAGGCGTGCTGGCGCTGATGTGCGACAGCACCAACGCGGAGCGCCCAGGGTTTACCATGTCGGAGCGCACCGTGGGAAAAACATTTGACAACATTTTTGCGGAGCACCGCAACACGCGCATTATCATCGCGACCTTTGCCTCGAATGTGGACCGCGTGCAGCAGATCATCAACTCCGCGTACAAATACGGAAGAAAAGTGGTGGTGGAGGGCCGCAGCATGGTGAGTATCATCTCTACGGCCGCCGAGCTGGGATACCTGAATATCCCGGATTACACCCTGATCGATATCGAGCAGATGAAGAACTATCCGGACGAGCAGATGGTGCTGATCACCACCGGCAGCCAGGGCGAGTCCATGGCGGCCCTGTCGCGCATGGCCTCCGATATGCACCGCAAGGTGACCATCAAGCCCAACGACACGGTGATTTTCAGCTCCAATCCCATTCCGGGCAACGAGAAGGCCGTGTCCAAAGTGATTAACGAGCTTTCCGCCAAAGGCGCGGACGTTATTTTCCAGGACGCCCACGTGTCCGGGCACGCGTGCCAGGAAGAAATCAAGCTGATCTATTCCCTGGTGCACCCGAAGTATGCGATCCCGGTGCATGGGGAGTACCGCCACTTAAAAGCGCAGGCGGCGCTGGCCCAGAGCCTTGGCATTGAGAAAGAAAATATCTTCATCCTGCGCAGCGGCGATGTGCTGGAACTGGACGAGACGTCCGCCAAGGTGAGCGGACAGGTGCAGACGGGCGCCATCCTGGTGGACGGCCTTGGCGTGGGCGATGTGGGCAATATCGTGCTGCGGGACCGCCAGCATCTGGCGCAGGACGGCATTGTGATCGTGGTGCTCACACTGGAAAAATTCAGCAATCAGGTGCTTTCCGGCCCGGACATTGTATCCCGCGGATTCGTGTATGTGCGGGAATCCGAGGATATGATGGAGGAGGCGCGCCGCGTGGTGGAGGAAGCGCTGGAAAACTGCGCGGACAAACATGTCACAGACTGGGGCAAGATTAAGACCACCATCCGGGACGAGCTGAACAGTTACATCTGGAAAAAAACAAAGAGGAACCCCATGATTCTGCCGATCATCATGGAAGTATAGGAGAGAGCCATGCAGGATAATGTGGAGATTTATACAAGAGCGCTCATCAGCGTGATCCGCGACAGCAAAGAGTACCGCGAGTACAGTGCGGCGAGGAGAAAAGTGAAGGACGATCCGGCCCTGCAGAAGCAGATCAACGATTACCGCAGGGATACTTACCGCCTGCAGAATTTCAGCGATGTGGACACGCTGTACGATAAAGTGCAGGAATTCAACGCACAGCACGCGCAGTTCCGCAAGAACCCGCTGGTGAACGAATACCTGAGCAGCGAGCTGGCCGTGTGCAGGATGCTGCAGAAAATTTCCGCGAGCGTTGTGGAATCTGTGGATCTGGATCTGGACGATGTGGCCAGAAATCTGCGCGGCTGAGAACGGCGGTGTGTGATGCAGTCCAGAAAAGTGCTTTTTCGCATCCTGATGTTTGTGCTGCGCATAGCCATGGCAGCAGTGATCGGCATAGTCATCTATATGCTGGGAGAGGCGGCCTATGAGTTCGGCCACAGCGTTTATGACGGGCAGGCAATGTCTCCAGCGCCCGGCCGGGACGTTGTGATCGTGATCCCGGAGGGGAGCAGTGCCGCGGATGTGGCGGAGATACTGGAAGAAAAGGGCCTGATCAAAGACCGCCGGGTGTTCCGCGTGCAGGAGCGCCTGTCAAAGTATCACGGGCAGATCCAGGCGGGAGATTATGTGCTGAACACCTCCTGGAACGCAGAGGCGCTGCTGGCCGTGCTGACCGGCCACCCGGACGACCTGGAAAAAGAGACGGGGGACGAGTGAAGCGGCAAGTGGCGCGGAATGTGTGCAGCGTGGAAAACGCGGAGACTGTGATCGCGGTACGGAGCGCTGCGAAGTGAAGATAGCATGCATGGCACGGAGCGCTGCAAAGTGGAAATAGTGTGCATGGCACGAAGCGCCTGCGAAGTGATAGATACTGTGCACGGATGCGGATGGTACAAAGTGCCGCGAAGTGAGAAAAGTATGCATAACATAGAGCGCTGCAAAGTGAGGGATATATGCACAGGTATGCAATATAGAACGCAGCACGGAAAGAGGACAGCGCATGATCGTAGATGAGAGAATGGTTACCTACATAAATTCCCTGGATACGGGGAACGGGGAATTCCTGGATGACCTGGAGCGGCGGGCCCTGGCGGAGGAGATCCCCATTATCCGCAAGGAAATGCAGAGCTTTTTAAAAGTGCTCCTGCAGATCAAAAAGCCGGCCCGTATCCTGGAAGTGGGAACGGCGGTGGGGTTCTCCGCGCTTCTGATGTGCGCGAACACCCCTGCGGAAACCCATATCACAACGATTGAAAAATATGAAAAGCGCATCCCCCAGGCAAAGGAAAATTTCCGCCGCGCGGGAATGGAGGAGCGGATCACGCTTCTGGAGGGAGATGCGGCAGAAATCTTAAAAGAGCTGAAAGGCTCTTTTGATTTTATCTTTATGGACGCGGCCAAAGGGCAGTACATCCATTTTCTGCCGGATGTGATGCGGCTTTTGAATCCTGATGGAATCCTGGTGTCGGACAATGTCCTGCAGGAGGGAGATATCGTGGAATCCCATT
This sequence comes from uncultured Marvinbryantia sp., assembly GCA_947631355.1. Classification (GTDB taxonomy): domain Bacteria; phylum Bacillota; class Clostridia; order Lachnospirales; family Lachnospiraceae; genus Marvinbryantia. The sequence continues at coordinate 7,173 of CANRKY010000078.1, forward strand.
TCGCGGTGGAGCGTCGGAACCGGACAATTTACAAGCGGATGCGGGAGTATCTGTATCAGCTGAAACATGAGGAAGGGCTGCTCACATCCATCGTCCCCATAGGGGACGGGGCGGCGGTGAGTGTGCGCCTTGCCGCGCAAAAAGACAGATACGATGGTAAAGCCTGAGCGCTGCCTGGGCAAAATTAGCATTGCCCTGATGATGCAATGAAGGGCAAGGAGCGGCGAAGGGTGACAAAATCTGAGCAATGTCCGGACAAGTTTGGCGCTGTTTCAGTGATACAATGAAAGGCAGAAAGAACAGCGAAGGTTGGTAAAGCCTGGACACTGTTTGGTAATATATTGGAAAAAAGCGGGACACAGGAGGAAGCATATGAAAAAACCGGAACTTCTGGTGCCGGCCGGCAGTCTGGAAGTATTGAAGACAGCCGTGGTATTTGGGGCGGACGCCGTGTATATCGGCGGGGAAGCCTACAGCCTGCGGGCGAAAGCAAAAAATTTTTCCATGGAAGATATGGGCCGCGGCATTGCGTTCGCGCACGCGCGCGGCGTGAAAGTTTACGTGACGGCAAATATCCTGGCCCACAACGCAGACCTTGCGGGGGCGGAGCAGTATTTTCAGGAACTGCGGGAACTCAGGCCGGACGGCCTGATCATCGCGGATCCGGGGATTTTCCGGATCGCGCGGCGCGTCTGCCCGGAGATTGAGATCCATATCAGCACGCAGGCCAACAACACGAATTACGAGACGTACCGCTTCTGGCACGAGTTGGGAGCCACCCGCGTGGTGTCCGCACGGGAACTCTCTCTGGCGGAGATCAAAGAGCTGCGGGCAAACATCCCGCCGGAACTGGAGATAGAGACCTTTATTCACGGGGCCATGTGTATTTCCTACTCCGGGCGCTGCCTTCTGAGCAACTATTTTACCGGGCGGGACGCCAACCAGGGCGCCTGCACACATCCCTGCCGATGGAAATACGCTCTGATGGAGGAAACGCGGCCGGGCGAATATCTGCCGGTGTTTGAGAACGAGCGCGGCACCTATATTTTTAACTCTAAGGATCTGTGTATGGTGGAGCACATCCCGGATCTGATGGACGCAGGGATCGACAGCTTTAAGATCGAGGGGCGCATGAAGACGGCCCTCTATGTGGCCACAGTGGCGCGCACCTACCGCAAAGCCATTGACGATTATCTGGAATCTCCGGAAAAATACGCGAAAAATATGGATTGGTACCGCAGCCAGATCGGGGAATGTACGTACCGGGAATTTACCACGGGATTTTTCTATCACCGGGCAGATGAGACCACCCAGATCTACGGAAACAGCACGTATATCCGGGAGAGCACCTATCTGGGGATCGTGGAAAAAGTGGACGCGGACGGCGCCTGTTACATCGAGCAGCGCAACAAATTTTCCGTTGGGGAGACCATCGAGATCATGAAGCCGGACGGTCGGAACGTGGAGGTGCAGGTGCGCTCTATCGCGGACGAGGAGGGCAATCCCATGGAGAGCGCTCCGCATCCAAAACAGAAGCTGCGGGTGATGCTGAGCGGCATCGCAGAGCCGTATGATCTGCTGAGAAGGGCGGAAGGATAATTTAAATTCAAATTTACTCCAACAGGTTCCCTTTCTTATCATACACCGCCTTGCCGTTGGTCAGCACGTAATCTGCGCCGCTAAGGATCGCCTTGCAGTAATCCTGCACGGACGCAAGCCGCTGCCGAAAAGCGATGCCGCCGCCCGGCAGATCCGTGGTGTGACAGTCCGAGCCGGCGGTTAGGGGAAGACTGTGCTCGTTGGCATAGCGGATCGCCCGGCGGTCGTATTCCGGGTTATAATGGCTGGATTTTGGACTGAAGGAATGGGCCGCATTGATCCCCTCCACGCCGTCCACATACTCCGGATAAAGCCGTATTTCTGAAATGTACCCGGCCTCCCGGAACGGGTGGGCATGAATGACCATACCGCCGCCCTCATGAATCAGCCGGTACTGTTCCTTCACATCGGCGCTGCGGATCTCCGGGTGCGCTTTCAGCCAGTCCGGTGTGATCCCGTAAATCAAAAATTCCGTGCCCCGGTACCCGGCCTCATAACCAAAGAACACATCGAAATCATGCGTTTGCCCGTACGCAAGGGCCTCCCGGTAGCCTGCTGTGAAGCAGTCCACCCACTGTTCCCAGGGAAGCGACCGGTCGATGCCGGTGTTGCCGCCCCAGTTGTGATCCGTGATAATAATCCCCGCGTAGCCCATAAGCTGGGCCGCCTCCGCCATCTCCGCGCCGGAGTTGTGCGCACAGGCACTTCCCGGGCTGGTATGAATATGGGTATCATAAAGATAAGGATAATTTTTTCTTGTCATCTGGCAAACCTCCGCAATCTTACCGCAAAAATCCGATTTCTGCATACTTCTATTATATACAAAGGGGACATATTTTCAAGAAGGATAAACGGCGGTTTTTTCAGGCATGGTCATTAGTTGTAAAAATTTTATATGCGGATATTGATGCAGAAAAATGGCAGTGTCTTCTTAGACAGGATTATCGAAGATGGGTTGTATAAAATTTATGCGCGAATATTGATACAAAAAAATGGTGATGTCTTCTTAGACAGGCTCATTACAGAATTTATGAATTGATTTTATGGAGAGAATTATGTGCAGAGAAAGCAGACAGAAAACGAATAAAGAGCGAACGGCTGCGCCCATTTCCGAGCGCTTCGAATTTCGATGCATCCGGCCGCAGGAGGCGGAGGAGGCAGCAGATATCGAGGAAGCGTGTTTTCCGCCGAACGAGGCATGCAGCAGAGAACATATGCGGGCGCGCATCCAGACGGCGAGTGATCTGTTCCTGGTGGCAGTGGATCGGGAGAGTGGAAAACTGGCAGGCTTTTTAAATGGCATTGCCACAAAGGAAATATCCTTCCGGGATGAATTTTTCACAGACGCGTCAACGCACGATCCGACAGGAGAAAATATCATGCTGCTGGGGCTTGACGTGCTGCCAGAGTACCGGACGCAGGGCCTGGGACGGGCGCTGGTGGCCAATTATCGCCGCAGAGCGCAGGAAAAAAACATCCGGAGAATGGTTCTTACCTGCCACGCGGAAAAAGTGGAGATGTACACAAAGTTCGGATTCCGGGATCTCGGAGAATCCGCATCGAAATGGGGCGGAGAGACCTGGCATGAAATGGATATCGTTCTGAATGGGGAAGATGGCAGAAGATAAGCGGATCTATGGCTTTTCCAAACCTGCAGTTGATGAGCAGCTGATTTGAAATTTTAAATTTAGGTGCAGAGCTAAATTCTGCACCTCTTTAAATTTTTCTGAAAATCAGGCAGCAAAAAGCGATTGAAAAATGAAAAAAAAGATGATATAATTAAGCAACTGAAAAACAGTTGCATATTATGAACCAATGGTGGTGATAATTATAGATGCCTAAGAAAAAAGATCTGATTGAAAAACTGTGTAGGAAACCATGCCCTAAAAATTTTACAACCAGAGAATTGGATTTGCTGATGGGGAAATGTAATTGTGAAAAATTTTCGGGAGGCAGAGGTTCAGGAATAGGGTTTGTGCATAATGAAACAAAAAGAATTTT
>CANRKY010000079.1 GCA_947631355.1 uncultured Marvinbryantia sp.
CAGTTCGTGCACCAGCTTCTCGCCGTACTCCTCATAGCCGTGGATCAGTGTCTCCGAGTCGGAGCGGTTGGCAAAGATATGCCCCTTTGCCTTGAAGCGCTCCCGCAGCTCCGGGCTGTTGTAGATCTCGCCGTTAAAGATCAGGGCGATCTCTCCGTCCTCGTTAAACATAGGCTGCGACCCGGTCTCCAGATCGATGATGCTCAGGCGCCGGAACCCAAACGCCACATCCTCTGTGGTGTATTTTCCCTCGGAGTCCGGTCCGCGGTGTTTGATCACATCCATCATCTTTCCCAGTATCTCGTCTTTATTTTCCTGCTTGCCTACAAATCCAACAATTCCGCACATCTTTATCCCCTCATTTTATAGATCATCCTCTGCAGAGCAGAGTCTTTGTATACCTGTCGTGTTGTTTCCCTAAACATGTAGTATAACAAAAATATCCGTAAATGGCAAATATTTTTATATCTGTTTCGGATTTTTGTTGTGATATAAAAGGAACTGATATTCCAGGTCAAAATAGGTCTGCTCCTCGCTGTCCCCGGCGATCTCCCAGTCGGGCAGCTCGTCCAGGTTCGGAAAATACGTATCCGCGCGGTAGGCGTGGTGGATCTTCGTCACGTGGGCAAGCCTGCAGTACGGAAGCAGCTGTCGATAAATACTTTCTCCCCCGATCGCATAAATATCCTCGCTGTCATATTTTTTCAGTTCCTCCAGCAGCTCCTCCAGGCTGTGCACCACAACGGCGTCCGGCACCTGACAGGCCGGATTTGCCGTCAGCACAATATTGGTGCGCTTTTTCAGCGGCAGCCCGTTTGGAAAGCTCTCCAGCGTTTTTCTCCCCATCACCACCACTTTGCCCGTGGTCGTCTGCCGGAAAAATTTCATATCGGCCGGTATGCTCACCAGCAGTTTGTTCTGATATCCGATCGCCCAGTTTTTATCTGCGGCTACGATCAAGTTCATTTTTCATCCTCCTCTTACACTGCGATGGGAATATTTTTGATCTGTTCCCCGGTCACGTAGTCTTCCACATGCAGGTGGTCTGTCGTAAATTCATAGAAATCTTTTACATCCGGATCCAGCCACACCTTCGGCGCCGGGTGTTCTTCCCGCTCCAGCAGCTCGCGGATCATGGGCACATGGCGGTCGTAAATATGGGCGTCCGCGATGATATGCACCAGTTCCCCCGGGATCATGCCGTTCACCTGTGCCACCATCATCAGCAGGATGGCGTACTGGCACACGTTCCATCCGTTGGCGGCCAGCATATCCTGGCTGCGCTGGTTCAGCACGGCGTTCAGCACCAGTCCGTTTTCAGCCTTTGTCACATTGTAGGTCATGCTGTAGCAGCAGGGATCCAGATGTCCGGTGTGCAGGTATGCAAACTGATACATATTGGTCATGATGCGGCGGCTGTAGGGGTTCTCCTTCAGCTGGCGCAGCACATAGTCCATCTGATCCGTCTCCTCTCCTTTATAAATGAATTTTCTGCGGACCACATCCCCGTAGCAGGTGCCGATGCTGCCGTTCTCATCCGCCCACTGATCCCAGATATGGCTGTGCAGATCGTGCACATTGTTGGACTTCTTCTGGTAGATCCAGAGGATCTCATCCATGGCGCTCTTTAGGGCGATGCGCCGCAGGGTGATGGCCGGAAACTCCTTTCGCAGATCATAGCGGTTCACCACGCCGAATTTTTTTATGGTGTAGGCAAACTCCCCGGTGTCCTCCCATCTGGGGCGCACCGCCTCCCCTCTGGTATCCGTGCCGTGCTCCAGGATCTCCCGGCAGGTTTCTTTAAATAAACGATCTGCGTAGCTCATATCTGCTCCTTTCCGGCTGTTATTATGATCCGCCAGTCAGCAATGTCATGTCACATAACATCTCGCGCGTCATTCGCTGTGCCAGCGTCATTTATCTTTTGTGTATCGCACTGCTTGCCGCGTCATTTGCCTTTTATTGCAATCTACAGCGCCAGCTTCGCCAGGGACACATCCTCCGCAAAACCGGCGGCATTGTACAAAAATAAAACATCAGTAAAATCATTCCCCGCAATGTACTCGCTTAACCGCTCGTTAAAATATCGCATATCGATCATGGAGATCTGCTCCATGTCCTGAACGGCGAACGGCACAAAGCAGTTGGCATAGGAATCTTTGATCACCAGCAGGCGCCTGCCGGTCTTTGCCTGTGTGCGGATCTCCGTGAGAGGCTGATTTCCGCCGAAGAACACCGCATATTTGTCTCTTTTTTTCAGGAAGCTCTCATCGTAGAGAGTGTCTTTGACATTCTGTGTGTCGTGGTTGAAAGAGACCGTGTAGGAAACTTCTGTAAGCGGGATCCACGCCTGGATCGTATCCGCCGGCGTCTCACAGTTTACTTTTGCCTCCACCGTGCCGTAAAATTCCGTGGTCAGCGTCTCCTGCTGATACATTTCCCGCGGCGTGTACCAGGTTCCCCCTCCATCCGCCTGACTGTCAGGAGCGGATCCATCCTGCGCATTTTCCGCCTGCAGCGCCTTTGCCCATGTTTCATACGCGTACCACGCCCCCAGGGTGGTCCAGTGGTGATCCGTGCGGTAGTACAAGTATTCCTCCTTATGCTCCGCCAGCACATCCCGCACATCCACAAAACTGCCTGCGGGAAGGGCCGCCCGGATCTGATCCAGGTAGGCGTTTTCCTCCCGCGCGTCCGCAAAAGCCGGCAGCTTATCCTCCAGCACGCACAGGGCGTTCGGCGCGATCAGCGCCATTACATGTCCCTCCCCGAGCCGCGCCGTCTGCTCCTCCACAAACGAGCGGAGGTACACCAGATTGGCGGCAGCCTGCGGATCCGTAAAGGTGCCGGTATGCTTCTCGATCAGATAATCGTCCTTCGCAAAATAAATGTCGTTTACCTCCTGCTTCCCCGCAAGCCGCTCCGCCTCTGTCTTCACCCCGATCCACTGGTTGCGGAACACAAACTGATCCGACAGGTACGCATCGTAATCTTTGGAAAATTCTCCGCTCACGATGTCGTCCAGGCTCAGCTTCGGCATCTGGGCCAGCTCCCGGTTCTCCTCCTCGGAGAATACCGTGTCCGGCTTGCACAGGCTGGCCGCGGAAAACCCGAAAATGCAGAGCAGGAAAAACGTAATGATCATGTAATTTTGTGTCTTTTTCATATCCTACCTCAGTCTCTGAAATACTGCGCCATATCTCTTTGCCCCGGCGTATCTAAAAGCGGAAATACAAAAACGGGTTATAGCTGGCGTCCACCAGATAGGCCACAGACAGAAGAAACACCAGCGCGTAAAACGCCAGCCGCAGAAACAGAAAGATCCAGGACTGCGCCCGCAGCTTTTCCATGCCCCATACCGCCGCTTTTTTGGGGAGCTGCGTGCTGCCAAAAATCAGCACCGCCAGCAGCACAGCATAATTATACAGCAGATAAATGGTGGTCTGATCCGCAAAGCCGCCCGCCCCAAACATCGCCGTAAAATAGGTTATTCCGGCACCCAGATCGTCAAACGCAAAGAGCACCCATCCCATCACCACAAAAAACAGCGTGTAGCACACCCGCAGCGGACGCGGCAGTTTTTCCAGGAACCCGCGGAGCACAAATTTTTCCAGGATCAGCAGAACGCCGTAATACACGCCCCACGCCACAAAATTCCAGCTTGCGCCGTGCCAGATGCCGGTGAGGATCCACACCACCGCAATATTTCGGATCTGCCGCGCTGTGCCCCTCCGGTTGCCTCCCAGCGGTATGTACACATATTCCCGGAACCAGGAGCTCAGGGAAATATGCCATCTCCTCCAAAACTCCGTGATGCTCTTTGCCGTGTAGGGATACTGGAAATTTTCCAGGAAACGGAACCCAAACATCCTGCCCAGCCCGATGGCCATGTCGGAATAGCCGGAAAAATCAAAATAAATCTGGAACGTGTAGGCGATCGCCCCAAGCCACGCGGTGGCCGCGGGAAGATTCTGCACAGGCATGGCGGAAATTGTATCCCAGAGAACCCCGATGTTGTTTGCCAGCAGCACCTTCTTCCCAAGCCCCACCAAAAAGCGGTGGATGCCCTCCACAAAATCATCGGATGTCTCCGTGCGCTCCCGCAGCTGCCGGGCGATGGTCTTGTACTGCACAATGGGCCCGGCGATCAGCTGCGGGAACATGGACACATAGGTGCCGTAGTCCAGCCAGCTCGTCTGCGCCTGCGTGACCTGCCGGTACACATCGATGGTGTACGACATGGTCTGAAACGTAAAGAACGAGATCCCGATGGGCAGCGGCAGATTTGTGAGCGGTATGGACAGGCCAAAAATATGGTTCACTGTGCCAATCAGAAAATCCGCGTATTTAAAAAATCCCAGCACGCTCAGGTTATAGATCACCGACACCAGCAGGAAATTCCGCGCCGCCCGGCGTCTGCCGTTCTGTAACATTTTATTAATAATTTTACCGATTTTGTAATCAACTGTAATAGAACACAGCATCAAAAAAACGTATACCGGTTCTCCCCACGCATAAAAAAACAGGCTGAACAAAAACAAGATAATGTTCCTGCATTTCGCCGGAAGTACATAATAAAGTATGAAAACTAGCGGCAAAAAGCGGAACATGAACAACAGACTGCTGAATACCATTCTTCTCTCCTGATCCCAGATTCCCCGTATTTTCGGGAAATATTAATTATTATTAATTTTTTACAAAACCTATTTACAATTAACGCATTTATTATATAATAGAGTATAGCAAAAAACAATCTTTTTATTGTTGTGTTTTTTCTTGCTGTGGAACATAAGAGGGGAATTTTTTATTAATGAGGGGAACAAATGGAACAAAAGAAAAAACCGTCCACACGGCAGCAGCGCCGCAGTGGCTTTCTTATAAATGTCTTAACGCTAATCGTCCTGGTCCTCGTCGTTTTTGAGGGGAAAAGCCTGATTAGCTTATTTTCGCGTCAAAATATTCAGGAGCGCATCCGCATGGAGGAGGAGGAAGTATTTGCCCAGGCAGATCTGCTTCCGGAAGAAACGGCATCCTCCGAGTCGGAAAGCAGCGCGGAGACCCAGCTTGCGTCGGCCGAGACGGAGCCTTTGGAAACCGAGCCGCAGACCGAGCCGGAAAACATCGGCCTTCCCGAGGGCGGTGCGGATTACCTGGACTATGTGGTGCACGAACAGCCGACCCCCGTGGACGACTCCTATTTTGAGGACGCCGTGTTCATCGGCGACTCCCGCATGGAGGGGTTCCGCAATCTGTCCGGCATCACAAAGGGAAGTTTCCTCACAGCCGTGGGCATGGAACTGGAAAATTTCTACACAGATGCACAGATTCCCACCGCAAGGGGAAATATGACTGTGATGGACGCCCTGAAGAACATCAACTTCACGAAAATATATATGATGCTGGGAACAAACGAACTTGGGGCGTACGATATGGATGAAGTGCGGGAATCCTATCGCAAGGTGCTGAGCGACATCAAGACCTGCTCCGCCTCCGCGGATCCCGTGGTGTACGTCTACTCCGTGGTCTACGTGGAGGAAGCCCTGGTGACCACCGGCGATTATGTAAACAACGCAAATGTGGACGCGGTAAATCTGGAGATCCTGAAAATGTGCCGGGAAGAAGGCTACCATTACATAAACTTAAACGAGATCCTGTCTGATGGCTACCACTCTCTGGTGTCCGGGGCCTCCTCGGACGGCATCCATCTGGATCAGCCCTACTGCCAGGATTGGCTTTCCTACACCAGGAGCCACTATGTTCCGGACGATGCGGAATCGGCGTAAATTCACTGTATCCAATGCGAAGACAGATCTTCTATCGCGATGCCGGCAATAAGATATCGGAAGCATAGAAAGGCAATACACTGCACGGCGGAAGCAGCCTTCATCAAACTGCAAAGCCAAAGCAGAGTTCATAACATAAAAAAGGAGTACTTGAATGATGAAGAAAAAAGCAGCATCCTGCCTGATGGCCGCAATGTTTGTCCTCTCGCTGACAGCCTGCGGTTCCGGGGGCGGAAAGAAAAATGTGGATATGGCGAAACTCTCCGCCGACCTGCAGGGAACCATTACCAGCGGAAGCCTTGGCGAAGTTTCCTCAGATATTATGGCAGCCACCTATTTTCTGGACACGTCCAAAATTTCCGAGAGCACTGCCGCACTTAATTCCGGGGCTAGTGCCTGTGAGGTAGCCATTGTAAAATGCAGCGATGATTCTTATGTGAAGGAGGCCGAACAGCTTTTCCAGACCCGGGTGGACAATCAGGCCGCACTGTTTGCGGATTACAACGCGCCGGAAGCTGCAAAGCTGGATGACGCCATCATTGCTTCCGCCGGAGACTATGTGGTTCTCTGCGTGAGCGATGATCCTGAAAGTGCACAGAAGATATTAAAAGAGGCCGGTTTCTGATCCGGCCTCTTTTTTTCTGTTGTCCCTCTCGCTTCTGTTTCGCTGTCTTTTTCTGCACTGCTTCTCTGTCTGTTTTTACCTGTTTTGCTGTCTGCTCTGGTTCTACTGCTCTGTCCCGCACAGCCTGCATATGGCGTCCGCAAAGATCTTTGCACTCATTGTCAGCACATCGATCAATACAAACTCGTCATCCCCGTGCATATGGTTATCCACATCATCGCTCATACACCCAAACGCCACGCCGCGCGCAAGTTCGTGCACATAAGTCCCGCCGCCGATGGCGCGGGGTTCTCCTTTTATGCCGGTGTAGTGCTCGTAGCAATCCAGCAGCGTGCGCACCAGCTCGCTGTCTGCAGGAACATGATGGGGCGCTGTCATGCCGCCGTCTTCCATGATCACTCTCGCACGCTCCATTTTTTCACGGATCACTTCTGTCACGTTCTGATCGGTTCCGCAAAGCGGTATCCGGCTGTCAAATTCCCCTTTCCAATAGTTCCCGTCAAAATCCAGAACACCCAGATTCATGGTAAGCGCCCCGGATATTTCATCGCTCATCTGAATCCCCAGCGCGCGTCCATCCGTATCTCCATAGGGGAACAGCGCGGCAAGGGCCGATGCCACCTCCCAGTTGGCGTCATACTTCAGCGGAAGATCTGCCACAAAAGAAAGCAGCGCACAGATGGCATTTTTCCCCAGCTCCGGCGTGGACGCATGTGCAGCCGCGCCTTTTGCCCGGATCTCTATGTCCCCTTCACGTTCTGCCATCGTAAACTGCACCCCGGTTGTATCCTCCTTGATCCTCTGCTCTACAACCGGGGCAGGCACGCCTTTTACCCGCGCCCACGCGTTTGCCGGCACCACATTTACCTTGTCCCCGCCGTGCAGCGCCAGCAGAGCCGGTCCCCTGCGCTGTTTTTCCACTACGGAACCAAATTCTTTTGCCAGCCTTCCTTTTTCAATGTTGATCACAGGGAAATCCGCGTCCGGCGTGAAGCTCATGGGCGCTTCTTTCTCCCGCTCGTAGTAGTAGGCCAGATCGCTGGAGCCGCACTCCTCGTCCGCCCCCAGGATCAGGCGCACATTTTTGGAAAGCACAACGCCGCACTCCCGAATGGCGCGCAATGCGTACAATGCCGCTATGGCCGGGCCCTTGTCGTCCGCTGTGCCGCGCCCGTACATTCTGCCGTCCACGATCTTCGGCTCAAACGGCTCTGTGACCGTCCAATCCGCAGTGACCGGCACCACATCCAGGTGCGCCAGGATATCCAGCTGTTTTTCCCGGTCGTTAAAATCTCCAGTTACCACATAGTTCTCATAATTTTTTGTCTGAAGGCCATATTTTTCCATCAATTCCCGCGCCTTCTCCACCGCCTGGGCTGGTCCTTCTCCATACGGCTTTCCCGGCTGCGCCGATCCGCGCACACTTGGAATACGCACCAGGCTTTTTAAATCCTCCAGCATCTCCTCTTTATGGCTGTCAATAAAGTCTTCGATCTTTTTCATGCGCAGCATATCTCCCTTCTGGTTTTCTGTCTTCACAGCTTTTTTATTTCTGTCGCATTTCTGTCTCCACAGCTTTTTTATCTCTGTAGTTTTTCTGTCTCTGCGACGGCGTTAAAAACGAAAATCTCGTTTGCCCTGTTCGATCGCCGCAAGGTTTCGCCGGGCGACCTCCCTGGTTTTCTCCCGCGGCACTTTTTCGATTTCTTCCGCGATCAGTTTCTCCCCGATCCTGCGAGTGTCTTCCGATGCGTAATCCATCAGATACTCTTTCAGCGTCAGCAGGGCGTTGGGATGACAGCAGTTCTGTATCTGCCCGCTCTTGCAGAGGCTCATGAACCGGTCTCCCGTCCTGCCCTCGCGGTAGCAGGCCGTGCAGAAGCTGGGGATATAGCCCAGGCGCATCAGCCAGTTTACCACCTCGTCCAGTGTGCGCGTGTCGCTCACGTCAAACTGCGCGGAGTTTTCTCTGGGCGATTCTGGCTTCGCATAGCCGCCCACGCTGGTGCGGGAGCCGCCGCTGATCTGGGATATGCCGAGGCGCAGCACGCGCTCCCGGCATTTCTGGCTCTCGCGCGTGGAGAGGATCATGCCGGTGTAGGGCACCGCGATGCGGATGCAGGCCACAAGTTTCGCAAAGGTGTCATCGTTGATTCCGTTATCAAATGCGTCCGCGTCGATATCGTCCGCAGGGCGGATGCGCGGCACGCTGATCGTGTGCGGCCCCACGCCGTGCACCGCTTCCAGATGTTCCGCGTGCATCAAAAGGCCGGCAAATTCGTAGCGGTACAGTTCCAGGCCAAACAGCACGCCGATCCCCACATCATCGATGCCGCCTTCCATGGCCCGATCCATGGCCTCCGTGTGGTACGCGTAATCGTGTTTTGGGCCGGTGGGGTGCAGTTTCTCGTAGCTTCTTTTATGATAGGTTTCCTGGAAAAGGATATAGGTGCCGATCCCGGCTTCTTTCAGCTTTCGATAATTTTCTACGGTGGTCGCCGCGATATTTACGTTTACCCGGCGGATCGCCCCGTTTTTATGCTGGATGCCATAGATGGTTTTTATGCTCTCCAGCACGTACTCGATGGGGTTATTGACGGGATCCTCCCCCGTCTCCAGCGCAAGGCGCTTGTGCCCCATGTCCTGCAGGGCGATCACTTCCCTGCGGATTTCCTCCTGGGTGAGCTTCTTTCGGGCGATGTGCTTGTTTTTCAGATGATATGGGCAGTACACGCACCCGTTGATGCAGTAGTTGGAAAGATACAGCGGGGCGAACATCACGATGCGGTTGCCGTAAAAGTCTTTTTTGATCTGCTCCGCCAGCGCGTAGATCTGCTGGTTTTTTTCTTCCAGCTCGCAGTCCAGAAGAACCATGGCTTCTCGGTGGTTCAGGCCCTTTCTTTCTTTTGCCCTCTCAATGATCTGCTGGATCAGGTTCTCGTCACGCCTGTGGGCCTGTGCAAAGGCAAGGGTTTCCATGATCTCCTCGTGGCTGATGAACTCCTCCGCTTTCATCGATCTTGGATCATACATTTTCTTTTTTCTCTCCTTATAGTAATGTCTGTCCTGCCCTTCGCGGGCCGGATGTCTTTTGTGCGATTTCTTTTGGTAGTATAGCACATTTGGGGGTTTTCGTAAATAAGGTTGGGCGGGGTTTGTTTTTCTATTGGGCGGGGTTCTTTTATATAAGCAGGCGCCCGACGGCCGGTGCCCCAACGCAAACGCGGCGTTCTCGCGGACCCGCTGCGCCCTCTATAAACGATTGCTTCCGCGAACTCGCTTCGCTCAGACAGCGCTCCAGCAATCGTAAGTCTGCTCGCGGATCCTGCTTCGAACACGCCTATGTTTGCTGTTTGGGCCACCGGCCACTGGGCGCTTTCTTTGCTTTTATAATATGTGAACGCTGGACAAAGCCGCAGAAGTGAAGGGCAGAAATAAACTACGGAAATGAGAGGTTGAAATAAATTGCAGGAGCGGAAGACTGAAATAAACTGCGGAAATGAGAGGTTGAAATAAACTGCGAGAACGGAAAGCTGAAATAAACTGCGGGATTGGAAAGCTGAAATAAACTACGGAATCGGAAAGCTGAAATAAACTGCGGAATCGGAAAGCTGAAATAAACTGCGAGAACGGAAAGCTGAAATAAACTGCAGACACTGAGGGGGGGGTGAGAAATTGCGTGATTTATAGGTCAAGACGGATAGACACAATATTAAAAATGCGCTATAATACTACCAGAATTTTGATAAGGAGGGATATTATGCAGATACCTGTTAATCCAAATGCCACAGAGCACGCGCGGGAGCTTTTAAATTATCTGTCTGATGTGGCCGGAAAGGGCATTATCACCGGGCAGCACACCCAGACGAATCCTATGGAGGAAATCACGTACATACGAGATGTGACGGGCAAGGAACCGATGCTGCGGGGATTTGAGCTTCTCTCTTACTCCCCCAATATCAATTATGATGACGCCTCGGAGCCCTGTCTCACCGAAGTGTATGAAAACCGCGACACTTTAAAGACCGCTTACGAGTGGGCAAAGACCGAAAAAGGCATCGCCACGTTTACGTTCCACTGGTACTCTCCTTTGGGCGGACGCGACAAAAGTTTTTACACGGAGCATACTGATTTTGACGCCGACCGCATCCTGGTAGACGGGACGCCGGAACGGACCGCGTTTTATCACGATATGGATGTGATCGCAGAACTTTTAAAGCCGTTTCTGGAAGCCGATATTCCCATTCTCTGGCGCCCGTTCCAC
>CANRKY010000080.1 GCA_947631355.1 uncultured Marvinbryantia sp.
CCATACTGGACTGTTTCATGTTTCCATCTTCTTTCGTTTTGTATTCTGTGCTGCCGTTTTGCCGACACATCTGCCTTACAGCAGATCGTCTGTCTGAGTGTCCCTCACTCCAGCAGAAGTTCTTCCACCGTCACGAAGGTGAACCCTTCCGCCTGCAGTCTGTCCACGATCTCCAGCGCCGCTTTCACGGACGATTCATAATAATCGTGCAGCAGGATGATGTCGTTCTCCGCGGCTGCCTCCAGCACTTTGGCCACCACCTGGGAGGTATTTTTTGTGGTCCAGTCCATCGGATCCACAGTCCATTTCACCGCGATCATAGAAGTGCGGCAGTCCAGGGCATCGTCCCATTTCCCGAAGGGCGGCCGCACGTAGGCCGTGGCGTTCCCCGTGATCTGCTCCACCAGGTCGCTGGTCTTTTTCAGCTCCCTGCAGGCTTCCTCGGCGCTCAGGCTGCTAATGTCGCAGTGGTCGTAGGTGTGATTTCCGATCAGGTGCCCGTCCTGCGCCATCTGCCGGATGATGTCCTCCCGGCCGGGAATGTTCTCTCCCACCACAAAAAAAGTGGCTTTTACGCCACGCTCCCGCAGTCCGTCCAGCAGGAGCTTTGTGTACACGGGGTGCGGCCCGTCGTCAAAGGTGAGCGCGATCTTTTTTTCCATATCCGCCTGCTGCCCCACACTGTTGCCTGCCTGCTGCCTTGCATCACTGCCCAACTGCTGACCTGCGTCGCTGCCTGCCTGCTGTCCCGCATCACTGCCCAACTGCTGCCCCGCGCCGCTTTCTGCCTGCTGCTCAGCAGCCACCTGACCCGCGGCTGCCTGCTCCGCATCCGTCTGCGCCTGCTGGCGCTGAAAATAGATGCTCAAAAATATCATTGCCGCAAACAGCACGAAGCCGACCGCTTTTCCCCTGATCTGTGTATCCATATGCGCACTTCATTTCTCAGTCCTCACTGATAACGTATGAAATGCGCGTGCCGCTTATTCCATGTCTTCTTCCTCCGGAACCAGCCCGTAGAATATATCCTGGTTCTCCCGCTTCGGTTTGATGCTCACCGCATAGACCACCGCGCCCAGGATGCCGTTTCCGCCGGTCCCGCCCATGCTGAAAAGAAAGTAGGCGATGCCCGCCAGCCCCGCAAAGTCAAAGGCCGCAAATTTCAGAAAGGCGCTTTTCTGCCTCTGGGTGATGCCGTCGAACCGGTGCAGGGCAATCGGCTCCGCCACATCCATGAGCACCCAGAAAATAAACAGGGAAGCCCCCACCATCAGATCCCCCTGGTGCCCTGTGATGATGTGCTTGTAGGCGCCGAAAACGCCGAAGATCACCACCGCCGCCAGCTGTGCCAGCGCGACCCCGGTGATCAGGTTTTTTAATCGGTTGTTCTTTTTTTCCATTTTTTTCGCTCCGTTTTTATCAGGGAAATATCTCCAAAAATATCCTGCCGCAAAAATCAGTTATAGTAAGTATATACGATTCTTTCCGGTTTTGCAAAACATTTATAGACAAATAAATTTTCTTCCACTATAATGAAAAATTGGACGAGTTGAGAATTAATCTGGACGAGCTGAGAATCAAGAAAGGAAGGATATTTTGCAGCAAGCACAATTACAGGAAAACAAAATGGGCGTTATGCCCATCCCGAAACTTTTGATCACTATGTCGCTGCCAATGATGCTGTCCATGCTGGTGCAGGCCTGCTACAACATTGTTGACAGTATCTTTGTCTCCAGGATCGATGAGTACGCCCTCACCGCCGTGTCGCTGGCGTTCCCGGTGCAGACGCTGATGATCGCCTTTGCCTCCGGAACCGGCGTGGGCATCAACGCCCTGCTGTCCCGCAGCCTTGGGGAGAAAAACGAAAAAGACGCCAGCCTGGCCGCGAACAACGGCATTTTTCTGGCGCTTATCACCTGTCTGGTCTTCGCTCTCGTGGGCATTTTCTTTTCGCGCACCTTCTTCGTTCTGCAGACAGATAACGAGATCATCATCGAGTACGGCGTGCAGTATATGTCCATCATCACCATCTGTTCCTTCGGCGTGTTCATGCAGGTTACGTGCGAGCGGCTTCTGCAGTCCACAGGACGCACCATCTACAACATGGTCACCCAGGGCGTGGGCGCCATCACAAATATCATTCTGGATCCCATCCTGATCTTCGGCCTGTGCGGCATGCCCCGCATGGGCGTGGCGGGCGCGGCGGCAGCCACCGTGTTCGGGCAGTTCCTCGCCATGGGCTTAGGGGTCTTCTTTAACCTGAAAAAGAATCCGGAGATCCACATCAGCCTGAAAGGGTTCCGCCCGAACCTGCGCATCATCCGCACCATCTACGCGGTGGGCGTTCCGTCCATCATCATGATGGCCATCGGCTCGGTGATGACCTTCGGGTTTAATAAGATCCTGCTGATGTTCACTTCCACGGCCACGGCTGTGTTCGGGGTATATTTCAAGCTGAACAGCTTTGCGTTCATGCCCATCTTCGGCCTGAACAACGGCATGATCCCCATTGTGGCATACAATTACGGCGCGCGCAAAAAGGATCGCATTGTGCGCACCATCCGCCTGAGCATCCTGATCGCCCTGTGCATCATGTGCATCGGCGTGCTGGTGTTCCAATTTCTGCCGGACAAGCTGCTTTTGCTCTTTAACGCATCGGAGAATATGCTCGCCATCGGCGTGCCCGCCCTGCGCATCATCAGCCTGAGTTTTATTATGGCAGGCTTTTGTATCATTGTGGGCTCGGTGTTCCAGGCGCTGGGAAACGGCGTGTACAGCCTGATCATCTCGGTTGCCAGACAACTTGTGGTGCTGCTTCCGGCTGCCTATATCCTGGCGGTCACCCTGGGGCTGGACGCCGTGTGGTGGAGCTACGACATCGCGGAGGTTGTCTCTTTGATCCTCAGCGCCATCCTGCTGAAAAAGATCTACACCGAAAAAGTGAAAGACCTGTAAGTCTGTACAGATCTGTTTTCATCAGCACAGATCCGCTTCAAACTATACAGGCCCCGTTCCATTATACAAATCTGTTCTGCGCGGCATCGTAAGTATAATCGATGCTGCGCAGTTTTTCTTCCACTTCGCTTTTGTCCACCCCAAGCCCTTCCGCCAGCGCGTCCAGGCTTGGGTAGAAGTCCCGCAATTGTGTGTTGATATAACTCAAAAGCATCACCGGGTCTTTCGGGATCATCGGCGTAACCTCCTCTCCCTGTGCCATGAAAATATAGTCTTTATTCTAACGTGCGTTTTTTACGCCATCCGCCTACAGTCTTTACTCTGTCTGCTCGCGGCCTTACTCTGTCTGCTCGCAGTCTTCACTCTGTCTGCTCGCGGCCTTACTCTATCTGCTGCGCGATCTGCGCCAGAAGTTTCCCGTCTTTTACATCCAGTGTGATCACGTCTCCGCCCCGCACCTCGCCGGATAAGATCTCCCGCGCCGCCAGGGTCTCCACGTTTTTCTGCAGGAACCGCTTCAGCGGCCTCGCGCCGTACATGGGATCGTAGCCGCCCTGGATGACAAAATCTTTTGCCGCGTCCGTGAGGGAGAGCGCGATGTCCTGTGTTTTCAGCCTGCGGTTCAGATCGTCCATCATCAGGTCGATGATGTTTCCGATGTTGTCTTTTGTGAGCGGCTTGAACATGATGATCTCGTCCAGACGGTTCAGAAATTCCGGCCGGAAGTGGTTTTTCAGATCGTTCATCACCAGTTCTTCGCACTCCGGGCGGATCTGCCCGTCCTCCTCGATTCCCTCCAGCAGATAGGAGGAACCGATGTTGGAGGTCATGATCAGGATGGTGTTTTTGAAATCCACCGTCCTGCCCTGGGAATCCGTGATGCGCCCGTCGTCCAGCACCTGCAGCAGCACGTTGAACACATCCGGGTGGGCTTTTTCGATCTCGTCAAACAGCACCACGGAGTAGGGCTTTCTGCGCACGGCCTCGGTGAGCTGGCCGCCCTCCTCGTAGCCCACGTATCCGGGAGGCGCTCCGATCAGGCGGGACACAGAATATTTCTCCATGTATTCGCTCATGTCGATGCGCACCATGTTCTGCTCGTCATCAAACAGGCTCTGCGCCAGGGCTTTTGCCAGCTCTGTCTTGCCCACGCCGGTGGGCCCCATAAACAGAAAGGAGCCGATGGGCTTTGTGGGATCCTTGATGCCCGCCTTGGAGCGCAGGATGGCGTCTGTCACTTTCTGCACACCGTCGTCCTGCCCGATCACCCGCTTGTGCAGCTCTGCGCTCAGATTCAGGATCTTGCTGCGCTCGCTCTCGGTGAGCTTCGCCACGGGGATCCCCGTCCAGCGGGAGATGATGCGGCTGATCTCCTCGTCCGTCACGCTCTCGTGCACCAGGGACATATCTTTGTTCTTCACTTTTTCTTCTTCCGCGGCCAGCTGCTGCTGGAGCTTCGGCAGCTCGCCGTACATCAGCTGGGCCACTTTGTTCAGGTCGTACTGTCTCTGCGCCAGCTCGATCTCTTTGTTCACCGCCTCGATCTGCTCACGCAGGCGGGAGAGATTTTCCACCGCCGTCTTTTCGTTGTCCCACTGGGCCTTCATACCGGCAAACTCGCTCTTTAATTCCGCCAGCTCTTTCTGCAGGTTCTCCAGGCGGTCCGCGCTCAGTTTATCCGTCTCTTTCTTCAGCGCCGCCTCCTCGATCTCCATCTGCATGATGCGCCGGGAAAGTTCATCCAGTTCTGTGAGCATGGAATCCAGTTCCGTCTTGATCAGCGCGCACGCCTCGTCCACCAGGTCGATGGCCTTATCCGGCAGGAAGCGGTCGGAAATGTAGCGGGCGGACAGTGTGGCCGCCGCCACCAGCGCGCCGTCTGTGATCTTCACGCCGTGGTACACTTCGTAGCGCTCTTTTAAGCCCCGCAGGATGGAGATGGTGTCCTCCACCGTGGGCTCGTCCACCAGCACCGGCTGGAAACGCCGCTCCAGGGCCGGGTCTTTTTCGATGTACTGGCGGTGTTCGTCCAGCGTGGTGGCGCCGATGCAGTGCAGCTCGCCCCGCGCCAGCATGGGCTTGAGCATGTTCCCGGCGTCCATGGCGCCGTCTGTCTTGCCCGCGCCCACGATCAGATGCAGCTCGTCCACAAACAGGATGATCTCGCCCTCGCTCTTTCGCACATCTTCCAGCACGGCCTTCAGGCGCTCCTCAAACTCGCCGCGGTATTTTGCCCCCGCCACCAGCGCGCCCATGTCCAGGGAAAAGATTTTTTTGTTCTTCAATCCCTCCGGCACATCGCCGCGCACGATACGCTGCGCCAGCCCTTCCACCACGGCGGTCTTGCCCACGCCGGGCTCCCCGATGAGCACCGGGTTGTTCTTTGTCTTTCTGGAAAGAATGCGGATCACGTTTCTTATCTCCGCATCGCGGCCGATCACCGGATCCAGCTTCTGCTGCCGCGCCTTTTCCACCAGCTCCTCCCCGTATTTTGCGAGGGTATCGTAGGTGGCCTCCGGGTTGTCCGATGTCACCCGCTGGTTCCCGCGCACCGTGGAGAGGGCCTGCAGGAAGCGCTCCCTGGTGATGCCGAACTCCTGGAACAGCTGTTTGACCGCTTTGTTGGGATAGCGGAGCAGAGCCAGGAACAGGTGCTCCACGGACACGTATTCATCCCCCATGGCCTTTGCCTCGTCCTCCGCCGAAACCAGCGCCTTGTTCAGATCGTTTCCCACATAGGGCTGGCCGCCGGAAACCTTCACCCGCTTCTCCAGGGCGGAAATGATGCCGTTGGCAAAATACTGGGGCTGGATCTCCATCTTCTCCACCAGCTTCATGATCAGACTGTCTTCCTGGTTCATCAGCGCGTACAGAAGATGCTCCTGCTCGATTTCCTGGTTCCCGTATTCATAAGCGATCTTCTGCAGGTCGTTCACCGCCTGCAAAGACTTTTGCGTAAATTTACTCACATTCATAAACACATCCCCTTTCCGGAACGCGCAATACGATTCATGTCTGCACGTTTGTTCTATAACTACTATAACACATGATTGGAAAATTGCAAGGAATTTTTTTGTTTTTTTATCGTAAATCGTTCTTCTATTTTCTACCGGCTGAAAGAGCACTTCGAAAGCGGTCAGCAGCAGTTTTGCGAAATGCACGCTTCCCTTTGCAGCCGCTTTGTGCTATGATACCAGCAAAACCCTTTTTGGAGGAATGAAAATGGCTTCCATTCAGAATATGACCGCAGGGAGACCGGGCAGGCTGATCTTCTCCTTCGCCCTTCCCCTGATGGTGGGAAATCTGTTTCAACAATTTTATACCGTTGCGGACGCCATGATCGTGGGGCAGGTGCTGGGCGTTTCCGCCATCGCCTCCGTGGGCGCCTCCGAGTGGATGATCTGGATGGCGCTGGGCATGGTTCAGGGCTTCACCCAGGGCTTTTCCATCTGGATGGCGCAGGAGTTCGGCGCGGATCGCCCCCGCCAGCTCCGCAGCGTGATCGCAAACAGCGTGTTTTTATCCGTTGTCATCGCCCTTGCCATGCTGCTGGGCGGGCAGCTGTGCGCTGCGCCGATCCTGCATATTTTAAATACCCCCGCCACAGTATTCCCAGGCGCTCTCTCGTATATGCGCACCATGTTCTGTGGGATCCCCATCACCATGGCCTACAATCTGCTGGCGTCCGTCCTGCGCTCTTTAGGGGACGGCAGAACGCCCCTGTACGCCATGGTTTTCGCCGCCGCGGTGAACATTGTGCTGGATCTTCTCTTTGTGGCCGTGCTGCACACGGGGGTGGCCGGCGCTGCGGCCGCATCGGTGATCGCCCAGCTTTTTGCCGGCGTCTTCTGCTATGTGCGGATCCGCGGCATCGATCTGCTGCGGATGAACCGGGAAGACCTGCCCCTGCACCGGCGCACCTGCTGGCGCCTTCTGGTGCTGGGCTTTCCCATGGCGTTCCAGAACGCCGTGATCTCGGTGGGCGGCATGATCGTGCAGTACGTAATCAACGGGTTCGGCGTGCTGTTCCTGGCCGGTTTCACCGCCACCAACAAGCTGTATGGCATGCTGGAAGTGGCTGCCACCTCCTACGGATTTTCCATGACCACCTATGCCGGGCAGAACCTGGGCGCTGGAAAGACCGACCGCATCCGGCATGGCTACCGCTCCGCCATGGGGATCGCCATGGTCACCTCCGTGGTGATCGCCCTTGTGATGGTGCTCGGCGGGCACGCCATTTTGCGCTGCTTCATATCTGGAGACGCAAAAACAGTGGCAGACACCCTGAAGATTGCCTACCACTATCTGTTCATTATGAGCGTATGCCTGCCCGTCTTATATTATCTGCATGTCACCCGCTCCTGCGTGCAGGGGATGGGAAACACCGTGCTGCCCATGGTGTCCGGCTTCGCGGAATTTTTTATGCGCACCGGCTCCGCTCTGCTGCTGCCCCGGCTCATGGGACAGGAGGGCATTTTCTACGCCGAGATCCTGGCCTGGGCCGGCGCGGATATTGTACTCTTTTTCAGTTATCGCTACTGCATGGCCCGCGCCGCACGCGCACATTCTGACAGTCCCGCCGCGTGACCAGTGCGGCAGAGCGCGATTTCTCCACTGCCACTGTTACATACCGCACGCTTCGGCAGCCCCGCCAGGCGGCCAGTGCGGCAGAGCGCGATTTCTTCACTGCCGCTACTGCCCGCTTTCTGTTTCCACATCCAGCGTTTCTTCCGTATAGTGCAGTTCTCCATCCCAGTACCCAATGCTCTGTATTCCCTCATCCGCCAGTTCTTCCAGCCGCTCCGGCGCAAATTCTTCTGTGATGTAAACAGGGATCAGATTCAGCAGGATCTCCCCGCAGCCCGCGCTCTTTGCGTAGGCCGTGAGATCGCTCACCGCGCTTTTGCACAGGCCGTCCTGCACATCCAGGAAGGGGGTGAGCACCCTGCCGTCCGGCAGCGCGCAGTAATCCCCGGCGTCCTCTGTTAAGGGGTAGGAACGCAGGCAGACGAAGCTCTGGGCCCCGCGGTAGTGCAGCACGCCCATGGAGCGGATCTCGTTTCCCTCCAGCCCGTACAGCCCCAGGGAATAGTCTGTTTCCCCGGCGGCGTCCAGGTTCCGCAAAAACCCATCCGCGCTGGACAGCGTGCCGATGGAATACCCATTATCCGCAAGCCGCGCGGCCAGATAGTCCGCGATAAACGCGTTTTTCATCCAGTACAGGTCAATAAAGCTGCCGATCTCCTCCGCCTGAGCGAACGCCAGGTACTCGTCCGACACTTTCAGGCGCACCCTGTTATCTCCCAGAAGTTCCAGATCCACCTGCGCCGGATCCATTGCATACGCGCACACCTGGCCGAACCAGTCCCGCAGCTCCTCATTCTGGCGCAGGTCGAAGTACGCCGTCTCGGAGACATCCTCGCAGTGAAACACGCCATTATAGATCTCGTAGACCGGCGCAAGGTAGAGCGACCGGTCTTTGCTTTCCGCGATCTGTTCCAGCGCCGCGTACAGCCCGGGATCCACCTGCACCTCCTCGTTGGGGTGGTCGTTCAGAAAACGTATATTGTGCACATCCTCCGCGGCGTCATTGCCAAAAATGCGCCCGGCGTCCCGGCAGGCCCCGGTGTAGAGCGCGGTGAGCGCCCGATACTCCGCCCGGGGAGAGCCGGTGGTGCCCAGGGGATAGAGAAACGTGAAATCCGCCGCGCAGCCCGCGTCCCCCGCGTCCGCCCGGATCTCCGTCCAGCCCGCCTGCACCGCGGGACCGCGCATGGAATAAAAGATCAGCCCCACGCCGCCCAGCAGCAGGAAGATGGCAAGCGCCAGGCGCATTTTCATGTGCCTGGCGTTCAGTTCAATCTTTTGTACCGGTTTCGGCAGATGCTCCCGCCGGTCTCTTGCAGTGCGTCCCATAAATCACCTCGAAATGATGCGGCCATTTACCGCATCTTTCTTTATATCACCGCCAGCACAAGCAGCAGCACAAAGATCACCAGGATCACCAGAAGTACCGTAAATCCAATGACGGCGCCTTTTTTGCAAGCCTTGTAGTTGCGGATGTACATGTGCCGCTTAAACAGCAGCGCGGCGATGATACCCACCACCGGCAGGAAAAACGAGAGCACGGTGTACCAGATGCTTCCGGTGTCGTGCACCGGCGTGTTCAGGAACTGGGCGTCCGCGATCTCATCCACCGTCTCCTTCGGCACCTGAGGCGCGGCAGCCGTGTCCGGCCCCGCGATCTGGATGGGCTTTAAGGGCACGCCCCGCTCGCGGATGGCCTTGTATTCTTCAATCTCTTTCTTGTTGCCGTACACATAGTGATCGTGCCCGATGCACACAAACTCCGGCTTGTCCTCGCTGTAGTCGTGCATGGACGGATCGTACACATACTGCACCTTGTTTTTCTCCAGCTTCGGATCCGGAATGGGGATCGCGGAGATCAGGGAGTGGGTGTAGGGGTGCAGAGGATAGTCGAATAATTCCTCGGCATCGGCCACTTCCACAATGCGCCCTTTATAGATCACGCCGATGCGGTCGGAGATAAAGCGCACGATGGACAGGTCGTGGGCGATGAACAGATAGGTCACCTGCTGCTCGCGCTGGAACTTCTTCAGCAGATTCAGCACCTGGGCGCGGATAGACACATCCAGCGCGGAGATCGGCTCGTCCGCCACCACCAGCTCCGGCTCCATAACCATGGCCCGCGCCAGGCCGATACGCTGGCGCTGACCGCCGGAAAATTCGTGAGGATAGCGGGTCAGGTGCTCCGGCAGAAGGCCCACCTCGTTGATCATGTTCTCCACCTTGCGCACGCGATCCGCCTCGTTCTTAAACAGGTGGAAGTTGTACAGGCCCTCGGAAATAATGTAATCCACGGTGGCGCGCTCGTTTAAGGACGCCGCCGGGTCCTGGAATACCATCTGCACATTTCGGATCACTTCGCGGTCCAGGGAGCGCGGGATCTTGCCGGAAATGCGCACACCCTTATACTGGATCTCTCCCGCGGCCAGCGGGTTCACGCGGATCACCGCGCGCCCGATGGTGGTCTTGCCCGAACCGGACTCGCCCACCAGCGAGAATGTCTCGCCCTTGTAAATGTCAAAGGAGGCGTCCTGCACGGCGCGCACGGCGTTTTCTCCCTTGCCGAATGTAATGTCAATGTCTTTTACGGACAGCAGAATTTCCTTGCCGTTCTCCGCGATGGGCCCGTGCTCCGGGAAACGGGAGACGCGGCCGGATTCTTTTTGATTTTTTTCAGTCACGTTCATCATCTCCCCTCTCTCAGATGTTAAATGCTGCCATCAGCTTTTCGTGGATATTCTGTATGCTCTCCGGCTTCTCCGTCTTGGGAGCGCGCGGGTCAAGCAGCCAGGTTTTCGCGTAGTGCGTTGCCGTGACCGGGAACATGGGCGGCTCCGCCAGAGTGTCGATCTTTAAGCAGTACGGGTTGCGCGGCGCGAAGGCATCGCCCACGATGGCGTTGTAGAGTGAGGGTGGCGTGCCGGTGATCGAATAGAGCTGCGTGTTGCGCTGCGCCAGCTGCGGCAGCGAGGACAACAGCGCCCAGGTATAGGGGTGCCGCGGGTCGTAGAAGATCTCCTCCACCGTGCCGTACTCCACCACCTGTCCGCCGTACAGCACCGCCACACGGT
>CANRKY010000081.1 GCA_947631355.1 uncultured Marvinbryantia sp.
TGCTGATCCGCGGGGACAGAGTGGTATCCGCCACCTGTTATCTTCCCCTGTCGGACAGCCAGACGCTGGGGAAAGAGCTCGGCACAAGGCACCGGGCGGCAGTGGGCATCAGCGAGGCCACGGACTCCCTGACCATTGTGGTCTCGGAGGAGACGGGAAAAATCTCTATTGCCAGGAGAGGCGTGCTCACCCGGAATGTGACGGAGGAGAGCCTGCGGGTGCAGCTGCGGAATGTACAGAACAAGGCGGTCAACAGCAGAAAACGGATCGGCGGAAGGTTTTTCCCTGGCGGGAAAGAGAAAGCGGGGGCCGGGAAAGGAACAACGCATGAAACATAAATTAACGCATAACCTGGGCTTAAAGCTGCTCTCTGTCCTTGTGGCCTGCCTGATCTGGCTGATCGTGGCGGATAACAACGATCCGGAGGACACGCAGATATACCGGAATATTCCGGTGACCATCGTGAACCAGGACACCATTACCAATGCGAATAAAACGTTCACGGTGGTGGACGGGACGGACCGCGTGAACGTTTATGTGACGGCCCGCCGCTCAGTGCGCACCCGGCTGTCGGCCTCCAGCTTTACCGTGAAGGCGGATCTGGAAAACTACAACGAGGCCATCGGCTCTGTGCCGCTGGAAGTGAGCTGCGGGGAATTTGCCGTCACACAGGAGGACATGCGCATCCAGCCAGCCTCCCTGAAGATCAGCATGGAAGATAAGATAGAGGAGAGCTTCGGCATTGTGGCCACAGTCTCCGGGAAGGCGGCCAGGGGCTACGAGCTGGGGAAAGTGTCGCTGTTGACAGGGGACACCATCCGGATCGCCGGGCCGCAGTCACTGATCAACATTATCGGAAAAGTCACTGTGCCGGTGGACATTACCGCAAAGAGCGGGGACAGCACGCAGACTTACGCGATCCGCATTGAGGATAAAAACGGGTCGGTGCTGACGGACGGCCAGATGGCGCAGCTGGAATTAAAAAATATAGACGGAGTGGTGCTGCAGGAAAACAAAGCGGAGGTGGCGGTTGAGATCTGGGAGGTATACGAGGAGATCCCGCTGGCCGCAACGGTTACCGGAACGCCCGCGGAGGGGTATGAAGTGACGGGGATCACCATCTCGCCCCGCACCGTGAATCTCACCGCGCCGAAGGAGGCCATAGAGGAGCTGGGTAACAGACTGATGCTCAGCGATACGTTCGACATCAGCGGCGCGTCCGACAACCGGGACTTTGCCGTGGATCTGAACGACACCCTGGCACAGTATCCGGATGTGCGCCTGGAGGCGGATGTGTCGGCGGCTGCCACGGTGTCCGTGCGGGTGGATGTGGTGGGGAGCCGCACCATTGACTTCCCGGTATCCGAGCTGGTTCTGAAGAATACGCCGGTGGGAAAGAGTCTGATCTTTTCTCCCACAGACAAGCTGGCCGTGAATGTGCGCGCCGCGGATGAAGAACTGGACGCGCTGGGATACGAAGATATTCACGCGGAGATCGATCTGACGGAGTGCTCCCAGAACGGAGACTACACGCTCCCGGTAAAGATCACACTTCCCGATGGCTGCGAGCTTGGCAGTGAGGTCTCCATCGTGGTGAATGTGGAAGACGAGGAGCAGGAGGCCGAGCTGGAAATTCGAACGGAGGAATAGGGTATGGTAAGCAGGACGTTTGTGATAAAGAATCATGCGGGACTTCACCTGAAACCGGCGGCGATGCTCTGCACGGAGGCCATCAAATACAAGTCCACCGTGCGGATCGCCTTTGGAGATACCACCACGAACGCAAAGAGTGTGCTGAATGTGCTGAGCGCCTGTGTGAAATGCAACGATTCCATCACACTGATCTGTGAGGGGGAGGACGAGCAGGAAGCGCTGGAAAACATCGCGAAGCTCATTATGAGCGGGCTGGGAGAAAACGTGGAATAACACGGGAAACAAAAGACAGGAAGTGAAAGATAGAAATAAAAAATTAAAATTATTAGGGGCTGCTGGTTAGCAGCCCCATTTGCTGTCAACCTAGCAGCCCCCTTTAAAATTATTTATTTTAACTCCAGATATCAGTGGGATCTTTCCCCTTGGTGCCGGCCGGCATTTTTAAAGTGGCCGGTTTGCCCAGCGGCATGGGCTGGTCATCGGAGATCACCACGGTTGCGCCCACCGGGACATTGTCATAGATCCATTTGGCGTCCGCAACTGACACGCGGATACATCCGCCGGAGGCCGGACTTCCCAGGTTGTTGTAGTCGTTGGCCGCCACATTGTACGGATCCTGCGTGGTTCCGTACATGGGTACGGAATGGAACAGGTAGGACGGCAGGAACTTACTGCAGTACTGCCCGTAGGAGGGGCCGTTCAGCTCATGCCAGCGGGCTTTATACATAATGTAGAAAGTACCCACGGGTGTGGGCGATGTGGGAAGCCCCACGGAACAGGTGATCGCCTTAAACGGCATATTCCCGTTATACACCGTGATCACACAGTTTTTCCGGTTGACGCGCAGGATCACATTATTGTACGGTGAGTAAGTCAGATAGCCCTGGGTTCCCAGGTTATACGTAGTTCCGTCCACCTTGATCGTTCCGAACGCCTGCGCCCCGTTTTTCTTCGGATCCATGTAATAGCGGCGGGCGTTTACGGTGATCCACCCGGTCTGGAGCACGCCATAGGAGTTGAAATAATAATTTTTCCCGTTTATTTTCAGAAAGCTGTCCGTGACGGCGCGCCCTTTTTTCTTCTTATTAAAATAGTAGGTCTTTCCGTTGATGGTCTTCAGGCCGTAAACCATTTTAAAGGTTTTGGTGTCGAAACCATAGTAGTAATTGCCGTATTTGAAAACGCCGCCCTTGCGCCGCCCGTTCTGGTTGAAATAATAATAGGCTTTGCCTATTTTGGCAATTTTATTCTGGTATGCCTTCCCGCTGGAAGTAAAATAATAATAATACTTTCCGATCTTCGTCAGTCCGCTGGTGAGCGCCTGGCCTGGATTGGCAGCCTTTTTATTAAAGTAGAAGACGCCCTTTTTGTCCTTCACGAGACCCATTTTCAGGGAACCGTCCTTCGTGCCGCAGAACGTGTATTTCTTGTTGTCGGTCAGTTTTATCCGGCGCAGGTCGGTGAGCAGCCGACCGTCTTTGTAGCTGAGATAATATTTTCCGTTGCGCAGGGTGATGCGGCTTTTGATCAGCCTGCCGTCCGACTCAAAGAGATAGAGATTGGTCACGCCTTTCTGCTTGATCTTCCAGGGGCCGTTGGTACAGGGCGTACCGTCCGCCTTGTAGTAGTATGTATCCCTGCCCTGTTTTACCCACTGGTTCTTGTAGGCGGAAGCCGCTGCGGGCATCGCAAAGAGAAGGCAAAACAGAAACAACAGCGAGACAGCAAATTTCTTTTTCATGTACAATACTCCTTTGCTCAAAAACAGATTCTATCATATTTTTCACAATATCTTCTATTATCATAAGAAGCCAGACTCAGTTTAGCACAAGAGAGAACGCGGCGCAAGTAGATGAATGGAAGAAAATTCTTAATAAAATATGATGGAAATGTTTCCCACAGGATATACTTGCGAAATACAGCGGACTCCTGTACAATATACAAAAGGCGCGGATGCGCCCGCTGTGTGTTTGCGGTTGTTTTTTGGCAAAAAGTGTTGTAAAATGTACCATAGTGTCTGAAATTGGAAAACAGCTTCTGGAAAACACGGGAGATAAAGATGGGTAAAAGAGAGCAGTATAAAAGAATTATCATGTTTTTGTCCTCTGTTTTGATCCTGCTTCTGGAAACCGGGATCTTTGCGTTTGTGTGGTATCGGTTTTACGCAAAAGGCGAAGTGATCGGCAGAGGGTTCGTGCGCGGCAACCAGGTGATCATCGCCCAGTATATGCTGATGCTTTACCTTTTTTACCGGGTGTACGGCGGCTTCCGCGTGGGGTACCTGCGGGTGTTTGAGGTGCTGTATTCCCAGATTCTGTCGATCATCTGTGTGAACGTGATCACGTATTTCCAGATGGCGCTGATCGGCCGCTGGAAATTCGGCAGCAACCTTGTGCCAATGTTCAATATGACCGTGGTGGATCTGGTGATCGTGGTGATCTGGGTGGTCTCCATGCGCTGGGTTTACGAGCGCATCTATCCGCCCAGGAAAATGCTGCTGATCTATGGCGCCCAGAATCCCCGCACCCTGGTGGACAAGGTATCCTCCAGAGAGGACAAATTCATTATCTGCGAGCGCATCCACCTCTCCAAAGGGGAGACGGCGATCAAAAAGAAGATCGAGCAGTATCCGGCGGTCATCCTGGCGGATATCCCCTCCCATGAGCGAAATCTCTATCTGAAATACTGTTTTGAAAAAGACATCCGCTGCTACAGCATACCCAAATTATCCGATATCATGCTGCGCAGCGCGGACAATATCCATCTGTTTGACACCACGCTGCTTCTGTCCCGCAACCGCAGGCTGACGGCGGAGCAGCTGTTCGCAAAGCGGGCCATGGATATCATCTTTTCTCTGCTGGGGCTGGTGATCGCGCTGCCCTTTATGCTGGTGATCGCCGTGTGCATCAAGGCGTACGACGGCGGGCCCATATTCTACACGCAGCCGCGGCTCACAAAGGACAAGAAGGTGTTCCAGATCCTGAAATTCCGGAGCATGAAAGTGACATCGGAAGAAGACGGGGCGCGGCTGGCCCAAAAGGGGGACGATCGCATCACGCCGGTGGGCAAAGTAATCCGGAACATTCACTTTGACGAGCTCCCCCAGATCTTCAACATTTTAAAAGGAGATATGTCTCTGGTGGGGCCCCGCCCGGAGCGCCCGGAGATCGCGGCGCTTTACGCGGAGCAGATACCAGAATTTGACTACCGCTTGAAAGTGAAGGCCGGGCTCACCGGGTACGCGCAGGTCTACGGGAAATACAACACAACGCCGTACGACAAACTGAAGCTGGATCTGACCTATATCGAGTCCTACTCGGTAATTCAGGATCTGAAACTGCTTATGCTTACCTTTAAGATCCTGTTCCAGAAAGAAAACACGGAGGGCGTGGAGGCCTGGCAGGTGACGGCTGTGTCTTCGGAGAAGGAAAAGGAGAAAGAGGACCGGAAGTAACGCAACGGAGGCAGAAGTATGGAAAAGCCGCTTGTTTCTGTGGTGATCCCGGCTCACAACTGCACCGGGACGATCCGTCAGGCGATCGAGTCGGCCCGCGCGCAGGACGTGCCGCTGGAGATCCTGGTGATCGATGACTGTTCCGAAGATGCGCTCGCGCAGGAGCTGGAAGCGTACCGGGACGACCCAAGAGTGATTTATATACGGAACGAACGCAACGAAGGAGCGGCGGGGAGCCGCAACCGGGGCGTGCGCATGGCGCGGGGAGAATATGTGGCTTTTCTGGACGCGGACGACTGGTGGGAGAAGGGAAAACTCTCCAGACAGCTGGCGCGGATGAAAAAAGAGGACTGTGTGCTCTGCTGCACGGCCAGAGAGCTGGTTCGCCCGGACGGCAGCCTCACGGGACGGGTGGTTCCGGTGCGGGAGCGCATTACGTACCGGCAGCTTTTGCGGCACAACTGCATCAACTGCTCCTCGGTGGTGGTGCGAACGGATGTGATGCGGCAGTTTCCCATGGAGCACGAGGACGCCCACGAGGACTATATCGCGTGGCTGAAGATCCTGCAAGCTTACGGGAAAGCCTGCGCGGTGAACGAGCCGCTGCTGAAATACCGGCTGACCGGGCAGGGCAAGTCCGGGACAAAGCAAAAATCGGCGCGGATGACGTTTCTCGTCTATCGCTACATGGGATTCGGCTTTCTGAAATCGGTGCTCTGCTTTGCGAGCTACGCCGTCCACGGCGTGGCAAAGTACGGCCGCGCCATGCTGGGACAGGGGCCGGACATAAAGTTCATAGCAAAACAATATCTCAAAATGGGCGTGCAGAATATTTTTCTGCCGCTGGTATATCGGTGGTACAAAAGGGGACCGGCGGATCAGAATCTAGTGGTGTTTGCGGACGCCCACCACAGGGAAGCGCCGTTTTCCATGCGCTGTATGCTGGAGGCGGTAAAAAAGACGGATATGCGGGTGATCACGGTCTTCTCCGACTACGGGGCGGACTCTTTTGGGGAAAGCCTGCGCCAGATGATCCGTTTTATGAAGGTCTACGCGCGGGCGGGGTTCGTGGTGATCTGCGATAACTTCCTCCCGGCGGCATCCTGTAAAAAAAGGCCGGAGACAAAGGTCATACAGCTGTGGCACGCCTGTGGGGCCTTAAAGAAATTCGGCTATGACGCAAAAGACGATATCCCCGCGTACTACCGCGGAAATGTACAGAAAAACTGCGATCTGGTCACGGTGAGCTCCGCTTTCTGCGTCCCATGTTTTGCGGGAGCCATGGGACTGCCCCGGGAGCGTGTGCTCCCGCTGGGAGTCAGCCGGACAGATCTCTATTACAGGGAAGATTTCCTGCGCGCGGCGCGGGAGCGGTTTTGCCGCAGGTATCCAAAGGCCGCGGGAAAAAAGGTGCTGCTGTGGGCTCCCACGTTTCGCGGGAATGCCGCGCGCCCGCAGGTGTGCGGTGAACAGGCAGTGGACGCCCTGGCAGAGCGTCTGGGGGACGCGTGGTATGTGATCAAGTCTCTGCACCCCCATTTGATGCGGCCAAAGGAGAGGACCCGGGCGCTCCCGGCGGAGGAGCTTCTGGCATCGGCGGATCTTCTGATCACAGATTATTCTTCCATTTTGTTTGATTACCTGATCTTCCGGAAGCCGCTGGTGCGCTTTGCGCCGGATCTGGAAGAATACAGGCGGCAGCGCGGGTTTTACATGGACTACGCCGCGCTCCCGGGGACATTGGTGACAGAGGAAGATGGTCTGTACGATGCGGTGTGCCGGGAGATGGAGGACTTTACGGCGCAAAAGGCGGATCAGAGCTTTCGGGTTTATATGGACGCCTGCGATGGCCGGGCCACAGAGCGGATCCTGCAGTGGATGGAACAAAAGCGACAGGAGGGTCGATAGATGGAAAAGACAAATGTGTACGGGGTAATCCTGGCGGGCGGCAGCGGCACGCGCATGGGAAATGTGGAAAAGCCCAAACAATTTCTGGAGATCGGGCACAAGCCCATCCTCATTCATACGGTGGAAAAATTCGTGGTGAACGCGGAGTTTGAGCGGGTCATTGTGCTCACCCCGCGCCCGTGGATCAAGTATACGCAGGACATTATCCGCAGATATGTTCCCATGTGGGAGCGGGTGGATGTGGCCGAGGGCGGAAAGACGCGGAACGAGACGATCATGAACGGGATCCGGCATATCGAGGAGAAGTATGGCCTGGACGATGAGACTGTGATCGTGACCCACGATTCCGTGCGCCCCTTTGTGACCCACCGTATTCTGGAGGACAACATCCGCACGGCAAAGGAATATGGGGCCTGCGACACGGTGATACCGGCATCGGACACCATTGTGGAGAGCGCGCGGGACGGCTATATCACGAATATTCCGGACCGCTCCGTGATGTACCAGGGCCAGACGCCCCAGAGCTTCCGCGCGAAAAAGCTGCGGGACGTGTACCGGGAGCTGTCGGAGGAGGAGAAGGCCATTCTCACGGACGCCTGCAAGATCCTGGTGCTCAAGGGTGAAAAGGTGTATCTGGTGGAGGGGGAAGTGTTCAACATCAAGATCACATACCCCAACGACCTGCGGGTGGCCGAGTCCCTGTTAGGGGGAGAAAAAGAATGTTAAACACGGTTTATCAGTTAAAGGCGGCAAGGCAGTTTGAAGCCGTATTTAAGGAAATAGAGCTGGATGAAAAGCATGTCCTGGTGCGCCCTACGCACCTGTCCATCTGCCACGCGGATCAGCGCTACTACCAGGGGACAAGGCCGGAGGAGATCCTGCGGGCGAAGCTTCCCATGGCACTGATCCACGAGGGGATCGGCCGGGTGGTGTACGACCCCACAGGCACTTACGCGGTGGGGGAGGAAGTAGTGATGATCCCCAACCACCCGGAGGAAACTGACGCGGTGATCCACGAGAACTATCTGCGCTCCAGCAGGTTCTGCGGCAGCAGCAAGGACGGCTTCATGCAGGAATATGTGCTCCTTCTGCCGGACCGCATGGTGCCCATCCCGGAGGGGATCGACCGCGTCACCGCGGCGTTCACGGAGATCGTGACGGTGAGCTATCACGCGATCTCCCGCTTTCTGCGATTTTCTCATGAGCGCAGGGATGTGATCGGGGTCTGGGGCGATGGAAACCTGGGCTATATCACTTCCCTTTTGCTGCGGAAGATGCTGCCCGACGCCCGGATCTATGTGTTCGGCGTGAACCGGCAGAAACTCAGCGACTTTTCCTTCGCGGACAACACCTTCGCGGTGTCCGATATCCCGAAGGATCTGCAGGTGGATCACGCGTTTGAGTGCGTGGGCAGCGGCGCCTCCGCAAAGGCCATCGAGCAGATCATCCAGTATATCCGGCCGGAGGGAACCATCAGCCTGCTGGGGGTCAGCGAAGATCCGGTGCCGGTGAACACGCGCATGGTTCTGGAAAAGGGGCTGCGGCTTTTCGGCAGCAGCAGGAGCGGCAGAGAGGATTACGAGGGACTGATGGCGCTTTACCGGGAGCACCCGGATGTGCCATCGTACCTGGAAACCATTGTGGGCACGAAGATCCGGGTGCACGACATCCGGGACATCGCCGGCGCGTTCGAGACGGACATCCACAAGATGACGGGAAAGACGGTTATGATCTGGGACGAATAGAAAGGATTTTGCATGGGTCTGATAGAAAAGGCAGTACACGGCATCGCGTGGCGGGCCAGAAGGCTGTACCGGAAGACGGTGGGCTTTCTGTATAAAATGGCGACTTTAAAATTCATTTACCCCATGGCATACCGCAGGGAGACGGCGAAGCAGCCATTGAACGGCAAAAAAGTGGTCTTTCTGGAAATGCGCATGGGGCAGATCACGGACAGTCTGGAGCTGATCTACAGGGCTCTGGAAAAAGACGGCTCTTATCAGCTGCGGGTGTGCAGCATCGGGGATGGCCTGGTCCCCGCGGCGGAGCAGTATAAAAACAGTCTGGCGGCCCTGAAAGAGATGGCGTCGGCAAAATATATCTTTCTGGACGATTCCTCCGCGCTCATCAGCAGCATCCGCCCGCGCAGCGGCGTAAAGATCATTCAGGTGTGGCATGCGTGCGGCGCTTTCAAAAAGTTTGGGTTCAGCACGGCGGAAAAGAAATTTGGCGGGAGTTACCGTGAACTGACGCGCTTCCCTCTGCACAAAAATTTCACGTATGTGACAGTCAGCAGCCCGGAGGTGGTGTGGGCCTATGCGGAGGCATTTCATATGGAAGACCGGAAGCAGGATATCCTGCCCATCGGCATCAGCCGCACCGATATCTTTTTCGACCGGCAGGCTATGGAGGCAGCCCGGGAAAAACTGCACAGGCTGATGCCGGAGGCAGGGGATAAAAAGATCATCCTCTACGCGCCCACGTTCCGGGGGCGTGTAAAGCGCGCTAAGTCGCCCAAAAAGCTGGATATCCTCCAGATGCAGCAGGAACTGGGGGATGCGTATGTGCTGCTTTGCAAGCACCATCCCTTTGTGAAGAAACGACCAAAGATACCGGAGGAGTGTGAGAACTTTGCGCGGGATATGACGGAGCAGATGAGCATCGAGGAGCTGCTGATGGTCAGCGACATCTGCATTTCCGATTATTCCTCCCTGATCTTTGAATATTCGCTTTACGAGCGCCCCATGATCTTCTTTGCCTACGACCTGGAGGATTACGGGGACTGGAGAGGCTTCTACTACAATTATGAGGAGATGACGCCGGGGCCCATCTGCCGCACTACGGAGGAGATCATCGCATATATTCAGGACATCGATACGCTGTTTGACCGGCAGCGGGTGAAAGCGTTCCGGGAGAAATTTATGAGCGCCTGCGACGGCCACGCCACAGAGCGCGTGCTGGAACTGATGAGTTAGAAAAGAATTTGGAAGGAGCGTGCGCCCATCAAGATCTCGCTTTGCGAGAGGGGCGCCGCCTATCACGATTTATTTCATAAATCGTGACATTGGAAGGGAGAGTGAGCCATTTGGTAATCAATGTTTTGCAGTATCTGGAAGATGCCGCGCGAAAATATCCGGAAAAGACCGTGTTTTCTGATGAGGCGCACAGCGTCTCTTACCGGGAGGCGCAAGAGCGGGCCAGAGCGATCGGCTCTTATCTTGCAGAGCGCGGAATCCGCAAAAGCCCCGTGGCGGTGTATATCGGGCGTGATATCGAGAGCATCCTGCTGTTTCTCGGAGCGGTGTACAGCGGGAATTTTTATGTGCCCATCGATCCGGCCATGCCCGAAGAACGCATCCGCCTGATCTTCGATACATTGTCGCCGGCGGCGGTGCTGGCTGCGGATGGGGCGAAGGTGCCGGCCGGGCCGTACCCGGTGATCGCCTATGAAATGGCGTGCGCGCACGCGGAGGACGCAAAGCTCCTGGAAGACATCCGCAGTGAGGCGCTGGACACGGATCCGTTGTATGCCATTTTCACCTCCGGCTCCACCGGAGTTCCCAAGGGGGTGCTGGTGAACCACCGC
>CANRKY010000082.1 GCA_947631355.1 uncultured Marvinbryantia sp.
TGTATCGTCTACCAGGAGCAGGTAATGCAGATCGTGCGGGATCTGGGGGGCTACACCCTGGGCAGGAGCGATCTGCTGCGCCGCGCCATGTCGAAAAAGAAGGCGGCGGTGATGGAAAAAGAGCGCCGGAACTTCGTGTACGGAAACGAGGAGGAGGGCGTGCCGGGCTGTATCAAGAACGGTATTTCCGAGGAAGTGGCAAACAAGATCTACGATGAGATGATCGACTTCGCAAAATACGCCTTTAACAAATCCCACGCGGCGGCTTACGCGGTGGTATCCTACCAGACGGCGTGGCTGAAATACTATTATCCGCTGGAGTTTATGGCGGCGCTGCTCACCTCGGTCATCGACAGCCCCACCAAAGTGGTGCGGTATAACATGGCCTGCCGCCAGATGGGGATCGAGATCCTCCCGCCGGACATCAACCGGGGAGAGAGCCGGTTCACCGTGGAAAACGGCAAGATCCGCTACGGGCTTTCCGCCATCAAGAGTGTGGGAAAACCGGTGATCGCGGCGCTTGTGGAAGAACGCCAGCGCCACGGCCCCTTCATCTCCCTGCGGGGACTGGTGGAGCGCATGTCCACAAAAGATATCAACAAGCGCACGCTGGAGAGTTTCATCAAGTCCGGCGCGCTGGACAGCCTGGGCGCCACCCGGCAGCAGATGCTCCTGGTGTACGCGCAGGTGCTGGATGAGGTGAACCACGAGAAAAAGTCTTCGCTCGCCGGGCAGATGAGCCTGTTTGATTTTATGGATGAGCAGGACAGGAAAAACAGCGAGACCATTATGCCCCAGGTGGGAGAGTACGAGAAGGAGCAGCTTCTGGCCTACGAGAAAGAAGTGCTGGGCTTTTACCTGAGCGGGCACCCGCTGGAGCAATATGAGAGCATCCTGCGCAAATATACCACCAATGTGACCACTGATTTCCAGCCGGATGAGGAGACGGGGCTTCCCAATGTGAAAGACGGTGCCCGCGCGGTGCTGGGCGGCATCATCACATCCAAAAAAGTGAAGTACACAAAGAACGACCAGGCCATGGCCTACCTCACGCTGGAGGACCTGGAGGGCGAGGTGGAGGTGATCGTGTTCCCGCGGAATTACGAAAAGAACCGCGACTTGATCCGGGAGGACCAGAAGGTGCTGATCACCGGCCGCATCTCCGCGGAGGACGACAGGGCCAGCAAGCTGATCTGCGAGGATATCAAGGATTTCGACAATATCCCGCGGGAGGTGTGGATTTTGTTCCCAGACATGGCAGCGTACCAGGCGATGGAGCAGGAGATGTACGCCGTGCTGCGGGAGTCAGACGGAAAAGACCGCGTGGTCATTATGATCGGCGCCACGCGCCAGGTGAAAAGGCTCTCGGAAAACTGGGCGGTAAATGCGGATCAGGAGCTGACCGAGGCGCTCGCAGAAAAATTTGGCGCAGAAAATATAAAAATAGTTTGAAAATAAGAGAGAGATGCATTACACTGAAAGTTGAGGCGAAGGCAGAGCAGGAGGAAGATTTTAGCCCCCTGTCCTGCGTGCCTTATCAGCGGAAGGAGGAATGTAGTATGAGCAAAACGATAGAGACCATTGGCGTGCTTACGAGCGGCGGAGACGCGTCGGGCATGAACGCGGCCATCCGCGCGGTGGTGCGAAAATCCATTTATAAAGGAAAAAAAGTGATGGGGATCTACCGCGGCTACAGCGGGCTTTTAAATGAGGAGATCAAGGAGCTGACGGCCAGGGAAGTGTCCGACACCATTTCCCGGGGCGGTACGATCCTGGGCACGGCCCGGTGCGCGGAGTTCCGCACGGAGGAAGGGCAGAAACTGGGGGCGGAGATCTGCAGAAAACACGGCATAGACGGCCTGGTGGTCATCGGCGGCGACGGCTCTTTCGCGGGCGCGCAAAAACTGGCGTCCCTGGGGATCAACACCATCGGGGTGCCGGGCACCATCGATCTGGACATCGCCTGCACAGAGTACACCATCGGCTTTGACACGGCCATCAACACCGCCATGGACGCCATCGACAAGGTGCGTGACACATCCACTTCCCACGAGCGGTGCAGCATCATAGAGGTAATGGGAAGGCGCGCCGGATATATCGCTCTGTACTGCGGCATCGCAAACGGGGCGGAGGATATCCTGGTGCCGGAAAAATACGATTACGACGAGCAGAAGCTCATCAACAATATCCTGCGGAACCGCAAGCGGGGCAAGAAGCATCACATTATCATCAACGCGGAAGGAATCGGCCATTCCACTTCCATGGCGCGCCGCATTGAGGCGGCCACCGGCATAGAGACAAGGGCCACCATTCTGGGCCACATGCAGCGCGGCGGCAGCCCCACCTGTAAAGACCGCGTGTATGCCTCCATGATGGGATCCTACGCGGTGGATCTGCTGTGCGAGGGCAAGACAAACCGTGTGGTGGGCTACCGCCACGGGGATTTCACGGATTTCGACATTGATGAGGCGCTGGCAATGCAGAAGCAGCTGCCGGAGAATATGTGGGAGACCGCATATGCGCTGACGGTTTAACGAGTCATGATCGACAGCACAGCAAACAGACAGATCAAAAACCTGATCCAACTCCAGAGTCGGGCGAAGGCGCGCAGGGAGCAGGGGCTTTTTGTGGCGGAGGGCGTCCGGATGTACCGGGAAACGCCGCCGGATCTTCTGGAAAAGACGTATGTGTCCGAGAGCTTTTACGAGAAAGAGCAGAACCGCGGCCTGCTAAAAGGCGATGTGGAGATCGTCTCCGACCGGGTGTTTGCGGCGATATCGGACACCAAAACGCCGCAGGGCATACTGATGCTGGTGCGGCAGAGGCAGGCTTTTGTGGAGGATATGCTCCTGGCGGAGGAGCCGCTTTTCCTTATTATAGAAGATATACAGGATCCGGGAAACTTAGGGACGATCTTTCGCACCGCGGAGGCCGCCGGGGTGGATGGAATCTTCCTGAGCGAGGGCACGGCGGATATTTATAATCCAAAGACGGTCCGCTCCACCATGGGGGCAATCTATCGGATGCCGTTCTGCTATCTGCCAAAGCTGTCCCTTGTGCCGGCAATGCTGCGAAAGCGGGGCGTCTGCACCTATGCGGCGCACCTGGGCGGGGAAATGGAATATACCCGGCCGGATTACCGGAAGGGATGCGCGTTCATGATCGGAAACGAGGGCAGCGGCCTGTCGGATGAGCTGGCCGGGCAGGCGGACGCGTACATTAAGATATCGATGAAAGGACAGACCGAATCCTTAAACGCGGCGGTTGCCGCCGCGATCCTGATGTTTGAGGCAAAAAGACAGAGAGAGCTGCCGTAGGGCGGCTCTTTTTTTATGTATGAACTGTTTCAGAGAAAGTTAAGAATCTGGGGCTTGACAAGAAAGCGTAATCATTATAAAATGGCAATGTAATAAATTTAATAATTTTGTAACAAAAGCGGCCATAGAATACATAAAAATGTAAAAAAGGCCGAACATAGGAGGTAAGATCTATGAGAAACAGAAAGAAACAGATTGTCTTTGGCGTGGCATCTGTACTGACGCTTTCTCTGGGAATGTCCGGCATGGCCTCGGCGGCCAGCGGAAATAAATGCGGCGGAGAGAAAGTGGCAGTGGCCGATGTGGAAGACGCCCTTCTGATCCGCAGCGCGGCATCGGAAACCGCGGATGTGGTGGGTTATCTGCCGAGTGCGGCCGGTGTGCTTGTGCAGAGCATGAATGAAAAATGGGCCAACATAAAATCGGGGAGTATTTCAGGATATGTAAAGACAGACTATCTGGCGTTTGACGACGCGGCGGAAGAACTGAAAAACCAGTACGGGGTTCCGGGGGCCGTGGCCGCCTGGGACGATGTAAAAGTATTTGCCGATTCCCAGGACGACTGCTCGATCATTGGAAGCATCGATGAGGGCGAAGGCTTTGAGGTGCTGGGAAGCACCGAGGACTGGGTGGAGATCCTGCTCGCCAGCGGTGAGACCGGGTATGTGGCTGTGGAAGATGTGCAGCTGACTACCGTTTTAGACACGGCGGTAGCGCTGGATGAAATGGATGTGTACACGGAAGACAGCGCGGATAGTTCGGCTTACACAGAAGACGTGGATCCCGGCTATACAGAAGACGATGCAGTGTATGATGACAGCGCATATGTGCAAGCTGATGCGGATTGGGCGGACAGCACAGCAGATACTGGTGCAGACATCTGGACGGATACCAGTGCGGACACCTGGACAGATACCACAGCGGACACCTGGACGGATACTACAGCAGATACCTGGACAGATACCACGGCGGATACCGGTGCGGACACTTGGACAGACACCACAGCGGATACCGGTGCGGACACCTGGACAGACACCACAGCAGATACCAGTGCAGATACCTGGACGGACGACACAGCGAATACCTGGACAGGCACCGTGGACGATGGGGCAGACACTACCACAGACTGGACGGATGATACCGCGGACGACTGGGCGGATGCCTGGACCGATGACGGCACCACCACAGACAGCACCGTCACAGATAACACGGCAGCAGACAACACAGCGGCAGACGGTTCTTCCTCCGGCACAGCCAATTATTCCGATTCCGACCTGGATCTGTTGGCAGCTCTGATCTACTGCGAGGCGGGCAATCAGAGCGAGGAGGGCAAGGTGGCCGTGGGCCAGGTGGTAATGAACCGTGTGGCCAGCGACTCTTTCGCGGACTCCGTGCACGATGTGATCTACGAGAGTGGACAGTTTACCCCGGCCTCCACCGGCTGGCTGGATTCCGTGATCGGCAGCGCCCCGCAGGACTGCTACGATGCGGCGGCAGCGGCGCTCAACGGCGAGGGAACCGTGGGAGACGCGCTTTACTTTAATACCGGCAGCGGAAAAGGCGAAAAGATCGGGGATCATCAATTCTATTAATCCTGTGATCTTGAATAGAAAAAATTTCCGACTGGAATAAGTTATTGAAGATGAAATTCGCAAAAAGATACTGGAAATTTCAAAAAAGAGTCTTGGAAAAGGCTCTTTTTTGTTTACCTTGCGGCCGGTTTGGTGTATAATATGCCCATAGGCAAAAACAAAGAGGCCTACAGGCAGAGACAAGGAGGTGTATGGAATGGAACCAATCTATTGGCTGGGACTGTTTGTGGTACTTCTGGCGATTGAGTTTATCACAATGGGACTGACGACCATCTGGTTCGCGGGCGGAGCGATCGCGGCTATGGCGGCCAACATGCTGGGGGCAGGCATCTGGATCCAGTGCGGAGTTTTCCTGGCGGTTTCGTTTGTGCTCCTGCTGTTTACCAGGCCGTTTGCCGTTCGCTACGTCAACCGCAGGCATGTGCGCACCAATGTGGACAGCCTGATCGGCAGGGAGGCGTATGTCACAGAAAAGATCGACAACCTGCACAGCACAGGGAAAGCGCAGCTGAACGGACAGGAGTGGACGGCGCGCGCGGCGGAGAATACCAGTTTCATCGAGAAAGGAACCGCGGTCACCGTGACGGCCATTCAGGGGGTAAAGCTTATAGTAAAAGAAAAGGAGAGTAGGTAAAACATGAGTGGTATTGGACTTATTTTAGTATTGATCTTGATCGTATTGCTGATCCTGGCGTCCTGCGTGAAAGTGGTGCCGCAGGCATACGGCTACGTGGTGGAGCGTCTGGGAGGTTATCAGACCACGTGGGGCGTGGGCATCCACCTGAAAATGCCCATCATAGACAGGATCGCGCGGAAAGTGCTGTTAAAAGAGCAGGTGGTGGACTTCCCGCCGCAGCCGGTTATCACAAAAGATAACGTAACCATGCGGATCGACACCATTGTTTTCTTCCAGATCACGGATCCGAAGCTGTACGCATACGGGGTGGAGAACCCCATCATGGCCATCGAAAACCTGACGGCCACCACCCTGCGAAACATCGTGGGTGAGCTGGAACTGGATGAGACACTCACATCCAGAGATGTGATCAACACAAAGATGCGGGCGGCGCTGGATCTGGCCACCGACCCGTGGGGCATCAAGGTGAACCGTGTGGAGTTAAAGAGCATCATTCCGCCGGAGGCCATTCAGGAAGCCATGGAGAAACAGATGAAGGCCGAGCGCGAACGCCGTGAGACCATTCTTGTGGCGGAAGGTGAAAAGAAATCTGCCATCCTGATCGCAGAGGGCAAGAAGGAATCCATCATTCTGGACGCGGAGGCAGAAAAGCAGGCAGCCATCCTGCGTGCCGAGGCGGCGAAAGAAAAGATGATCCGCGAGGCGGAAGGCCAGGCGGAGGCGATTTTGAAGGTGCAGCAGGCGAACGCGGAGGGCATCCGTTACCTGAAAGAGGCGGGGGCAGACCAGAGCGTGCTGGCATTAAAGAGCTTTGAGGCGATGGCGAAAGTGGCGGAAGGCCAGGCCACAAAGATCATCATTCCGTCCGAGCTGCAGAATATGGCAGGCTTTGTGAAGGCCGCGGCGGAAGTGGCAAAGAACGAATAAGGCAGAGCGGGCAGAACAGAGTAAGTAAGACAGAGTGAGTAAGTAAGAGCGAGTAAAACAGAAGTGAGTAAGTAAGAGCAAGCAAAACAGAAGTGAGTAAGACAGAGTGGGCGGGGCCGGAAAAGGCCCTGCCTTAGAATGGATAACAGACAGGAGAAAGAAAAATTGGAAAAAACTGCAAATAAATTTACCGATCTGAAAGGACGCAATTTTCTTACACTGAAAGATTTTACGCCGCAGGAGATCGAGAGTCTGCTGAAACTTGCCGCGGATCTGAAGCAAAAGAAAAAGCAGGGGATCCCGGTGGATGTGCACCGGGGAAAAAATGTGGCGCTGATCTTTGAAAAGACCAGCACCCGCACCCGCTGCTCCTTTGAGGTGGCGGCCCACGACCTGGGTATGGGCACCACCTACCTGGATCCGAAAAGTTCGCAGATCGGCAAAAAAGAGAGCATCGCGGACACGGCAAAAGTGCTGGGCAGCATGTTCGAGGGGATCGAATACCGCGGGTTCGGGCAGGAGATCGTGGAGGAACTGGCCCGCTATGCGGGGGTTCCCGTTTGGAACGGGCTGACGAATGAATATCACCCCACGCAGATGCTGGCGGATATGCTGACCATACAGGAAAACTTCGGGCGCCTGAAGGGCATCCGGCTGGTCTATCTGGGAGACGCGCGCTACAATATGGGAAATTCCTACATGGTGGCCTGTGCGAAGATGGGCATGGACTTTGTGGCCTGCGCCCCGAAAAAATATTTCCCGGCACAGGAGCTGGTGGACGAATGTATGGAGTACGCGAAAGAGTCCGGAGCTACCATCACACTGACCGAGGATGTGGCGGAAGGAACGAAGAACGCGGACGTGATCTGCACAGATGTGTGGGTTTCCATGGGAGAACCGGACGAGGTGTGGGAGGAGCGCATCCG
This sequence comes from uncultured Marvinbryantia sp., assembly GCA_947631355.1. Lineage (GTDB taxonomy): Bacteria > Bacillota > Clostridia > Lachnospirales > Lachnospiraceae > Marvinbryantia. The sequence goes on from CANRKY010000082.1 coordinate 7,400, forward strand.
CGACCTCACGCCCTATAAGGTGACGAAAGAAATAATGGAGAACGGCAGCAAAGATGTGATCTTTCTGCACTGCCTGCCCTCCTTCCATGATCTGAAAACCGAGATTGGCAAAGAGATGGGCCAGCGCTTTGGGCTGACCGAGATGGAAGTGACGGACGAGGTGTTCCAGAGCGAGCGCTCCAAAGTGTTCCAGGAAGCGGAAAACCGGATGCACACCATCAAGGCCGTGATGCTGGCCACTCTGGGAGAATAGCGGACAGCCATGAGAAGCGGGATATTGAGCGCACTGCGCGCACAGGACGGATACGTTTCCGGGCAGGAGCTGTGTGAACGGTTTGGGGTCACACGCGCGGCCATCTGGAAAGGGATCCGACAGTTAAAAGAAGAAGGCTATGAGATAGAGGCGGTGCCCAACCGGGGGTATCGCCTGTTGGCGTGTCCGGACACCGTATCCGGGGAGGAACTGGCAAGCCGGATGCACACCGCCTGGGCCGGGCAGAACCTGATCTATCTGGAACAGGTAGACTCCACCAACAATTATGTGAAGCGCCTGGCGGAAGACGGAGCGCCCCACGGCACGCTGGCGGTGGCGGATTTCCAGACCGGCGGCAAGGGCCGGCGGGGCAGAACGTGGGTGACGGCGCCAGGCACCACCATCGCCATGAGCATCCTGGTGCGGCCGCAGATCCGGCCGGAAAAAGTATCCATGCTCACACTGGTGACCGGCATGGCGGCGGCACGGGCAGTGCAAGAAGTGACCGGGCTGGACATCAAGATCAAGTGGCCCAACGATCTGGTGCTTAACGGGAAGAAACTTTCCGGCACGCTCACAGAGCTCAGCACCGATCTGGACGGCGTTCACTACGTGGTGATCGGGACAGGCATCAACGCGAACATCCGCGCTTTCCCGGAGGAGATATCTGCCATTGCCACTTCCCTGCAGATGGAACTGGGCAGGCCCGTGGACCGGGGTGCCATTATCTGCGCCTGTATGGAGATTTTTGAAAAATACTATGAAAGATTTATGGAGACACAGGATATGTCTCTTTTGCTGGAAGAATATGAAAAGCTGCTGGCAAACAAAGACCGTGAAGTGCGCGTGCTGGAACCGGGAAACGAACACAACGGCATAGCCAGGGGCATTGACGCGAACGGGCAGCTGCTTGTGGAGCGGGCGGACGGCCAGATAGAAAAAGTATACGCGGGCGAGGTGTCCGTGCGGGGCCTTTACCAGTATTGCTAGAAAAGGAGCGAAGCAGTGTACGAGGAAAATGTGGTGCTGTGCGCGGCCAGCGCGTACAATGAAAAATATTATTTCAATGATGATTTCGCGTCCCTCCCGGAGCGCGTACAAGAGGAATTAAAAATTATGTGTGTGCTTTACACGCAGGATGTGGGAGGAGTCCTCACCCTGGAATTTGACGAGGAGGGAACGCTGCAGTTTCGCACGGAGGCGGCGTCGGACGACTTCTTTTACGATGAGATCGGCAGTGTGCTGAAGATCCGTGAATTGCAGCGCACAAAACAGGAATTGCTGGAGGCGCTGGAAACCTACTACCGCGTGTTCTTTATGCAGTGAAATTATACCAGAAGGAGACAGAATATGAGTTTAAAGATAGGAAGCGTGACACTGGAAAATCCTTATATACTGGCTCCCATGGCAGGCGTGACAGACCTGCCTTTTCGTTTGCTCTGCAAGGAGATGGGGGCAGGGCTGGTGTACACGGAGATGGTGAGCGCCAAGGCCATTGCCTACCACAATAAAAATACGATCAGACTGATGGAGACTTCTGAAAAAGAGCGGCCTGTGGCCCTGCAGCTTTTCGGGAACGATCCGGGGCTTGTGAGCGAGGTGGCAAAAGAGCTGGAGGACGGCCCCTTTGACATCCTGGATTTCAACATGGGCTGTCCGGTGCCGAAAGTGGTGAACAACGGGGAGGGATCGGCCCTGATGAAGGATCCGGATCTGGCCTATGAGATCATCCGCCGCACGGCATCGGCCATAAAAAAGCCTGTGACAGTAAAAATAAGGAAGGGATTTGACGAAACTTCCGCAAACGCGGCGGAGTTCGCGAAGCGCATGGAAGATGCGGGGGCAGCGGCCATCGCGGTGCACGGGCGCACCCGCGTGCAGTACTACGCCGGGAAGGCGGACTGGGAGATCATCCGGCAGGTAAAAAACGCGGTACAGATCCCGGTGATCGGAAACGGGGATGTGGACGGCCCGGAGAGCGCCCATCGCATGATGGAACAGACGGGGTGCGATGGCGTGATGATCGGGCGGGCGAGCCGCGGAAATCCATGGATATTTCAGAGCTTGAACGCATATGATAGAAACGGTATTATTCTGGAAAAGCCGGACGCCGCTGCACGGAAAGAAATGATCTTGAGACATGCCGCCCTGCAGATAAAGTGCAAGGGAGAATACACGGGGATCCGCGAGATGCGCAAGCACGTGGCCTGGTACACCGCCGGCTGTCCCCACAGCGCGGCCCTGCGGCGGGCTGTGAATACAGTAGACAATATGGAGCAATTAGACAAATTGTTAGAATTATTAGAATAACTATTTCTTGACAGTTGGGGATACATGATATATAATACTCTGAATGTTGCAGCTTTGGTAGACTGAGATAAAAGGTAAATGGTTGTAAAAAAGCAGTAGGAAGGTGTTAAATTATGGAAACAAAAAAGAACATTTTAACGTATGCGGGGCTGAAAGCACTGGAAGATGAGATGCACGATCTGAAAGTGGTGAGAAGGAAAGAAGTGGCTGCAAAGATCAAAGAAGCCAGAGAACAGGGCGACTTGTCCGAAAACGCGGAGTACGATGCGGCGAAGGACGAGCAGCGTGACATTGAAGCCAGGATAGAGGAGATCGAGCAGATCCTCAAAAACGCCGAGGTGGTGGTTGAGGACGAGGTGGATCTGGACAAGATCAGCGTGGGCTGCACGGTCACCTTGTATGATGAAGAATTTGACGAAGAAATTGAGTACCAGATCGTTGGCTCCACAGAGGCGAACAGCCTGATGGGGAAGATCTCCAATGAGTCTCCGGTG
>CANRKY010000083.1 GCA_947631355.1 uncultured Marvinbryantia sp.
GACGTCGACTCCTCCGACACGGGCCACGCGGTCACCATCTCTCTGGACCGGGAGGTGGACGTATCCAGAGGGTGCGTGCTTGTGCGGGACTACGAGCCCGCCGTGGTCAATCTGTTTACCGCAAAACTTCTGTGGATGGATGATCTCAGCCTGGTGGCGGGGAAAAATTATCTCCTGAAGCTGGGCACCAGGCAGGTGCCCGCGGTGGTCATGAACATCAAATACAAGATGGATGTGAACACCGGCAGCGAGATCCCGGCGGATGCCATCTATAAAAACGAGATCGCGGTCTGCGACATTTCGGTGTCCGACAAGATCGTGCTGGACAAGTTTGAGCGCTCGCAGGCCCTGGGGGCGCTGATCCTGGTGGATCGGGTGACAAACAGCACATCGGCCTGCGGCGTGGTGCTCCACTCTCTGCGCAGAGCGGACAATCTCACCTGGCATGAGATGGATATCACCAGAGAATTCCGCGCGCGCCAGCTCGGGCAGACCCCAAAGACCATCTGGCTGACCGGGCTGTCTGGCTCCGGAAAGTCCACCGTGGCGAACGAATTGGAAAAACGTCTGGCCGGCATGGGAAAACACACCATGCTCCTGGACGGAGACAATGTGCGCATGGGGCTGAACAAAAACCTGGGCTTTAAGGAGGCGGACCGCATTGAGAACATCCGGCGCATCGCGGAGGTGGCGAAGCTGATGAACGATGCGGGGCTGATCGTGATCACCGCGTTTATCTCCCCGTACCGCAGGGACCGCAGGAGCGCCCGGGAGATCATCGGGGAGGAGAGCTTCGCGGAGGTTTACGTCAGCACTTCCCTGGAGGAGTGCGAGCGCAGGGATGTAAAGGGATTGTACCGCAAGGCGAGGGCCGGCGAGATCCCGAATTTCACCGGGATATCCAGCCCGTACGAGGCGCCGGAAAATCCCAGCGTGTCCATTGACGCGGGCAGGCTGTCCGTGGAGGAATGTGTGGACGCGATCCTGGACGCCGTGTTCTGAAAAAACGGACGAAATACGCTGCCGGAAGCAGCTGCAGAAAAGAACCACAGGCCATGAAAGCGATGGCCGCGGAAAAGGAAACAGACTGTGGGGAACGTGAATTTCCCGCGAAAAGGAGGAATTTATGGCAACCGTATATCTGCATATTGGAACGCCCAAGACGGGGACCACTGCGCTGCAGACGTTTCTGCCGGCGAATGAAAAGGCGCTGGAACAGCATGGGATCTGTTATCCGGATCTGCACTTCCGCTATCGGAATGTGGGAAGCAACCGCAATGCCCGCTTCCTGGTGGCGCGGCATTTTGACAAAGACGGGAACCGCGCGTATGCAAAAGAAAAGCAGGACTATGAGACCGGCCTGGATCGAGTGCAAAAACTGGCCGCTCAGTATGAGAAGATCATCCTGTCGGATGAGGGCATCTGGTGGGACAGCCAGAACTGGGACACGTTCTGGTCCGATCTGAAAAAAAATCTGGAAAAGAGAGGGCTGGATATCCGCATCATTGTGTATTTCCGCCGCCAGGATCTCTGGGTACAGTCCCACTGGGCCCAGAAGATCAAGGAGGGAGCTACCTACAGATTCGAGGAATACCTGCAGCTCCCGGTCTGCACCACCTATCCGCTGGACTATTATCAATACATGCGGAAACTGGCGGAAGTGTTCGGAAAAGAAGCCCTGATCCTGCGCGTGTATGAAAAAGAGCAGTACCGCGGGGAGGAGCACAGCATCCTCTCTGATTTCCTGGACATTTTCGGGTTAAAAATGTCGGATGGATTTGTTATGGAGCAGCAAATCTACAACACCAGCTTTGCGGACAATTATCTGGAGCTGCGCCGCCGCATGAACCAGTATCCAAACCTGCGGGGCATCGACAATATTTTTGCCTACGCCACGAAGGATGTGCAGAATAAAAACATCCTGGATCGCCTGGCGCCCCATGGGGCATATTTTGATCGGGGAGGGGCGCAGGCATTTCTGGAGGAATTTGCAGAGTCCAACGCGGCCTTGGCGAGAGAATTTTTCGGGAGAGAGGACGGGCGCCTGTTTTATGCGGAGGTGAGGGAGAGGCCAAAAACGGCGTATGAGGCGGAAGAACTGGTGAGCGATCTGGTGGAGATCTGTTCCAGAGTGTGCGAGCGCCTGGAAGAAAGAGAAATCCGGGAAGAAAAGAAAAAGCGGCTGCGCTACCGGGATACCGGGCCTGTGGGAAATACAAAACACTGGCTGAAGAGAAAACTGGGAATGGAGGCGTGAGCGGCTGGCAAGGACATTTGTCGGCAGGAGGATATCAGTGAGGGAGAAAAAACAAAAAAATAACCCGAAATGGCGCAAAGGCGCATTGCGGGCAGGGAGGTGTGGGGAATGAGAAAAACTCCCGTTTTATATGTGATCGTACCATGTTATAATGAGGAAAAGGTGCTTTCGCAGACGGCTCCCCTGTTTCTGGAAAAGCTGGACAAGCTGACCAAAAGCGGAAAGATCCTGCCCCAGAGCCGTGTGCTGTTCGTGGACGACGGCAGCTCGGACAATACCTGGCAGATTATCTGCGCGCTGGCAAAGAGGGACGAGCGCTGCATCGGCATCTCCCAGAGCCGGAACCGGGGCCATCAGAACGCGGTCCTCGCGGGACTGATGGAAGTGAAGGACTGGTGTGATATCACCATCTCCATCGACTGTGACGGGCAGGACGATATCGATGTCATGGACGAGATGGTGGAAAAGTATATGGCCGGGTTCGAGGTGGTGTACGGCGTGCGCAGCAGGAGAAAAAAAGACGGCCTGTTTAAGCGCGCCTCCGCGCAGTTCTTTTACCGTCTGCTGCGGTGGATGGGCGCAGAAGTGGTGTACAACCACGCGGACTACCGCCTGATCTCCGCAAAAGTATTAAAAGAACTGGCAGAATTTAAAGAGGTGAACATCTACCTGCGGGGAATGGTGCCGCTGGCGGGGTTTAAGAGCACCTCCGTGTACTATGAGCGCCGCGAGAGAGTGGCCGGAAAGAGCCACTATTCCTTTTCCAAAATGCTGGGCCTTGCGCTGGACGGCATCACAAGCCTGACGATCCGGCCGATCCGTCTGATCTCCGCGGCGGGGACAGCGGTGTCTCTGCTCAGCTTTCTGATGATCATATGGGTTGTTGTCCAGTTTTTCATGGGGAAAACCGTGCACGGCTGGGCCAGCACCTGCGCCATTATCTGCTTTGTGTGCGGCATACAGCTGATCTGCACCGGCGTGATCGGGGAGTACGTGGGGAAGATCTATCTGGAGACTAAACACAGGCCCAGATACATCATCAGCGACCGGACATACGAGGTGCCGGAGGAGAAGTAGCCTGCCAAAAGGCGGACAGGAATTTTTGTCTGGATGGGAAGTGTCCTGCCAAAAGGTGGACAGGGAGTTTTCTTGGAGGGAAAGTGAGCTGTAGGAAATGCAAAATCGTGTGTTTGACCGTGTGATGCAAAAAGAGATCCGGGTGGGAAATGTCCCCTGCCGGATCATAGATGTGCTGTTTGTGTGCTGCGCATTGGCGCTGGCTTTTTTTGTGCGCTGGCCGCTTATGCCGATCCAGAGCGGGGACTACGGCAGCGCCTATGCGGTCTGGATGGAGCAGATCCGGCAAAACGGCGGTTTCCGCGCCCTTGGCATGGAAATCTCGGATTACAATTCTCCGTATATGTATCTGCTGTGCATTTTGACTTATATCAGCAGCAACCATCTGTACGCCTTAAAATTGCTGACGGTCCTGTTTGACTATGCGGCGGCGGTGCTGGTGCTTTTGCTGGTGTACCGTTTGACGGGCAATGTGCGCAGGGCCATTTGGGGGATGACGTTTCTGCTGTTTTCCCCGGCGGTGGTGATAGACGGGGCGTACTGGGCGCAGTGCGACATGATCTACGCGGCGTTCATTCTGGCGGCGCTTTATTTCCTGTTTCAAAAAAACAGCCGCCTCTGCCTGATCTGCACGGGGCTTGCCTTTTCCTTTAAGCTGCAGGCGCTGTTTATCGTGCCTTTTCTGCTGATCCTCTGGTCTAAAAAAGAGACCATTTTGCTGCGGCATTTTTTGTGGATCCCGGCCGTGTATGTGATCACGGAGATCCCGGCGTGGCTGATGGGGAGAAGCTGGAAAGATCTGCTGCTGATCTACGTGAATCAGACGGGAAGCTTTACGTGGGGCACCCTGGAATACCCGAATCTGTATGCGCTTATGGGGGAGGCCATGCCGGAGATGCACTATGCGGCGGAGGTGAGCGGCGCGGGGCTGATCCTCACATTCATGGTGCTGGGCGGGATCGCGTATTACGTGTACACAAAAAATGTGCGCTTCACCCACAGGATGATGGTGTCGCTGGCTCTGTTCACGGTCGGTCTGACCGTCTACACGCTGCCCCACATGCACGAGCGCTACGGGATCCTGCTGGATCTGCTGGCCCTTTTGTACGCGATGTTGGATGTGCGAAAACTTCCCCTGTATATCGGGTTTTCTGTCGTCTCAGTGGTCAGCTTTATGCCCTTCCTGATCGGCGTGCATATCTTTCCCGTCGCGGGGGTGTCTATCGCGCTTTTGGGGCTGCTGCTGTATGTGGGATATGATTTTTACCGGCAGGTGAGAGAAAATACGGTTTTTTCAGCGGAAATACAGAATAAAATATAGAATGTTTACAGTACCAGGATCCAGTCCTTCAGCCAGCGCAGGCGCATCCCCCATTCCAGGGGGAACGGAAGACCGGAGATCACGGGATAGAAAAGAACAAAACATCCGGCGGCGATGACCAGATAGATGGTGATGGCCGCTTTTGTTTTATAGATGGCCGCGGCGGAACCTGCTTTGCGCCTGAAGGCAGCGCAAAGGATACGGTTCATGACGTACCCGATGCACAGAAGCATCATAATGGACGATGGAAAATAGTGGTAGATAAAGGTGGTGCGGGAGATCAGCATCCAGGGCACGTACTGCGCGAGGTAGGCGATGGAGAGGAACCCGGCCTGCCGGTCCCGCCGGAAGACGGCCCGGAAAAAGACGAACAGAAGGCAGGGGATGCCGGTCCAGTAGAGAAACGGATTTCCCATGGTGCTCACGGCACTGACCATCGCATCGCCAACGGTGCTGCAGGAATCCAGGAGGGGCATCCAGAGAATGGGCCACTCGTAAAAAGGAGAACTGTAATAGTGGGTGGACACCAGGTTGGCGTGATAGTCGAACATGTAGCGGGTGCCCTGCAGAACTTTATCCAGCAGATTTTTATAGGGAACGGCCCCGACAACCGGAAGGAAGCACAGCACATAGAAAACCAGGGGTATCAGGATAAAGAACAGGCAGCAGAAGAAAAACAGGCGCAGGGTCTGCTTCTTTGGGGGAAAGGAGACCGTGTGGATCAAAAAGAGCAGGGCGAGGCCCGCCCCGGCGTAAACGCCCGTCCACTTCACGGCGATCCCCAGCCCCATGCTGACGCCGCACAGGGCAAGGGGCAGATATACATTTGAGGGCGGGAAAGACTGGGATCTGGCCAGCTCCCCGGAGCGGTACAGGGTATCGTTTTCGATATAGCAGTACATGAAATAGTACATCAGCAGAATGAAAAAGGCCGCGAAGATATCGATGGTGGAAATGCGCGAGAGCGTGAAATGCATACAGTCGAAGAACAGCAGGGATGTGACGGCTGCCGCGCAGAACGTGCTTTTCCAGAGACGCTTCGCGAAAAGATAGATCAATGGCACCATCAGGATGCCAAATACGGCGGGCATAAAGCGCATGCCAAAAGGAGTCATCCCAAAGAAAAGGATGCCAAAAGAGATCAGTATTTTTCCCAGATGCGGATGCGTGGTCTCATAGGTGGTGAGGCCGTGCAGAAATTCATAAGCGGTCCTCCCGTGGTACACCTCGTCGAACATGGTGCCGTCCATATAGGTGCTCACGCCCGGAAACATTTCCTGCTCGTCAAAGAGCTCCGGGTATTTCTCGGCGTTCACCGGGAGGAGCACGTCTCCCTCCGGGGACTGCGCCACGATCTCATTTAGGATACTCTTTTCGTCCAGAGACACGATCCCCAGGTAGCGCAGCTTGTAATTGATGTCCATGGTGTTCCAGGCAAAGACGGAAGACACCTCAGTGTCGCTGTTGAAAACCTCCCATTTCCGGGTCACCTCGTTAAAAGCGGACAGCGCGAAATGGCGGTCAGACAGGCAGTTCAGATAGACCGAGACCGAGCGCACACTGATATAATCCCCGAAATCCAGGATGATGTCCCGGTCTTCCTGCGTGAGGGTATAGCTGGTCTGCGGCGCATAGGTGTTCCCGATGCGGAAGAAAACCAGCGCGGCAAAAAAAAGCGTCAGAGCGAGGATGCACAGGACGTCTTTTGCTGTGAGGCCGCAGAAAGGGCGAAACCGCGTTTTTTGGTGTTTGGCTGCATGGGTCATTGTTCAAAATCTCCGAATCGTCATCATTTCCGTTTCCACTATCATTATAGTGAGCGTGTTTGTCCTTGTCAACGAAGGGGTTTTCTGCTACTTCTGCTTGACATCTTTCGGAAAATCTATAAAAATAAGAATATGAAAATAAGAATATAAAAATAAGAATACGATGCGAAATTTTATTTCCGCGCGCTTAAATCGGACCGCACCAGGTCAAACAGAGCCGCGGACAGCGGGATCAGGGCGATCCAGATGGCCTTTCCCAGCAGCATGCCGCAGAAAATAGTAGAGAAGATACCGCCCAGCACAAACATGCCGATCATCTCCAGGTGCATGGAGAGCTTGCGGACGGATTCGTGTTCTTCATCGTGCTGCACGATATGGCTTAAAGCAGCGCCCACCTGGCGGATGTGGTTCGTGCAGAAAGTAGTTGCCACGGCCAGCCCCTCGGTGCGGCGGAAGGTATTGTATTGCATGGAGCAGATAAAGTTCACCAGAACCTGTGTGATCTGCACCGGCGCGCTCTCCGGCAGAAAGCCCATAAAGAGGACGGCCGCCATCTCAATCATGATCAGGTGCGCTTCCCAGTGGATGGAATGGGTGCGCTTCACAGGATGGGCTGCCATTTCCGAGATAAACGCGCCCATGCAGTAGGCCGTTATGGGGATCAGATAATAAACGGCGCGCTGCCAGTTCCTGTTTCCGAGAGCCATGGCGAGCAGCACAAAGTTTCCGGTCTGGGCGTTGCAGAACACGCCTCCCCGGATGGAGTAGGTGAAGGCTCCATAGTAGCCGCCGATGAAAGTCATCAGCAGAAAGATCCATTTCTTTTCGTTGCTCGGCGTTTCACGTTTGTTTCTCATAGGGTACATCTCCGTTCCTTCTGTTTGCCTGGGTAAGTATAGCACAGATATCGGATGAGTTTCTATTGGTGAAATACTGAAAAAATGGAATAATGGGAATATATTTTAAAGGAAAATCCATAAAACCGGCAAAGGGCCGGAGCGAGGAATCGTATGAGACATCACATCATAGATGCAAAAAAGAAAAAACGTATTTTTGACATTATCCAGATCGGACAGCGGGAGGATGTGGTCAGCCGCGGGTTTGATATTTTTATTGTGATCGCGATCCTGGCCAATATCGCGGTGCTGTTTCTGGAAACCTTCGACTGGTCCGCGCGGTACGCCCCGCTGCTGCACGGCATAGAGGTTGTCACGGTGATCATTTTTACCGGAGAATATCTGCTGCGCATCTGGACAGCGGAATATCTATACCCAAAGAAAAGCAGGGGAAAGGCCGTCTGGCGGTTCCTCATTTCTTTTGACGGGATTGTGGATCTGTGCACGATCCTGCCGTTTTTCTTTCTCAGCGGCTTTGTGGTGTTCCGCATGCTGCGGGTGGTGCGGATCTTTCATCTGTTCCGCATCAATGCCTACTATGATTCCTTCAGCGTGATCACCGCGGTGCTGGTGGAAAAAAAGAACCAGCTGATATCCTCCATCTTTATTGTGATGGTACTGATGCTGGCCTCCTCCCTGTGCATGTACAGCGCGGAGCACGAGGTGCAGCCGGAGGTATTTAACAATGCCTTCTCCGGCATGTGGTGGAGCATTTCCACCATACTCACCGTGGGGTACGGCGACATTTACCCCGTCACGATCCTGGGGCGCATCATGGCCATCATCATATCGTTTCTCGGCGTGGGCGCGGTGGCCATCCCCACAGGTATTATATCGGCGGGCTTTGTGGAGCGGTACACCCAGATCCAGAACCAGAACAAGCCGGGCGGGGGCGCGCGGGGAACGGTGAGCGTCACGGTGGACGAGACAAGCGGGTTTTACGGACGCCTGGTGAACGAGGCGGAGAAGGAATACCATATTGACATTGTGGCGTTTATCCGCAGCGGGACGGTGATCGTGCCCACGGATACCACAAAGATCCTGGCCGGGGATGTGCTGATCTATCAGGCCAGAGACACGGAGACAGCATAGCGGAAGACCAAACGGAAAACGGGAAAGAAATGGCACTGCACGAAACAGAACGGAAAACGGGAAAGAAATAACTCTGTACGAAATAAGGCGGAACGAAAAAACAGGACAGAGATCGATGAAACAAAAATAGAAAAGGAGAGGATCACATGAAGGCAACTGCAAAAGCAATCCCATTAAAACAGACGGCACTGGACGACTCGTTCTGGTCGCCGTATCAGAAACTGGTGACGGATACGGTGCTGCCGTATCAGGAAAAAATCTTAAACGATGAGATCCCGGGGGCGGAGAAAAGTCACGCCCTGGCGAATTTCCGCATCGCCGCGGGGATGGAGGAAGGCGCGTTTTACGGCATGGTCTTTCAGGACAGTGATGTGGCAAAATGGCTGGAGGCGGCGTCCTATTCTCTGAGCGTGCACCCGGACGCGGAGCTGGAAAAACGGATGGACGAGGTGATCGCCATTCTGGAAAAGGCCCAGCAGCCGGACGGCTATCTGGACACGTATTTTATCATCAAAGAGCCGGAGCACCGCTGGCAGGATCTGCTGGAGGGGCACGAGCTGTACTGCATGGGGCATCTCATGGAGGCGGCGGCCGCCCACTATGAAGTGACCGGGAAAACCTCCCTGCTGCAGGTGGCGGAGCGCATGGCGGACCAGATCGATTCGGTGTTCGGCGAGGGCAAACAGTTTGGCATACCGGGGCACGAGGAGATCGAGACCGGGCTGATGCGCATGTATCAGGCAACGGGGAAAGAAAAATATAAGACCATGGCGGCCTATTTTGTGAACGCCCGCGGCACCCGGCCGGAGTTTTATGTGGAAGAAAAGAAAAAACGCGATTTCCAGGTGTTCGGCATGAACCCCGAAGACCGGGATTACAACCAGACATTTGCCCCCGTGCGGGAGCAGAAGGAGGCGCGGGGCCACGCCGTGCGGGCCGTGTATCTGTACCGCGCCATGGCGGATGTGGCGGCCGCGGAGGGGGATGAAACCCTGTACCAGGCGTGCAAAGATCTGTGGAGGGATGTTGTCTCGAAAAAAATGTACGTGACGGGGGCCATCGGGGCCTGCGGCGAGCTGGAATCCTTCTCCAAAGAATACGACCTTCCGCCCGACCGTGCGTACGCGGAGACCTGCGCCCAGGTGGGAATGGTATTCTGGGCGAAGTCCATGCTGGACATAGAGGCGAAAGGCGAATATGCGGACATCATGGAACTGTGTCTTTATAACTCCACCATCAGCGGCATGCAGATGGACGGACGGCACTTTTTCTACGTGAATCCGCTGGAAGTAAACCCGGGGCTGAGCGGGGAAGTGTTCGGCATGCGCCACGTATTGCCGGAGAGACCCGGCTGGTATTTCTGCGCGTGCTGTCCGCCCAATCTGGCGCGGATGATCCTGTCGCTGGGAAAATATTGCTGGAGTGAAAATGAGAACACCGTTTTCTCGCACCTGATGATCGGCCAGCAGGCAAACCTGGCGCTGGCGGATATCCGGGTGGAGAGCGAATACCCGTGGAATGGCCGGGTAACCTATACCGTGACGCCAAAACAGAGAGAAACGTTTGCGCTGGCGGTTCATATTCCGGGGTACGTGAAAGAAAAAGATCTCAAAGTGATGTGTAACGGGGAAACGATCGCGGCGTCTGTGCGGGACGGCTATCTGTACCTGGAGCGCACATGGAAGGCGGGAGACACCGTGGAACTTTCTTTCCCAATGGAGGTGCGCAGGCTGTACGGTTCCGTGCGCGTGCGGGACACGGCGGGCCAGACGGCGCTGATGCGCGGGCCCATTGTGTACTGCTTTGAGGGCGTGGACAACGGAGCGCAGCTTCAGGCGCTGGTGCTGCCGCGGGATGCAGAAATCACGGCCCAGCCGGAGACAGAAGGGGTGCTGAAGGGCTGCCTGTCCCTGCGCATGACCGGCCTGCGGGAGTGCGATGAAGAAACACTCTATAGCGCGGAGCCGCCGAAACGCACAGAGACA
>CANRKY010000084.1 GCA_947631355.1 uncultured Marvinbryantia sp.
AGCATCCGGGAAGGCAGCATATACTATGACATCCGGTTTGTAGTGCGGGTGCCGAAGGACGGAACCCTTGTAGAGATCATCGTAAATGTTGAGATCCAAAGGAGCGATACCCCAGGATATCCCATCACGAAACGGGGGATCTACTATGGTTCCCGGATGATATCCGCACAGAAGGGAACGGTATTCACAGGACAGCACTACGAGAAGATCCAGAAAGTAGTCTCCGTATGGATCTGTGTAGGAACGGCCGAGGACAGGGCGGACTCTATCAATGATTATCAGTTCCAGGAGTACTGTCGGCATGGAGACTATAAAGAAGATCCTGAGAACTATGATCTGGAGAAGATCGTTGTGATCCGATTGGGAGCAAAGGGAGAGAAAAGCGACAATCCGATGGTTCGGCTGCTGAGCAAGATCTTCTCTGAGACATTGAGCAAAGAAGAGAAAAAAGAGATGCTGCCAAATGAATTTAACATAGCGGTAACGGAGACGCTAAGCCAGGAGGTGGACAGGATGTGTAATCTGAGCGCTGGGATTTATGAAAGAGGTATGCAGAAAGGCATACAGAAAGGTCAGACGGAAGGCCGTCTTGAGGCCTTGAGGGATGCCGTAAAGAACGCTATGGAGTCATTCCATCTTTCTATGGAAGAAGCGATGAATGGCTTAAAGGTCAGCAAGGAAGACCAGGACATTCTGAGAAAGATGATCTGAGAGCGGTTAGCCTGATGTTCTTGGTTGGCTCGTCACTCACTTATCGCAATGCCTGCCTGCATAGATAGGAATAATAAGCTTTTCGAGATATACTGAAGCAAAAGAAAGACGGTGTATGGCATGGCAACAAAAACATCCAATGTTATGGCAAGGGTAGAACCCGATATCAAAGAATGGGCGGAACAGATACCTCGTGATGCAACGAGCAGGGAAGAATTTGATGAGATTATGAGGACAGGGCTTGAGCAGGCAAAAGCGGATGATTCGATTCTAGCTGACGAGGCTTTTGCAGGGCTGCGGCAGAGGATTGGTTTGTATGACCAAAGAGATAACTTGACGCTGACTTAAAATCCGAGTAAAATAAAATCAGATTTTATTTTACTCGGACTTTTTTTTGGGGGAGGCGAACGCATTGTATATCCGCAGACATCTGGAAGAACAGATCCTTAAAGCGTCAAAAGATTATCCTGTAGTTATGGTGTGCGGCCAGCGCCAGGTTGGCAAATCTACGATGCTTTACCATATTAAAGAGGCGGGACGCCGGTATGTTACGCTGGATGACGGCACGGCGCGCCGTCTTGCAGAGAACGATCCCGCACTTTTTTTTGAAACCTACGGGTATCCGCTGCTGATCGATGAATTTCAGCGTGTGCCGTCCATTCTGATGGAAATGAAAAAGATCGTTGACCAGAAAGCGCTGAACGGGGAAGACAACAGCGGAATGTATTGGCTGACTGGCTCACAGAAATTCCATATGATGCAGAATGTTTCAGAGTCTTTGGCGGGACGGGTGGCAGTGTTTGACATGGCGGGGCTTTCTTCGGCAGAGATAGAAGGGCGTTCCGCGGGCATGTTCCATCCGGATCTGGAGTTTTTGCGGCAGCGCCTGCAGTACAGCAGGAAGAAGTCTGTTCATCAGATATATGAGGAGATATTTCGGGGCGGGATGCCGCGGCTGTGCACCACAGAGCTTGAACGCGACAGGTTTTATATGGATTATATTAATACTTATATTGAACGCGACATCAAAGATCTGGCTCAGGTCGGGAAATTAAGTGCGTTTTACGACTTCCTTGTTTATATGGCCGCGAGGACAGCCCAGCCGCTGAAATACGATGAGATTGCGGGGGCGGTTGGTATTTCCGCGCCCACGGCGAAATCATGGGTATCTATATTGGAACGCTCAGGTGTGATCTATATTTTGCGTTCTTATTATTCTAATATTACAAAAAGGCTGGTCAGGACGCCAAAAGTATACTTTATGGACACAGGGCTTGCGGCGTATCTCTGCCGGTGGCCGAGCGCGGATACGCTGGAAAACGGTGCGATGGACGGTGCTTTTTTTGAAACCTATGTTGTGACGGAGATTATAAAAAGCTGTTATAATGCGGGCAGGCCAACGGATTTCTATTATTACCGGGATGTAGATAAAAAGGAAGTCGATCTGCTTATGGTTGAGGGTGATAAACTTTATCCGATCGAGATAAAAAAGGGGAAAGAGCCGTCTCATGCAGATAAAAATTTTGGTGTGCTGCAGAAACTGAAGATGGATGTTCAGCCGGGCATTGTTCTTTGTATGAGTGATGATCTGGTTCCTTTTAACAGAGACACATGGTATTGCCCGGTGTCTGTTATTTGATTATTTGATACAATTTTCCATTTTGCCAAAACAATTTAGGCAAAACAAATTTCCATTAGGCAAAAGCATTTTTCCATTTCTTCCTCTTGCAAATCTGTTCTTTTTGTGATAAACTTTTTTAAGTTTTGGGGTTTAATAGCGATGGGGGTATGCCTTATGCTTTTATTCCCTTTTTTCATGCACAATTCACTGGAAAGGCGGAGCACACTATGAAAGCGTTTCTTATTCTGGAAGACGGCACGGTTTTCACAGGGCAGAGCATTGGATCTGCGCGGGAAGTGATCAGCGAAGTGGTCTTTAATACTTCGATGACCGGCTACCTGGAGGTTCTCACCGACCCGTCCTATGCCGGGCAGGCGGTGGTTATGACCTATCCCCTTATCGGCAATTACGGCATCTGCACCGAGGACATGGAGTCGGAACGGCCGTGGCCCGATGCCTATATTGTCAGAGAATTATCACGGATTCCCAGCAACTTCCGCTCGGAAGAAACCATTCAGAATTTTCTTCTCCAATATGATATCCCCGGGATTGCCGGGATCGACACCAGGGCGCTGACCAAGATCCTCCGGGAAAAAGGCACGATGAATGGTATGCTCACCACAGATGAAAATTATCGCATGGAGGAGGTTCTGCCGCGCATTGCCGCGTACCGCACGGGAAATGTGGTGGAGAAGGTGACCTGCAGGGAAAAGTATGTATTAGACGGGAACGGGCCCAAAGTGGCGCTGCTCGACCTGGGAGCGAAGCGCAACATTGCCCGTTCTTTGCATAAGCGGGGGTGCCGCGTCACGGTCTATCCGGCGTTTACAAAGGCGGAACAGATCCTTGCGGATGCGCCGGACGGCATCATGCTCTCCAACGGGCCGGGGGATCCGAAAGCCTGCGGGGACATTATTCAGGAGATAAAGAAACTGTACCGGACGGACATTCCTATTTTTGCCATCTGTCTGGGGCACCAGCTTATGGCGCTGGCCAACGGCGCGGATACTTATAAAATGAAATACGGGCACCGGGGCGGCAATCATCCGGTGAAGGATCTGAAAACAGGCAGAGTTTATATTTCTTCGCAGAACCACGGGTATGTGGTGGATACAAAGAATCTGGACGCTTCCGTGGCGGTTCCGGCCTTTACCAATGTAAACGATGGGACGAATGAAGGGCTGTCTTATACGGGGAAAAACATCTTTACGGTGCAGTTCCACCCGGAGGCGTGTCCGGGGCCGCAGGATTCGGATTACTTGTTTGACCGGTTTATAAAGATGATGGAGGTGGACAGATAATGCCAAAGAATCCGGATATTAAAAAGGTGCTGGTGATCGGTTCCGGGCCGATCGTCATCGGGCAGGCCGCGGAGTTTGACTATGCGGGCACACAGGCGTGCCGTTCTTTAAAAGAAGAAGGCATAGAGGTGGTACTTTTAAATTCCAATCCGGCCACCATCATGACGGATAAAGATATTGCTGATCGGGTATATATTGAGCCCCTCACCGTGGAGGTGGTGGAGCAGCTGATTTTAAAAGAGCAGCCGGACAGCGTGCTGCCCACCCTGGGCGGGCAGGCGGGCCTGAACCTGGCCATGGAGCTGGAGGAGCGGGGCTTTTTAAAAGAGCACAATGTGCGCCTGATCGGCACCACATCCCAGACCATCAAAAAGGCGGAGGACCGCCTGGAGTTTAAGAGCACCATGGAAAAAATTGGGGAGCCCATCGCGCCGTCCATGGTGGTGGAAAATGTGGAGGACGGGCTGGCCTTTTCCAACCGCATCGGCTATCCGGTGGTGCTGCGCCCGGCGTACACTTTGGGCGGCAGCGGCGGCGGCATCGCCCACAACCCGGAAGAACTGGTGGAGATCCTGCAGAACGGCCTGCGCCTTTCCCGCGTGGGACAGGTGCTTGTGGAGCGCTGCATTGCGGGGTGGAAAGAGATCGAGTATGAGGTGATGCGCGACAGCGCGGGCAACTGTATCACCGTCTGCAATATGGAAAATATTGATCCGGTGGGCGTGCACACGGGAGACAGCATTGTGGTGGCTCCGTCCCAGACGCTGGGGGACAAGGAGTACCAGATGCTCCGCACATCGGCTTTGAATATTATCAGTGAACTGAATATCACCGGCGGGTGCAATGTGCAGTATGCCCTGCATCCCACCAGTTTTGAGTACTGTGTCATCGAGGTGAACCCGCGTGTGAGCCGTTCATCCGCCCTGGCGTCTAAGGCCACGGGCTACCCCATCGCCAAAGTGGCGGCAAAGATCGCCCTCGGCTATACACTGGATGAGATCAAAAACGCGATCACGGGGAAGACCTACGCCAGCTTTGAGCCCATGCTGGACTACTGCGTGGTGAAGATCCCGCGGCTGCCGTTTGATAAGTTCATCAGCGCCAAGCGCACACTGACCACCCAGATGAAGGCCACCGGCGAGGTGATGAGCATCTGCGACAATTTTGAGGGGGCTCTGATGAAGGCTATCCGCTCTCTGGAACAGCATGTGGACAGCCTTCTGTCTTATGATTTTTCGCAGTTGGATGAGGACGCCCTGCTGAAGCAGCTGAACAAGGTGGACGACCGCCGCATCTGGGTGATCGCGGAGGCTATCCGCCGCGGCATTTCTTACGAGCGCATCCACGAGGCCACCATGATCGACATCTGGTTTATTGACAAGCTGGCCATTCTGGTGGAGATGGAGCAGGCGCTGAAGACACGGGAACTGACGGCGGAACTTTTAAGAGAGGCGAAGCGGATCGAATTTCCGGACAATGTGATTGCGCGCCTTACGGGGAGATCCCAGGACGAGATCAAAAAGATGCGCTATGAAAACGGCATTGTCGCGGCCTATAAGATGGTGGACACCTGCGCGGCGGAGTTTGAGGCCAGCACGCCCTATTATTATTCGGTGTTCGGCAGCGAGAACGAGGCGGTGCGGACCAGCGGCCGCAAGAAGGTGCTGGTATTGGGCAGCGGGCCGATCCGCATCGGGCAGGGCATAGAGTTTGACTTTTGTTCGGTGCACTGCACCTGGGCGTTTTCCAAAGAGGGCTACGAGACGATCATCATAAACAATAATCCGGAGACGGTGAGCACGGATTTTGACATTGCGGATAAGCTGTATTTTGAGCCGCTCACGCCGGAGGATGTGGAAAATATCGTGAATCTGGAGAAACCGGACGGCGCTGTGGTGCAGTTCGGCGGGCAGACTGCCATCAAGCTGACGGAGAGCCTGATGAAGATGGGCGTTCCCATTCTGGGGACATCGGCGGAAAATGTGGATGCCGCGGAGGACCGCGAGCTGTTTGACGAGATCCTGGAAAAATGCGGGATCCCGCGCCCGGCTGGGCACACGGTGTTTACGGCGGAGGAAGCGAAGAAGGCGGCAAACGAGCTGGGCTACCCGGTGCTGGTGCGGCCCTCCTATGTGCTGGGCGGACAGGGGATGCAGATCGCCATTAACGATGAGGACGTGGACGAGTTCATCGGCATCATCAACCGCATTGCCCAGGAGCATCCCATCCTGGTGGACAAATATCTGATGGGCAAGGAGATCGAGGTGGACGCGGTCTGCGATGGGACGGACATCCTGATTCCCGGCATTATGGAACATATTGAGCGGGCGGGGATCCATTCCGGCGACAGTATTTCCGTGTATCCGGCCCGGAGTATCAGCGCGAAGGTCAAGGAAACGATCGAGGATTACACGAAAAAACTGGCGCAGTCCCTCCATGTGATCGGGCTGATCAACATTCAGTTTATCGCCTGCGGGGAAGAAGTATATGTGATCGAGGTAAATCCCAGATCCAGCCGCACAGTGCCTTACATCAGCAAAGTGACGGGGGTCCCCATTGTGCCGCTGGCCACGAAAGTGATCCTGGGGGCAAAGATCCGGGAACTGGGCTACACGCCGGGGCTGCAGCCGGAGGCAGATTATTTTGCCATAAAGATGCCGGTGTTCTCCTTTGAAAAGATCCGCGGCGCGGATATCAGCCTGGGGCCGGAGATGAAGTCCACAGGAGAGTGTCTGGGGATCGCAAAGACATTCAATGAAGCGCTGTATAAGGCGTTTTTGGGGGCGGGAGTCAACCTTCCCAGGCACAAAAACATGATTATGACCGTGCGGGATGAAGATAAGGAAGAAGCGGCGCAGATCGCGAAGCGGTTTGAAGCGCTGGGGTACAATATCTTTGCCACAAAGGGCACGGCCAAAGCCCTGATGGAGGCGGATGTGCAGGTGCGCATGACGCGCAAGATCGAGCAGGAATCGCCCAATATCCTGGATCTGATCCTGGGGCACAAGATCGACCTGGTGATCGACACGCCCTCCCAGGGGGTGGAGCGCAGCCACGATGGGTTTATCATCCGCAGAAACGCCATCGAGACCGGGGTGAATGTGATCACCGCCATCGACACGGCCAAGGCGCTGGTTTCCAGCCTGGAAAATACGGACAGCAGAAAACTGACGCTGATTGACATTGCGAAAATATAGTGCATGTCATTGCAAACAGTTGCTGGGCAGAGAGAGATGATAAAAACGTATCATATTGCACATGCAATATGATACGTTTTTAAACTTTTTAATAAAAATATAAAGAATAGTTGAAACGATAGAGATAATATGATAAAATAAAAGCATGCAACCGCGTTGCAAGGTGGTAGCCTCCCGTGCTTGAGAAAGAAGGGAGGTGGTGCAAATGGATATATACGAAGTTATTAGCCTGTTGTTTTTGGGCGGTTCGTTTCTGCTTGCATTGCTTACCTACATAGATAGGATAAATAAGCGAAAATAAATAAGCCTGCCTTGTATACTTGACCCGACAAGGCAGGCTCAAACCCTGCACGGAAGGTTAACCACTTTGTGGGCGGTTGCTTTCCGTTTTTAGGATACCATAGGTCTGTTTGTTTTACAAGCTTTTTTTGATGTTAGCGATAAGATTTTAGTTGTCTTCCAGTTTGTCTTCGTCCACGGTGTATACCTGCCGTTTCCGGGCCATTTCATCGCTTGCCAGGTATTCGTCGTAGGTGGTGATTTTGTCGATCATTGTGCCGTTCGGCAGTATTTCCATGATGCGGTTGGCCGTGGTCTGCACGATCTGATGGTCGCGTGAGGTAAAGAGGATTACGCCCGGGAATTTGATCATGCCGTTGTTCAGGGCGGTGATGGCTTCCATGTCCAGATGGTTGGTCGGCTCGTCAAAGATCAGCACGTTGGCGCCGGAGATCATCATTTTGGACAGCATACATCTCACTTTTTCGCCGCCGGAGAGCACTTTCACTTTTTTCACGCCGTCATCCCCCGCAAAGAGCATGCGGCCCAGGAATCCGCGCACGTAGGTTACGTCTTTGATCTCGGAATACTGTGTCAGCCAGTCTACGATGATCAGGTCGTTGTTGAACTCGCTGGTGTTGTCTTTCGGGAAATAGGCGCGGGAGGTGGTCACACCCCATTTAAAGCTGCCGGAATCCGGCTCCATCTCCCCCATCAGGATCTGGAACAGCACGGTTTTGGCCTGCTCGTTGCCGCCCACGAAAGCGACTTTATCATCGTGGTTCAGTGTGAATGTGATGTTGTCTAACACTTTTACGCCATCGATGGTTTTGGAAAGGTTTTCCACAAAAAGCACTTCGTTTCCAATCTCCCGGTTGGGACGGAAATCGATATAGGGATATTTCCGGCTGGACGGCTTGATGGTCTCCAGCTCGATTTTTTCCAGGGCGCGTTTCCGGGAGGTGGCCTGTTTGGATTTAGAGGCGTTGGCGCTGAAACGGGAGATAAATTCCTGCAGCTCCTTGATCTTTTCCTCTTTTTTCTTATTGGCCTCTTTCATCTGTTTGATCATCAGCTGGCTGGATTCGTACCAGAAATCATAGTTTCCGGCGTACAGCTGTATTTTTCCGTAGTCGATGTCTGCGGTGTAGGTGCAGACTTTGTTCAGAAAATAGCGGTCGTGGGAGACCACGATCACGGTGTTGGGAAACTCGATCAAAAATTCTTCCAGCCACTCGATGGCGGCCAGATCCAGGTGGTTGGTGGGCTCGTCCAGCAGCAGGATATCCGGGTTGCCGAACAGTGCCCTTGCCAGCAGCACTTTCACCTTCTCACTGCCGTTTAAATCTTTCATGAGCATGGTGTGCATTTCCGGCTCGATGCCGAGGCCGTTTAAAAGCTGCGCGGCGTCCGACTCAGCCTCCCAGCCGTTCATTTCCGCAAATTCGCCTTCCAGTTCGCTCGCGCGGATGCCGTCCTCATCGGTGAAATCCTCTTTGGCGTAAATGGCCTCTTTTTCTTTCATAATGTCGTAGAGGCGCTGGTTCCCCATGATCACGGTGTCCAGCACCGGGTATGCATCGTATTTAAAATGATCCTGTTCCAGCACGGAAAGGCGCTGGCCGGGTGTGATGGCGATCTCACCGTTGGTGGTGTCCAGATCCCCCGCCAGGATCTTCAAAAAAGTAGATTTTCCGGCGCCGTTGGCCCCGATCAGGCCGTAGCAGTTTCCCTCGGTAAATTTGATGTTTACATCCTCAAACAGAGCTTTCTTGCCGATCCTGAGTGTCACATTGTTTGCACTGATCATATTTTTCCCTCTCTTTTCCGGTATTCTCAGATAAGTATAACTGAAACTGCAAAAAAAGCAAGTGTTTGTTGCGATTTGGGGGATAAAGTGCTATGGTGTAGGCATGGAGTGCGGGAAAGTGCCGAAACTGCGGTATGGCACGGAAAATAAGAAAAGGCCGGTATGGAACATGAAAAGGAAGCGGTCAGAAAAGGTGGCGTGGTACGGGGCGCTGACAGCCCTGGCCATGATCTTCAGTTATATAGAGACATTGATCCCCATCACGGTCGGGGTGCCGGGGGTGAAGCCGGGGCTTGCCAATCTGGTGGTGTTTGCGGCGCTGTATAAAATGAGCCCGAGGGACGCGTTTGTTATTTCCATGGCCCGCATTTTGCTGGCGGGCATGACGTTTGGAAATATGGCCTCCATGATCTACAGCTTTGCGGGCGGCATCCTGAGTTTTCTGGTGATGTGGTTTCTCTGGAAAAAGGACTGGCTGGAAAAGGTCGGGGTCAGCATCGCGGGGGGCGTGGCGCACAATATCGGGCAGCTTCTGGCCGCGGCTTTTGTGGTGGAGAGCGGGAGTGTGTTCGCCTATCTGCCGGTGCTGCTGGTCTCCGGCACGCTTATGGGCGCTCTGATCGGTTTCCTGGGCGGTCTGCTCATCGCGCGCCTGCCGGAACTTAATACTTGAAAAAAGTGTGTGAAAAGGGTAAGATATTCAAAGAAGCCAGTGCTTTTTTCGGCGGCTTTCTGAAAAGGACAGGGCGGAAATTTGAAAAAAGCATTGGAGCGGGAAAATGAAAAATACATACAAGGAGAACAGGGTATGAAATTAGCAACTTTTAAGGGAGGCGTCCATCCCGATGACGGGAAGCGGTACACCAAGGACAAGCCGGTGCAGACGTATCTTCCAAAGGGGGAACTGGTCTTTCCGCTGTCGCAGCACATCGGCGCTCCGGCGAAGCCGGTGGTGCAGAAAAAAGACCAGGTTTTGATGGGGCAGACCATCGCGGAGGCGGGCGGATTCGTCTCGGCGAACATCGTCAGCTCTGTTTCCGGCGTGGTAAAAACCATTGAGCCCAGGATCACGCTTTCCGGGGCGAAGGTGGATGCCATTGTCATCGAGAACGATGGCAATTACACGCCGATAGACGGGCTTGGAAAATACCGGGATTACAAAAAGATGTCCAAACAGGAGATCCTGGATGCGGTAAAGGCCGCGGGCATCGTGGGGCTGGGCGGCGCCGGCTTTCCCACCCATGTGAAGCTGATGCCCAAAGACCCGGACGCCATAGATTATATCATTGTAAACGGCGCGGAGTGCGAGCCGTATCTCACCAGCGATTACCGCATGATGATCGAAAATCTGGAGCAGATCGTGAGCGGGCTGAAAGTGATGCTGCAGCTGTTTGACCACGCGAAGGG
>CANRKY010000085.1 GCA_947631355.1 uncultured Marvinbryantia sp.
GCGGGCATCGCGGGCGGCGCGGACATCATCCTGATCCCGGAGATCCCATACGACATCGACAAGGTGATCGAGGCCATCGACCACAGAACCAAACAGGGGAAGGGATTCACCGTGCTTGCAGTGGCGGAGGGCGCCATCTCCAAAGAGAAGGCGGCCATGAGCAAGAAAGAGCTGAAGGATTACATGAAAGATTACAAATATCCGTCCGTTTCCTACGAGATTGCGGCGGCCATTCAGGAGCGCTCCGGCACGGAAGTGCGCGTGACGGTTCCGGGGCACACACAGCGCGGCGGAAGCCCCTGCCCGTATGACCGCGTGCTCTCCACCAGACTGGGCGCTGCGGGTGCAAAGGCCATCCTGAACGGCGAGTACGGCTGCATGATCGGCATTGTGAACGGAAAGACCAAGAAGGTGCCATTGGAGGATGTGGCTGGAAAGCTGAAGATGGTATCTCCCACAGACCAGATCGTAAAAGAGGCAAAGCTGATCGGCATCAGCTTCGGCGATGAGGACGTATAGAGCCACAGGAAAGCCGGAGTAAAAAGAGAAAAACAGGAGTGACAAGGATGTCATACACTGCTTTGTATCGCAAATTTCGTCCTGACACTTTCGCGGATGTGAAAGGTCAGGACGCAATTGTGCAGACATTGAAAAATCAGATCAGGGCGCAGCGGGTGGGCCATGCCTATCTGTTCTGCGGCACCAGAGGCACCGGCAAGACCACGGTGGCAAAGATCATGGCGAAAGCGGTGAACTGCCAGAACCCCATAGACGGAAATCCCTGCAACGAGTGCGCGGTCTGCCGCGCCATCTCCGCGGGCAGCTCACTGAATGTGATGGAGATCGATGCGGCGTCCAACAACGGGGTGGACAATATCCGCGAGATCCGCGAGGAAGTGACGTATTCCCCCACAGAGGGCCGCTATAAAGTCTACATCATCGATGAGGCGCATATGCTTTCCGCAGGGGCGTTCAACGCGCTCTTAAAAACGCTGGAGGAGCCGCCATCCTACGTGATCTTTATCCTGGCCACCACAGAGGTGAATAAGCTGCCGGTCACCATTCTTTCCAGGTGCCAGCGCTACGATTTCAAGCGGATATCCGTGCCCACCATCGAGGAGCGCATGCAGGAACTTCTGGCGGCGGAGCATGTGGAGGCGGAGGAGGAAGCGGTGCGCTACATCGCGCGGAAGGCGGACGGCGCGCTGCGCGATGCCCTGAGCCTGCTGGATCAGTGCATGGCCTTTCTCCCGGGGCAGAAGCTGACGTACGAACAGGTGCTGGACGTGCTGGGAGCCGTGGACACAGAAGTGTTCAGCGGCATCCTGCGGCAGGTGCTGCGAAAAGACGTGCGCGGCCTGATGACGTCCCTGGAGGATCTGGTGATGCAGGGGCGCGACCTCTCGCAGTTTGTGACAGATTTCATCTGGTACCTGCGCAACCTCCTGCTCATAAAAGCGTCGGACAACATGGAAGACGTGCTGGATATGTCCGCGGAGAACGTGAGGCTGCTGGAGGAGGAAGCGGGACTTGTGCGCGAGGACACCTTAATGCGGTTCATACGCATCTTTTCGGAACTGTCCAACCGCATGCGGTACGAGACGTCTAAGCGGGTGGCGCTGGAGATCACGATGATCAAGCTGTGCAGGCCCCAGATGGAGCGGGACGACACATCCATTCTGGATCGCCTGCGGGATCTGGAGAAAAAAGTGGCGGAGGGGATCGTGGTAAGTGCGGTCCCGGAGAGCACGGGAGCCGTGGACAGTGGAAATGTGCCGCTGCGGGCAAAGCCGGAAGAACCGCCTGTCCCGAAGGCGGCGCCGGAAGACATCCAGCGCATCGTGGCGGAGTGGAAAGGCATTGTGCAGGAAGCGGGAAAGTATTTCGGAGGTGTGCTGCAGAAGACGGCGGAGCCGCGCTACGACCCGGCGGACGAGAACCGGCTGTACGTGGTGTTCCGCGATTTCCTGGGCGAGCGCTACATTCATGACGAGGAGAAAAAACAGCTTTTGGAGGGCATCATCCGGGATCGGATCGGCAGACAGGTGGAAGTGAAGATGGTGCTGGAGGCGGATCTGGGCAGCTCGGGCCCGAAGCTGCAGAGCGTGTCTGTGGATGAAAAGATCCGCCAGGAAATTCATAACTTAAATGTGGAAGTGGACGATACGCCGCCGGACACAATTTAAAAGAGCAGGAGGGTGCAGATATGGCGAAACGCGGAGGATTCCCCGGAGGGATGCCGGGAAATATGAACAACCTGATGAAACAGGCGCAGAAGATGCAGAAGCAGATGGAGGAGAACCAGAAAGCTCTGGAGGAAAAGGAGTTTACGGCGGCGGCAGGCGGCGGCGCCGTGGAGGTGACGGTTTCCGGCAAGCGGGAGATCACGGGAGTAAAGCTGAAAGAGGAAGTGGTGGATCCCGATGACATCGAGATGCTGGAAGACCTGATCGTGGCGGCCGCAAACGAGGCGCTGCGCAAGGTGGACGAGGAATCCGGAGCCATGATGTCCAAACTGACAGGCGGTCTGGGCGGACTGGGCGGAGGCTTTCCGTTCTGATGGAATACTATAGCAGACAGATCAGCCGCCTGATCGAAGAACTTTCCAGGCTGCCGGGCGTGGGCCCGAAATCCGCTCAGCGGCTGGCATTTCACATTATCAGCCGCCCGATGGAGGAAGTGCGGAACCTGGCGGAGGCGCTGGTGAACGCCAAAGAAAATGTGCGCTACTGCAAGCAGTGCTGCACCCTGACGGACAGCGAGCTCTGCCCCATCTGTTCCAACCCGAAGCGCGATGCGAAAACCATCATGGTGGTGGAAAACACAAGGGATCTTGCGGCGTACGAAAAGACCGGGAAATACGAGGGCGTGTACCATGTGCTCCACGGAGCGATCTCGCCCCTGATCGGTATCGGCCCGAACGACATACGCCTGAAAGAACTGATGCAGCGGCTGCAGGGCGATGTGAACGAGGTGATCATCGCCACCAACTCCAGCCTGGAGGGGGAGACCACGGCCATGTATATCAGCAGGCTGATCAAACCCACGGGGATAAAAGTGACCAGGATCGCCAGCGGCGTTCCGGTGGGCGGCGACCTGGAATATATCGACCAGGTGACGCTGCTGCGCGCCCTGGAAGGCAGAACCGAGCTGTAAAGATCCCATTTGTCCCGTACAGAGATGAAATGGTGTGTATCCCGCGCAGGAATCAAGTTGTATCTGTCCTGTGCAGGGAGCAGGGGGCAAATATCCCGATAGCGCTTGTGCATAAGGGAAATTATGTGTTATACTGAAAAAAATATGCGGCAGCTGCCGTGAAAATAAAAAACGTCCGCAAGATCGTTTCGGCGCGATGAGCGGCCATGTAGAAGGAGGGTATTATGAACAAGCTAGAGTTACAAAAGACTGCCAACGAGATCCGCAAAGGCATCGTCACGGCGGTTCACAGCGCAAAGGCAGGGCATCCGGGCGGATCCCTGTCCGCAACCGAAGTGTTTACCTATCTCTATTTTGAGGAGATGAATATCGACCCGAAGGATCCGAAGAAGCCGGACCGCGACCGTTTTGTTCTGTCCAAAGGGCACACGGCGCCGGGCCTGTATTCCACGCTGGCTCACAGAGGATATTTCCCGGTGGAGGATCTGACCACGCTGCGCAAGCTGGGGTCTTATCTGCAGGGGCATCCCAGCATGCAGTATATTCCGGGCGTGGATATGTCCAGCGGCTCTCTGGGCCAGGGCATTTCCGCGGCGTGCGGCATGGCGCTCTCGGCAAAACTGAGCAATGAGAGCTACCGCGTATACACCCTTTTGGGCGATGGCGAGATTCAGGAAGGGCAGGTCTGGGAGGCGGCGATGTTCGCAGGCGCCAGAAAGCTGGACAACCTGGTGGTGATCGTGGACAACAACGGTCTGCAGATTGACGGGCGCATCGAGGATGTGTGCAGCCCGTATCCCATCGACAAAAAATTTGAAGCGTTCAATTTCCATGTGATCAACGTGGCGGACGGCAACGACTTCGACCAGCTGAAGGCGGCATTTGACGAGGCGAGGGCCACAAAGGGCATGCCTACGGCCATCATCATGAAGACGGTGAAGGGCAAAGACGTATCATTTATGGAGAACAATGTGGCATGGCACGGGACGGCTCCCAATGACGAGCAGTACGCCATCGCCATGGCAGATCTGGAGAAAGTGGGGGAAGCGTTATGTCAGAAGTAAAGAAGATCGCAACCAGAGAGAGCTACGGCAATGCTCTGGTGGAAGTGGGAAAAGAATATGAAAACCTGGTGGTTCTGGACGCTGACCTGGCGGCCGCCACAAAGACAGGCATTTTTAAGAAAGCGTTTCCGGAGCGCCACATCGACTGCGGCATTGCGGAATGTAATATGACGGGCATCGCGGCTGGTCTTGCCACCACAGGAAAGATCCCGTTCATCAGCTCCTTCGCCATGTTTGCGGCGGGCCGCAACTTCGAGCAGGTGCGCAACTCCATCGGCTATCCGCACCTGAACGTGAAGATCGGCGCAACCCACGCGGGCATCTCGGTGGGCGAGGACGGCGCGAGCCATCAGTGCAACGAGGACATCGCTCTTATGAGAACCATTCCGGGCATGGTTGTGGTGTGCCCTTCCGATGACGTGGAGACAAAGGCTGCGGTGAGGGCTGCCGTGGAACACGAAGGCCCTGTGTACCTGCGCTTTGGCCGTCTGGCAGTGCCGGTGATCAACGACAGGCCGGATTACAAGTTTGAGCTGGGGAAAGGCGTAGTTCTTCGGGAAGGAAAGGATCTCACCATCATCGCCACGGGGCTTCCGGTGGCGGAGTGCCTTGCGGCGGCGGACATGCTGGCGAAGGACGGTGTGAACGCGAAAGTGATCAACATCCACACCATCAAGCCTCTGGACACAGAGCTGGTGGTTGCGGCTGCGAAAGAGACCGGCAAAGTGGTGACGGTGGAGGAGCACTCCATCATCGGTGGCCTGGGCGGCGCGGTGTGCGAGACGCTCTCCGAGCAGGCGCCTACACCGGTGCTGCGCATCGGCATGAACGATAAGTTCGGTGAGTCCGGCGCGGCGGTTCCGCTTCTCCACAAATACGGTCTGGATGCGGAGGGTATCTACAACAAGATCAAGGCGTGGATCTAGGTTATTTATAGCTGATTCACAGCTTGCCTTTGCAGGATCAGCGCATGGACATAGCTGGTTCACGGCTTGTCTTTGCGGGATCAGTGCACGGACATAGCTGATTTACAGCTTGTCTTTGCGGGATCAGTGCATGGACATAGCTGATTCACGGCTTGTCTTTGCGGGATCAGTGCATGGACATAGCTGGTTCACCGCTTGTCTTTGTGAGACCAGCGTATGGATTCGGTTCTTCACAGCCGGTTGCAGGCCAGCAGGATCCCCTCGCAGATGCAGTCTGCCAGCGACATGACGGCGGACAGGCGTGTGGTCTGCAGGATGAGCTGCGCAAATTCGCCGGTGGTATTGATGATCCCCGTGATCGAGATATCCCCCACTTCCATCAGCTCTTTGTTCACGCCGGAACCGGGGCAGAGACTTCCGGAGGACACGGTGATGTAGTGCTGATGGCGCCGGGTGCCCAAAGAGGCATCGATGGCGATGATGGGATTGTGCGGGTGAAAATGTTTAATGGAGCGCATGGCGTCTTTCAGGTTCAGGGCATGGATGGGAAATTCCAGCGTGCCGTAGACGGGCAGGGAGAAGCCATGCGCGTATTGTAATTTGGTGCCGACAAGCGGGCCCAGGCTGTCGCCGGTCACGCGGTCGCTGCCGATACACACAAAAACCGGCGGGATACCCGGCGTACATATGGAAGACATTAACTGTCCCAACTGCGCAGCGAGCAGTTCCGGGGCAGTTTCTGATTTTCCGTTAATATAATGGATCTTGGATAAAGCAGCAGTTTTCATAGATCGGATTCCTTTGGGCGTCTGATAAAGTATATGTTTCGGGCACCTGACAGATCACAGTTTGCCGCAATAACAGTCTGTCCCGTTTTTGTAAGTTTATTCCTGCGGATCATGGCCCGCCCGATGAACCACTGTATGGTTCGCCCAATGAATGGACGTATGGATTGTCTGGGGAAGAATCGCATAGTTCATTCAATGAATGACTGTATGGATTGTCTGGGGAAGGCTCGCATGGTTCATTCAATGAATGGCTGTATGGATTGTCTGGGTAAGGCTCACATGGTTCATTCAATGAATGGCTGTATGGGTTGCCTGGGGAAGGCTCGCATGGTTCGCCCAATGAATACTTGTATGCATTGTGGATGAGCGACCGTGCGGGAAATGTCGAAGGAATTGCTTGTCCTGTGAAGGCGTTTCGATAAAATCCGCAGATTTTTTGTGATACTCTGTATCCAAAGATTGTAGGAAAAAGGAGTGAGTATAAATATGCCGGAAGAAAACAGGGAGTGGAAATTGCCCAAAAATGTGCGGCAGATGGGGGACGGAGGCGCGGACAGAAAAATATACATAGAAGATTATGTGATCACGTTTCTGGAGAGCCTCGCGCAGAAAGGACAGTGGAAGAAGGGCGTTCTGTTTGGGGAGCTGCGCCAGGCGGACAATGTGCCGTACGTGTTTGTGAACGGCGCCATAGAGACAGAGAGCTTTTCGCCGGATGAGGAGACAAGACAGAAAATACAGGGGCAGATGGAAAAATACTTTGGCGGCAAAACGGTGGTGGGCTGGTTCCTGTCCTCGGCGGAGTCGCCCTTTGTGATGACGCGGGAGATTACGGAGACATTTCAGAGGGAGTTCTCCGGGGAGCAGCAGATCCTGCTGGTGAGAGACAGCGAGGAAAAAGAAAACTACGTATTTGTCCTGGAGGACGAGGCCGCGGCGGAGCTTCCCGGATATTACGTTTACTACGAAAAGAATCCTGCCATGCAGGAGTACATGGTATCTGTCAACGCGGGGCAGTCGGTGGACGCGCAGCGGCCGGTGAAGGATGATGCGATCAAGCGGTTCCGCCAGATCGTGAAAGAAAAGAACAAGCTGCCGAAGGTGCGCTTCCCTTCGGTGGGCAGGCTGGCCTATCTTGCCGGGGGTTTTCTTGTGGTTACGGTGATGGCCCTGGGCGTGACCATGGTTTACAACTACGATAAGATGAAAGAAGTGGAGCAGAGCCTTGCGCGACTCACAAACAACGTGGACAGTCAGAGCCGGTATCTGGAGGAAGACGCAGACACCGCCCCGGTGATGCTGCATTTGGAGGATGAGGCTGCGCTTTCGGGCGGAACCGGGGAGACAAAGACCGCAGAGCCGCAGAGCGCGGACAATGCGCAGAACGGTGAAGAAAACGATGCGCTGGCGGGAAATTCAGCGGATGCGTCTGGAAACGCGTCTGATGCACAGACTTCCGGAAACGCGACAGATGTGCAGACTTCCGGAAACGCGACAGATGCGCAGACATCCGGAAACGCAGCAGATGCACAGACATCCGGAACCGTGACAGATGCACAGACTTCTGGAACCGTGACAGATGTACAGACATCTGGAACCGTGACAGATGCGCAGGCTTCGGGAAGCGTAACGGATGAACAAACTTCTGGAACTGTGATAGATGTGCAGACATCTGAAACCGTGACGGATATACAGACGTCCGGGGCTGTGGCTGATATGCCGGAGGACATTCCGGTGGCGGCCGTGGCGCGCGCGTCCTACACCGTGAAAATGGGAGACACGCTGGCCGGGATCAGCGAGATGTACTACGGAGACCTGGAAAAAATAGCGGAAATCTGCGAGCTGAACGGGATCGAAGATGAAAATACAATTTTGCCGGGGCAAAAAATTATACTTCCCTAAAATGTGGAAACGTGTTACCATGGACGCATAAGCGAAGCCGCTTGTTACGTCATGTTATGTTACATCATTTTATACGGGAGCGCACAAATGGAAAAACAAAAAATTCCCGGAATGAATTTTCTGAGGGAATGGAAGAATAAAATAAAAGAAAAGATTGATGCGAAAATACACGCACACCGCGAAGCTTCGGACGAGCGGATGAGAAGCGATGAGATGATGAGCCTTTCCGCGAAGCTCAGATCTCACATCACGAGAGCGCGCCTGCGCACCATTTTACTGATCTGCGCGGGCGTGCTTTTAATGGGAGCAGTGGTAATCTACACGCAGGTGCGGGTGTTTCATTCTTATAAGATACTTTCCAGCACAGAGCGGTCGGACGATTCCGCCACACATTATGTGCGGCTGGGAAAGCGCACATTAAAATGTAACCCCAACGGGGTCACCTGTGTGAACGATTCGGACGCGATACAGTGGAATGTCACATTTACCATGCAGAACCCGGTGACGGATATCTGCGGAAAAATGGTGGCGGTGGGGGATCAGCGCGGACAAGATGTATATATCTTTGACGAAAACGGGCAGGTCGGACACTTTCAGGTGGAGCACACATTAATGAAGATCCGGGTCGCCGCGCAGGGCGTGGTTGCCGCCGTCCTGGAAGACGGGGAAGTCACCTGGGTGAACGTGTACGATTCGCAGGGGAGCTTGCTGGTGGAGATGCGCACTTCCATGAGCGAGACCGGGTATCCGCTGGATGTGGATCTATCTCCCGATGGCCAGAAAATGGCAGTCTCTTACCTGACAATGGACAACAGCGACATTATCTCCAAAGTGGCGTTTTACAATTTTTCTTCCGTTGGGCAGAACGAAGCGGGCAACCTGGTGAACGAGGTGGAGTACACGGGAAGCGTAGTGCCGCAGGTGAGTTTCCTGAGCGGCAGCTATGCAGTGGCAGTGCGGGACAACGGGCTCACCTTTTTCAGCGGCAGACAGGTTCCGGAGCAGAAAACGGAAATCACGCTGGGACAGGAGATCATCAGCGTGTTCCGCAGCGATGACTATGTCGGCATTGTCACCGCCAGCGATGAAGAAGAACAGACGCATAAATATAAGATGCAGCTGTACCGCGCCAACGGGAGCAAGTGCGGCACCCGGTATTTTGACATGAACTACATGGACATCGCCATAAGCGGGAAAAAGGTGCTGCTGTACAATGACAAAAACATTGTGATCTACGGGACGGGAGGAAAAAAGGAAGCGGAGCTGACGTATGAGAGCCAAATCCTCGAGATGATCAGCGCAGGCGGGCGCAGGTACGACATCATCACGCCGGACAGCACGGACAGGATAAAACTCAGGTAGGAGAACAGCTATGAATGTATTGACGATCATTGTGATCATTATTTTTGCCATTTCTATTTTGCGCGGATACCGGAGAGGGTTCATAAAAAGCCTGGCATCTCTGGCATCGGTGATCTTATCCATTGTCCTGGTTCATTTCGCGTCCCCGTATGTGACAGATTTTTTGAGAGACAACACCCCGGTGTACGGGTATATCGTGGAAAAATGCGAGAAAGCCTTTCAGGATTTCATTGCCGGACAGTCCGGCACGGATTCCGCGGCGCCGCTGCGCCAGGATGATGTGATCGACCGGATGACGCTTCCGACAGTGCTGAAGGATCTGCTGAAAGAAAACAACACGCCGGAATATTACACAGAGCTGGCGGCCCGCACATTTACAGAATACATTCCACGATATATGGCCAATCTGATCCTCACCATTATATCGTTTGTGGCCACCTGGATTCTGGTAATCGCGGTTATCTGGATCGCGGTGGCGGTTCTGAACCTGATGGCAGAACTCCCGGTGATACACGGGATCAATCAGGTGCTTGGCATTTTCCTCGGCTTCGTTCAGGGGCTGCTGTTTGTGTGGGTAGGCTTTCTGTTTATCACCGTGTTCGGCCATACGGACACCGGGCGGCAGCTGATGGCCATGATCTCTCAGAGCCCGCTGCTGGAAACCCTCTACAATTCCAACATCATACTGGATCTCCTGACAGACATTCTGGGGAACTTCATGTAATGGACGCAATCTTTGATTGCGTCCTAAAAAATGGACGCAATCTTTGATTAATGGATGCAATCTTTGATTGCGTCCTAAAAAATGGATGCAATCGAAGATTGCATCCTACGCATCTTAATCCTACGCATCTTAATCCTACGCATCCTAATCCTACGCATCCTAATCCTACGCATCCTAATCCTATGCATCCTATCTTAAAGAGTGGATGATCGATCTTTGATCGGTCTAAAAAAACGGGGCTCAACAAAACAGGAACTTTCCTCTACATCCGCGCACAAAAAAATGCACAAAAAAATGCAGAAAAAAATGTGGAGTTACTTTTCACACCCACGCCAGATTAGCAGGCGGCATTGTGCAAAGTGCTGAAAATAAAAAAATATTTTTTTCGT
>CANRKY010000086.1 GCA_947631355.1 uncultured Marvinbryantia sp.
TCCCGGCGCTGTGCATCTCCATCTTTCCGGCGCGGGAGCCGCAGCCCATCCCCAGATTTTTCAGGGCGCCGCCGAAGCCCGCGGCCTCGTGCCCCTTAAAGTGATTCAGGCTGATCACAATATCCGCGTCCATCACGGCGCGGCCGATCTTTGCCTCTTTTACATACTCGCCGCCGTTCACGGGCACCAGCACATCGTCCGTCCCCTTCAGTCCGTCGGCGATCAGAATATAACAGCCGGTGGAAAACGGGGAAAAGCCGTTCACATAGGCGCTTTCCAGGTGATCTAGCGCGTTCTTGCGGCCGCCCACATAGAGGGTGTTGCAGTCCGTCAGAAACGGCTTGCCGCCCAGCTCTTTCACAATGTCCGCCACGGTTTTCGCGAAGTTGGGGCGCAGGTAGGCCAGGTTGCCCGGCTCGCCAAAATGAATCTTGATCGCAGTATATTTATTGGTAAAGTCTATTTTGGCAATGCCGGTCTCTCTGATCAGGTGGTCGAGTTTCTGCTGCAGCGTATGGTCGCCATCCGTCCGCAGGTTGGTAAAATAAACTTTTGCTTTTTCCATAGATACCTCCCGTAAATGTATGATGATACCTTGAGTATACACCACGGCAGGCGGTCACTACAAGAAGATTTTACGAAAGGACGCGACTGTTCCGCGCGATGGCTGTGTGGGGATTTGCTCAGCCGGAGGCTTTGTTCTCCGCCTTCTTTCTGCGGGGCGGGAGAAACGGATACACCGCCTCGTAGGATTCCAGCTCGTAGCTGTTTTTTGGCGCGGACGGGATCAGGCCGGTGCAGTCCATGGAGGAGGCCGATTTTCCCAGGTAATCGTAAGAATCGATGATTATTTCATCGTCTTTCGCATCTTTTGGCATTGTTCACCACTCCTTTCAGTCCTAGTATTTCCCGCGCTGCATGCGCAAAAACAGGGGACTGTCTGGAAACGATACAAATTCTTTTATGGAAGGCGGCTTGAAATGGCAGTCTGCGCTGTGGAAGACAGTTTGAAATGGCGATCGGGGAAGGCGAAAAAGATAAAAATGTGCTTGTGTGGGGAAATGGGCTATTGTATAATCGTGTTATAAAGGTGAAGTGTCTGATAGAGCGATGAAGCACAGCAATAAAATACAGCAACCAGGGAGGTTTTTATGAAAACATCTGTGGCGATGAAAAGGCTGATCTGTGGGATATGCTTTCTATTAATGATCTCCGGCCGGGGAGTGGCGCGCGCGGCGGTATCCGGAAGCGCGGGGCAGACCCTGCAGGGGGAATACGTGGTGATCGTGAACACCAGCACCGGCGCGTCCCAGAGCACGGGCACACTGCAGTTTGACGGGGCGGGCGCGGGGGTATCCGCGGTGTCCGCCTCCAATGAGACGCAGGTGGGCGCTGCCCCGGCCTCTGGGCGGACGGGCGCAGGGATCCTGCCGGTATCCGCCGGATATACGGCCGGGCAGGAGCTTACCCTTTCCGGCAAAACCTATGTGCTCCTCAAAGAGGGGCAGCACTGCTATGTGTGGATGGAAAAATCCCTGAAAAACGGGTACGATGAGGCAAACAAAACGGCCACCATCGCCGGGGACATGGCGGGGGTGTACGACGGCAAGCCGTATGAGATCTTATCAAAACTCTGCGGCGGAAATTTCCCGTGTCTGGATGGAACCGGGAAGTTTTCCATCTTTTTGGAGCAGCTCTCAGGGGCCAGCGGCGTCTATAAGGGAGAGGCGGGCATCACGGGCATCCATATCAACACGCCGACGGCCAGCGGCTATCACGATGGGGAAATGTCCACCCGCAACGGGCTTCTGGTGCACGAGGGCCAGCACGCGCTCTTTAACCTGCTGACGGGGTATTCCCGCACGTACCAATATCTGTGGCTGAACGAGGGACTTTCGGTGGCCGCCATGGATTACGTGTGGGGCGGCACGGACAGCAGCGGCTGGCTGGACGCCATCGCGGGAAATGTGCACATCCGCAACGGCTCGGCGCTGATGTACAGCAATTATCGCGATAATACGGCGCAGGACTATGCGATGCCGTATCTTTTTGTGCGCTATCTGATCGACCGGAAGGCGGGCAGCTATGATCCCATGGCGGTGCTTCCGGCTTTCTATACCACCAGCGCGGAGGGGATCCCCGCGGAAACATACCTGGAGCGCGTGATGGGATGCACGTTCCCGGAACTTTTGTGTGACTTTTATACGGCGATCATTGCCATGGAGCCCACCGGCGTGCACGGTTTCAACGGCGACAGTATCGTGGCAGAAAAGGTAAAAAATTATCCCATTTTTGCGGGCGAGAGCGGAAGCGCCTACACGCTGGCCCCGGCGTCCGCCATTGTGGTAAAACCGGAGAACGGAACTTTCATCGTGCCGTCCAACGGCGGATCCGCGGTGCGCTATATCGCGGTCGGCGAGAGGGGCGAGGCGCTGTCTCCCACCGCGGGGAACGGCACCAGCCAGAGCCCTTACCTGATCTCCAGTATGAAGGATCTGAATCTGATGGCAAACAAGCCGTCCGCGTGCTACCGCCTGACGGCGGACATCCAGGCGAACGGCCAGCTGAATTTTTCGGTGGATACATTTTCAGGAGTGCTGGACGGAAACGGAAAGACCATCTATGGGCTGACGCAGCCCCTGGTGAAATTAAATAAGGGAACCATCTGCGACCTGACGATCGAGGCGGATTTCACCAGCGAGTACGGGAATGAGAGCGGCGTTTTTGCGTGCATCAACAATGGCGCCATCACCGGCTGTACGGCCAAAGGCGCGGCAAACGCCAGGCTGAACGGGCGGGGGATCTTTGTGTTCCCCATGTTCGGCGGGATCGCCGGGTACAATGACATAAACGGCACGATCAAAAACTGCGCTTCCCGGATGGACATGAATCTGGACTTTGCGTCCATGGACGGATGGGCGGGCGGCATTGCGGGCCTGAACGCGGGAAATATTGAAAACTGCTATCGCGTGGGAACTTTGCGCGCCACACAGAAAAACGGGGATACCTATGCCCTGAACATCGGCGGGATCGCCGGGGAGATCCGCAAGAGCATGAACTTCGGCGGTTTCGTGAAGTTCTGCGTGAACACCGGCAGCATCAGCGCCACAGGCGGCAGGCAGGCATTGGGGCAGATCGTGGGCCTGGTGAACAGCAATGTGGTCAGCATGGGGACGGCCAGCCATGTGCTGAACTGCTATGCAAAACATGGAGCGCTTCCGGCCATCGGCTCCCCCGCGGGGGCGCTGGAGGAGTCCGGCATGCTGCTGACAGAAGAACAGATGAAAGATCCGTCTTCCTACAAGGGATGGACGTTTAACGGCGACTGGAAAATGTCGGATGAGGGCTATCCGGTGCTGACAGAGGGGAAGGATATCGCCAGTCTGTCCACAAGCGGCACGCCCGGCCAGTGCTATGTGGGCGAGGTGCCGTTTAGCTGGGGCAGCCTGGTGGTGAACGGTTCCGCCCAGGTGCAGATCACAGAGAGCATGGTGCAGGGATTCGACAGCAG
This sequence comes from uncultured Marvinbryantia sp., assembly GCA_947631355.1. Lineage (GTDB taxonomy): Bacteria > Bacillota > Clostridia > Lachnospirales > Lachnospiraceae > Marvinbryantia. Next base: position 3,512 of record CANRKY010000086.1, read on the forward strand.
CACGCCGGGCACAAAGACGGTGACGGTGAACTACAAGGGAAAAACCGCGCAGTTTACGGTGCAGGTGAAAGAGCCGACAACCGTTTCCGATATGAAGATTTCCGGGAAGCCGAAAGCGGAATACAATGAGGGAGAATTTTTCCGCCCCGCCGGGGCCACGTTCTCCGTGACGATAGACGGCAGCCCGTATCACATGATCCGCAGCGGCTTTTCGCACGACAAACAGCAGCCGCTCACGGTGGAGGACAGGGAGGTGGTCTTCCGCTACTACGGCGCCGAGTGCAGATTCCCCATCACCGTGAAGGCGACCACGGTGTCGTCCATCGAGCTTTTGAATGTGCCGGATAAAATGGAATACGCCGATGGGACGCCGCTGGAGCTTGCCGGGACGAAAATAAAGATTCATTACAGCGACGGAAGTATCTCCAGGGTGATCAAGCCGGAGGAGTTTGAGGACTTTGGCGTGTGCGTGGCGAAAGTGACGCAGGAGAAGCCGGTGGCAATGGATAAAAACGGCATCCTGAGAACGGCCGACAGCGGCTGCCAGATCTTCTTATATATGAACGGCATTTTGCCGGGCAGCAGCGGCGCAGTGTACAAATCTCTGGGTTCGATCACAGTGCGGCCCAGGCTGTACATGAAAGATACCGTGATCCATGCCGTCTCCGGGCAGATGCTGTATCTGTACTCGGATGACGGGGTGACCGGCGGCAGCGGAAAATATCAGACGGAGCTGGTTTCCGGCGCGCTTCCGGCGGGGATCACCGCGTATGCACTGCCTTCGGAATACAGCGGATATTTTCAGTTCCGCGGCACCACTGACAGTCCGGGCAGCTACGAGATGGTTTACCGCATCACCGACACCGGCACCCAGGAACAGATTCTTGTGCACGTTACGATTCAGGTGCAGGCGGCAAACGTGGCGGAAATCTTCCGCTACAGGCTCCCCGCAGGGGAAAAGACCAATCCGGGGCTGGCAGGCGATGTTGAGGGGATCATTGGCACGGATACCATCGTGCTGAGAATACCGGAGGGAACGGATGTCACTAATCTATACACAGATCTGGACTTTGGGGCATCCCTGGGAACAGAACTTCCCTCCGCCTACTGGAGCGGAAGCCGGCACGACTTCACCAACCCGGTGGTCTATGTTTTGACCGCGCCGGATCACGTGACAAAGAAAACCTATACCGTTACAGTAGAATTTATTCCGGCTGGCGGAAGCACAGCGCCGAACCCGACGCCAACGCCGGAACCGACGCCGATGCCGGAACCACAGGTGACGCCGGAGCCACAGCCAACGCCGGAACCGACGCCGACACCGACACCGGAGCCAACGCCGGAACCGCAGGTGACACCAACACCGGTACCGACGCCAACGCCAACACCGGAACCAACGCCGGAACCACAGGTGACACCGCAGCCGGAACCACAGCCGACACCGGAGCCGACACCAACGCCGGAACCGCAGCCGGAGCCAACGCCGACACCGGAGCCGCCGACACCAACACCGGTACCAACGCCAACACCGGAACCACAGCCGGAACCGGAGCCGCAAGTGACGCCACAGCATACGCATACGGCTTCCAACACCTGGGAAGTTACAAAAGCGGCAACCTGTACACAGCCTGGCACGCGCGTGAAGAAATGCACAGGATGCGGTGCCGTGCAGGCTACGGAAACCATCGCGGCCACCGGCCACGTGAAGGGCAGCTGGAAGACCACAAAGGCGGCCACTATTTTCAAGACCGGCACGCAGACACTGTATTGCAGCAAGTGTAAGGCCGCGATACAGACGCGCACATTGGCAAAATTAAAATCGGTGGTGAAGCTGAACGCATCTTCGGTGCCAATGCAGGTAAAAACAACCACCAGCGCACTGAAGATCAAACAAATGACAAAGGGCGACTCGGTGAAAGGCTGGACATCTTCTAATAAGAAGATTGTCACAGTTGATAAGAAGACCGGAAAGATCAAAGCGCTGCGCACGGGGAAGGCCAAGGTCACCGTGACCACGAAAAGCGGGGCAAAAGCGTCCTGCGTGATCAAAGTCAGCAAGGGGAAAGTGGCAACGAAGTCCCTGGCGGTGAGCAGCAAGAAAGTAACTTTAAAGAAAGGCAAAACCTATAAGATCGTGCCCGTGCGCAATCCCATAACGGCAACGGACAAGATAACCTTTTCCACATCCAACAAGAAGATCGCAACGGTCACAAAAAACGGTGTGGTAAAAGCCAAAAAACCGGGCACAGTCACGATCACAGTCAAGTCTGCAAACGGAAAGAAAGCTAAGGTGAAGGTAAAAGTGACCCGCTGAGAAACCGGCGGCCTGCATTGCCGAAGCCCGTTTGCATAAACGCAGGGAGCGAAAAAGATGTTTGACCCAAAATGGATCATGGCGCCTCTCGTGGGCGGGCTGATCGGCCTGATCACCAACGGGGTCGCCATAAAGATGCTGTTCCGTCCGTTCCATCCCATCCGGATCGGCAGGTTCACCGTTCCGTTCACGCCGGGGCTGATCCCGAAAGAAAAGCCCCGCCTGGCGAAAGCCATCGGAAAAGTGATCGGCGATAAACTGCTGGACAATGACACGCTGCAGAAGGCGCTGGCGTCCGACACACTGCACGATGCTTTCAGCAGGAAGGTGGATCGTGTGGTGGAAAAACTGAAGTACCAGGAGGGCACGGTGCGCGGATTTCTGGAAGAACGGGGATTTCAGGAGCCCGCGGACGCCGCGGCGGAGTACGTGGCCGAAAACCTGCCGGCCTTTGTGACAGAGCAGCTGATAGAGAAAAAGATCGGGAATACCATCATGGAATATGCCATCAACGAGGTGCTGGCAAACTTAAATACCATGGTGGCCATGGTGGCGGAGCCCGCCATACGAAAATCGCGCGGCGCTATTGCCGCGCGCATCGATGAGGCGATACAGGAGCAGTGCCCCGTGGTGCTGAGTGGATTTGTGGAGCAGGAATACGGAAAGTGGATGGACAGGCCCCTGAAGGAGGTGGCCATTCTCTGCTGGCAGAAGAAAGACCTTTTCAAAGAAAAGGTGTGGGGATCTTACCTGGAACTTCTGGAGAAAAAAGCGGGCCGGTTCCTGGAGCGGCTGGACGTCTCCTCCATTGTGGAGCAGAAGATCAATGAATTTGATATGCAGGAACTGGAAGACCTGATCATGGAGATCTCCCGGAAGGAACTCAATGCGCTGGTGTGGATCGGCGGACTTTTGGGGGCCGTGATCGGCATGGTGAACCTGCTTTTCTGAGAACATCTGCGCAGAGAAAAAACGGCGCGGAAGCGGGACAGGCAGGGATCCCCTGCGGGAAAAAGGATGGATGTCATGGATACACAAAAAATTTTGCAGGAGCTTGCGGATGGCCGCCTCACGGTGCAGGAGGCCATGGAGAGACTTAAAACGGAACCCTTCGATGATCTGGGATACGCCAAGATAGATTATCACCGGGAGATACGCACCGGGGTGCCGGAGATCATTTACTGCGAGGGAAAAACGGCGCAGCAGATCAGCGGGATCGTGAAAAATATGAAAGAGCACGGGGCAGACCGCATCTTCGGGACGCGCTGCAGCCGGGAAAAATACGATATAGTGCGGCAGAACTGCCCGGAGCTGGAGTACGATGAAACGGCGCGCATCCTGTACTATGGGATGCCCGTGCAGCCGCGCAACAACGGGCGGATCGCGGTGGCCTGCGCGGGCACATCGGATCTGCCCGTTGCGCGGGAGGCGGTGCTGACGGCCCGCTTTCTGGGAAATGAAGTGATAGAACTCTACGATGTGGGTGTGGCGGGCCTCCACAGACTGCTGTCCAAACTGGATGTGCTGCAGCAGGCGAATGTGGTGATCGCCGTGGCGGGCATGGAGGGCGCGCTGGCATCCGTCATCGGCGGCCTCACAGACAAGCCGGTGATTGCGGTTCCCACCTCGGTGGGGTACGGCGCCAGCCTGGGCGGCCTGGCGGCGCTGCTTGCCATGCTGAACAGCTGCGCCAGCGGCGTCAGCGTGGTGAACATCGACAATGGATTCGGGGCGGGCTACATGGCGCATAGCATCAACTGCCTGGCGGGCAGACGCGAAGAAAACACAGCGTGCGATGAATCGGCAAAACAGCAGGCAGATAGGTAAAAAAGCGGCGGACGGATGTGCGAAGAAACGCGCGGCCACACGAAAAACGGACGCCTGCGGGGAGGAAGAAAATTGACAGAGAATAAAATTCTGTACTTTGACTGCGCCAGCGGCATCAGCGGAGACATGACGCTGGGCGCCCTGCTGGATCTGGGCGCGGACGAACAGAAATTTTTGCGGGAATTAAAAAAAATGGATGTGGGCGGATACCATATCCATATCACAGAGACGCAGAAGAACGGCATCCGCGCAAAACAGGTGAAGGTGGAAGTGGACGGTGTGCCGGAGTATCCGGAGGAACATGCGCATCCGCACGGGCAGGCAGAACACACGCACGAACATACACATGAACACGAACAGGCAGAGCACATGCAGGAACACGGGCAGGAACAGCCGGGGCATATGCAGGAACATGCACATACGCATGAGCAGGTGGAACATACGCACGAACATACACATGAACATACACATGAACATACACATGAGCACGCGCATGAACACCCGCATCCCCACCGGAATTTTGCGGACATCCGCCGGATCATAGGGAACAGCGATCTGGACGCGCAGGTCAAAGAACTTTCTCTGCGCATTTTTCTGCGGGTGGCTCAGGCGGAGGCAAAGGTGCACGGGAGCACGGTGGATGCAGTGCATTTTCACGAAGTGGGCGCGGTGGATTCCATTGTGGACATTGTGGGCTGTGCCATTTTGATCTGTGAATTAAAGCCCCAGGCGGTTTATGCGTCTGTTTTGAACGAGGGGCACGGGTTTGTACACTGCCAGCACGGGATGCTTTCCGTGCCGGTGCCTGCGGTGTCGGAGATCATCGCCCAGGCGGGCGCGTCCCTGCGGCAGATCGATGTGGAGGGAGAACTGGTCACGCCCACGGGCGCGGCAATCCTTGCAGAGCTGGCGGAGTCCTTCGGCCCCATGCCCGCCATGAAAGTCAGCCGGATCGGCTGGGGAGCGGGCACCAAGAACTTCTCCATCCCCAACGTCTTGAAAGTATATGAAGGATACAAAGACGAAGCGCACGAGAGCGAGGCAGAGAACAAAGAAACAGACATCGGACACGATGAGATCGTGGTCATGGAGGCGAACCTGGACGACTGCCCCGGAGAACTGCTGGGGTACGCCATGGATGCGCTGCAGAAGGCGGGCGCCCTGGATGTGTGCTATGCGCCGGTGTTCATGAAAAAAAACCGCCCGGCGTACCGCCTGACTGTGCTGGCCAGGCCGGGAGACGCGCAGCGCCTGGAGCGGCTAATCTTCACGCATACCACCACCATCGGGATCCGAAAGCGGCGGGAAGAAAGGAGTGTATTGCCAAGAAAAAAAGAGATGCTGCGAACCCCGTATGGGGAGCTGGAAGTGAAAAAGGTTTTCTTGAACGGGGAATGGCGCGCGTACCCGGAATATGAGAGCGCAGTGAAACTTGCAGAGCAAAACAATTTATCATTATGGGAGATCTATCAGAGCTATGAATAATGCAGACGCTTTATACGAACGTGCGGTAAAGATCGCCACAGACGCACACAGAGGGCAGGTGGACAAGGGCGGGAATCCCTATATCCTGCACCCCATCGCCGTGGCGGAAGGCGTGGAGGGAACCGAGCTGAAGATCGTGGCCATGCTGCACGATGTGCTGGAAGACAGCAGCGTGACAGCGGAAGACCTGTTAAAAGAAGGATTCGCGGAAGACCTGGTGGAGGCGGTCCGCGTCCTGACCCACGATAAGAGCTACCCCATATCCTATGAGGAATACATCTGTCAGGTAAAGAAAAACCCGATCGCAAGAATTGTAAAAATATCCGATATTCACCATAATCTGGATCTCTCCAGGATCCCAAACCCAACGGAGCACGACCGGCAGAGATGCGAAAAATATAGGCGGGCGCTGGCGTATCTCACAGAATAGTCGGCGCGCCGGCAAATGAAAAAATGCCTTGTAAATCTACACAAAGAATGTCTACAATGCGCAATCATTGATTGACATTTATACTAAAATTGATTAAAATACAAGAGAACGGTTTTTTCGGCCAAAACATGGACTGCCGGAAGCCGCTGCGGTGCCGCCCGGCAGGGTGCGCCCGCTGACACATTATTACTTACATATTTTAAAGGAGGGTAAATATCCATGAAAAATGCAAACAAGTTTCTTGCGCTGATTCTTGCATTGGCTATGTGCTTTTCTATGAGCACTGCGGTCTTTGCCGAGGAAGCTGGCGCGGCTCTGGACTTCGCCGCCATCGACGAGATGGATTACGATGAAGCCTGCGAGACCATCTATGATTACGTACTGGGCGACTTCGCCGTTGCCTACGACGAGGCAAAAGAGGAGACCGGCGACATGCGTATGGCAAAAATGGCCATCGCTGAGGCAAAACTGCTGGAGTCCGGCGTCTTCCTTCCCATTCAGACCCAGGGCGGCAACTACGCCATGAGCCGCGTGGTACCGCGCACCAACGCAGCCACAACCCTGTGGGGCCTGGACGAGTACCGTTATCATACACTGCTGGTTACGAACGAACTGATCACTTCTGAGGACCGCACCAACCTGCTGGCTCTCTGGAACGAGGCGGAGGACGCAGATCAGTACATTGCGGCAGCTACCGAATATCTGACAGGCAAGGGATATA
>CANRKY010000087.1 GCA_947631355.1 uncultured Marvinbryantia sp.
GCTCGAACCCTGGACACCCTGATTAAGAGTCAGGTGCTCTACCAACTGAGCTAATCGCGCTTGTACCAATTTTTTTTATGGCCTGTTCTTTGAACGAAAATCATTATATTATATTTTTTTTATAATTTCAACCCCTTTTTTTATCAACTTTTAAGAATTTTTAAGAATTGGTGAATCGCACGAAAGCCTCACCGGCGACAGAATTTTTCTGTGAAGATTTTCCAAACGTCTTGCATCCTGTTTTAAAAGGCATTATACTATTTTCAGCAGTTGTTTCACCTTGCACGCACATATGTCGGAGGTATTGCATGAAAAAGCCAACAGGAAAAAAGGAAGCTCCCGTTCAGAAGAAATCCGTTTCTTCGGAGTCTTTTGATTTTCTGCCGGAATATACGCCGGATATGGAAAAACCCAAAAAGTTCCTGCCGAACAACCAGTATTTTACCATCAGCATCTATGTGCTGGTGGTGGTGGCCATCAGCGCCCTAATCATCCGTGTGGTGATGACGCCCCACGCCGTCTCTAATTCTTTAAGAGACCTGGTAAATCTTCTGATGCCTTTTTTGATCGGCGTACTGATCGCGTTCATCCTGAACCCCATGATCAAGCGCCTGATCGCCTTTCTCTCCGGGCCGTGCAAGATCAAAAGTCTCCGGGCATGCAAGGCGGTGGCGATCATTGTCTCTTATCTTTTAGTGCTGGGCGTTATCGCAGTCTGCCTTTTTTATATCATCCCGCAGATCATCGTCAGCTTGACGGAGGTTGTCACCAGCCTGCCAAAGCTGTATGACGTCACTTATGATTTTTTCAACAATCTGCAGGACCGCTTTCCGAACGCGGATGTATCCGAGATCCAGGGCCTTGTAAACAGCGCCCTGCCGGATCTGATCACCAGCCTGCGGAATTTTGCCACGAACCTGATCCCCGCCATCTATACCACATCCATGGCGATCGCAAAGATATTGCTGAATTTCCTGATTTCTATTATCGTGTCCGTCTATATGCTGCTGGATAAAAAAGAACTGCAGAACTCCATGAAGAAGGTGCTCTACAGTTTTGTGCCCGTGAAATATATCAAGCGCACTATGGAAATTCTTTCGGAGTGCAACAGCATCTTCACAAACTTTGTGGTGGGAAAATCCATCGACTCCATCATCATCGGCCTGCTCTGCTTCATCCTGATGAGCGTTTTCAATATGCCTTACGCACTGCTGATCAGCGTGATCGTGGGCATCACGAATATGATCCCTTACTTCGGCCCGTTCATCGGCGCTGTGCCGGGCATTATCGTGCTGCTGCTGAACAATCCGATCTCCGCCCTGGGCTTTGCTATTTTAATCTTTGTGCTCCAGCAGTTTGACGGCCTCTTTCTCGGCCCGAAGATTCTGGGAAATACCATTGGCATGAAGCCCCTGTGGATCATCATTTCTATCACGGTGGGCGGAAGCATTGGCGGCGTGCTCGGCATGTTCCTGAGCGTTCCCGTGGTGGCGGTGCTGCGCTACCTGCTGGATCTTTATCTGGCGTACCGTCTAAAGAAACGTCACATATCTCTTTCGTGACGTTTCCCGCTTTATGCGCCCCGGTCTTCCTTCCGCTCTGCCTGCAGTGTTTTAAAGACTTCTTGAAAGGATCTCCGGGCAGCGGCAAACTTTTTTCCGCCCAGCTGCCTGTCGTATAAGAAAATTCCCAGACTGCGTCTCCATCCCCTCATTCTCATAGGCTGGCTCCCCTGCTGCTTCTTTTCTTATCTTATAGTTTATGCACCGTTTTCACTGCGGTTCCGGGCAGTAGGCTGTAATCCCAGACAGTTGGCTGTAATCCCGGACGGTTGACTATAATCTCGGACAGTTGACTGTGATCTCGGACAGCAGCGATTTCACACAGTAGGCTGTAATCTCGTACAGCAGCAATTCCGCACAGTAGGCTGTGATCTCGGACAGCAGCTACAATTTCGCGCAGCAGATATTGAGACATTTTACCGGTACATTACCGCCTTGCAGATCATGTTCCCTTTGGCGGAGAATTTTTCTTCATACTCTGTCATGATGTTTTCCCGCATCAGTTCTTCCTCTCTGTGCAGGTCATATGTGCAGAGACGGATCTTCCAGCCCGCTTCTTTGGCTTCTTCCAGCGCAAAGTCAAACAGTCCCCTGTTGTCTGTCTTAAATTCCACTTCCCCGTTCGGGGCAAGGATTTTGTCGTAGCGCTCCAGGAATTGTCTGGAAGGCAGCCTGCGGGAGGCATGGCGCTCCTTTGGCCATGGGTCGGAAAAATTCAGGTAGATCCGATCCACTTCCCCCGGCCCGAACACTTCCGCAAGCTCTCTGGCGTCCATGCACAAAAAAAGCAGGTTCTCGGGCCTGTCTTCCTGCGCCTCCAGTTTTTCCACCGCCCGCAAAAGCACGCTGGTGTATCGCTCAATCCCCACATAATTAATGTTCGGATTCTGCGCCGCCAGGCGGGTGAGGAACTGCCCCTTTCCCATGCCCACTTCTATATGCAGCGGATTTTCTCTGGCAAACAGCATACGCCAATGACCCCGCTGCATGGCGGGGTCATGTACCACAAAAGAACTTTTTTCAATCACTTCACCGGCTCGCGGTATATTTCTAAGTCTCATAAACTTCCTGCCTTTTCTTTTCCGACATTACACAGATCATTTCGTTGCAAGACTCTCCTGCTGCCTATTATGTGACTTCCTGTCCATCGGTGCTGCCCTGCCTGTCCATCGGCGCCGTCCAGTCGCTTCGTTCCCCGGCAGCGCATGGAACTTTTCCTGTGCCGTCCAGCACTTCGCTCTCCGGCAGCCCACGGGATCTTACCAGTACCGTCTGGCTGCCACGGGTTTGCGGTAATTATACGGAGAAATGATGATTCCTGTGCTTTCATCGCACGCATGGATGATCTGTTTGTTTCCAATATAGATCGCCACATGATCCGCGTAGGATGCTGTTCCGTAAAACAGCAGATCCCCCGGCATCAGATTGGCCGGCTTTATCACGCGGGACTTCGTGAAAGTGCCCCACAGCGCTGTTCCCTGGCGCTGCTCGTCCGCCGTTCTGGGAATACTGATCTTAAAGTGCTTCATCACCTGCTGCGCAAAGCCGGAGCAGTCCACCCCGGTATTCAGGTCATTGCCGCCATATACGTACGGGTTTCCCAGGAATTTTTTCGCATAATTCACAATCTGTCTGCCCTTTGTCATGTCCGTGCAAACGCCTTTCGCGTTAAACGTATAGGACTCGCCCGCAATCTCCATGGTCTGCCCGGTCACCATAGCGCCGTCCGCATTAAAATAATAGCTGGCGCCGCTGATCTCCTGCCATCCGTTCTTCATCACGCCGTCCGTGTTGAAATAGTACTGCTTTCCATCCACCGTCTGCAGGCCCGTATACGCCGCATTGTCGGAGCCGCCAAAATAGTATCGGGCTTTGCCCACAGTCACCCAGCCTGCCGTTTTGTTGTAATTCTCATCCAGAAAATAGGTTTTCCCATTATCCTTAAACAGGCCCGGGCTGCGCGTCTTTGAGCTCTTTACCCCGTTTGCTTTCACATAATAAGCGCCGATCCACTCATTTTTTGCCATGGTGCCGTCCTCGTGGAAATAGTAATATTTCTTTTTGATCTTCTGCCATTTGCCGGATACCATGCACCCGTCTTTGTCAAAATAATACCAATTTCCGCCCAGTTTCAGCTTCCCAACCGTCTTCTTTCCGGTGGCGGGCTGCAGATAATATTTCTTTCCGTCCAGCGTCAGCCAGCCCGATGCCCGTTTGTAATTGGATTTCAGGTAGCAGCCGTCCACCCATGTATTTTTCTGCACAATGCCGTTCTTATCCGCGTAATAATAATTTTTTCCGCTGCGGAACCATTTCCCGCTGATCCGCGCTCCGTTGGACGGCTTCAGCGCGTATCTTTTCCCGTCCAGTGTCAGCCATCCTGTTTTCCGATATCCATTCTGATCAAAATAATACCAGTTCTTTCCGATCTTCCGCCAGCCTTTTGCGTATCCTTTCGATTTGCTGATATAGTATCTTATCCCGCGGGTATTTTTTACCCACTTGGCAGCGTGCACCCCAGAGCCCATTACCATGCAGAGCAGCAGACCCAGAAACACAATTCTTGCCAGATATTTTCTTTTGTGGAAAATCTTCATGCCGTTTCCTCCTTACGCTTATGCACAGTCCGTGCGCGGGTACAGCGATACAGTCATACACAAAGCAACACATTCCGTATACAAGCCTAGAAAAACGGCCTGTGCGCACATACAGAGAAGCACTATATCTTGCGGTAAAAATTAACTATTTGTTAAGATTTTATAATATATTGTAAAACTTGTCAACAGGATCGTAACAGGCGAAATGTCGCATTTTGTTTGGAAAACAACCCCGGATTTTTTCTCAAAGTGTGATTTTTTAGTAGACCTGAACAAAACACCCGTTCTGGAAAAAAACTATGTAAACCACCGATTTTGACCGTTTGTATGTGGATAATGTGTATAACTTCGTGTATAAGTCCATTTTATCGCGTTTTCTGTCCCCATTTTTGTGGATAAGTCTGTTTTGAATTGTACTCAAAAAAATACACAAAGCCAACTATTTCGACAAAATTTGTGTACTTTGTCGGATAACATAATTACGTAAAATTATCATACTGAAATTTTTGCTCCCATGAAACCATCTCCCATATCTTTTGTAACGCCGAGTACAGAAAACACATCTTGCATCTGTGATGTCGCACGCTACGAATCCATACACCAAAAATCACTCCCTAAATCTGCGCACAGGAAAGGGGACCGCCCGAAGACGGCCCCCTTCCTGATTTAAGGATATATGAATGTTGTGTAGCAGGCTTTTATAACAGTCGCTCTGCAGCCACTCTTTGTAAATGTCGCGCAGCCGGTTTACACTTCAAAGAGCAGATCGCCGTATGACGGCATGGGCCAGCTCTTTTTCTCTACCAGCATTTCCAGTTTGTCTACCGGCGCCCTTAATTCCGCCATTACCGGAACTACTTTGTCGTGGAAGAATCTCGCCTGGGCTTCCATGTCTTCCAGCGCCGCTGCTTCCGCCTCGATGGCGATCAGTTTTTCCAGCGCTGCCTCGGCTTCTTCCAGAAGATCGCTGATCTCGCTCAAAAGCTTCGTCTGCACAGGTGTCTTTCCGCCCGCCGCAGTCACTGCGTTGATGGTGTCCGCCAGGTCTTTTGTATAGCGCACCACTGCCGGAATGATCTGCTTGCTGGCGATGTCGATCATGGTCTTTGCCTCTATGTTGATCGCCTTTGCGTATGTCTCATACTGAATTTCCGCGCGGGCTTTCAGCTCTGTCTCGCTGTATACGCCGAATTTCTCAAACATCTTGATCGCTTTGTCTGTGATCATGGCCGGGATCGCGTCCACCATGGATTTCAGGTTCGGCAGGCCCCTTCTTGCCGCTTCTTCCACCCATTCCTCGGAATAGCCGTTTCCGTTGAAGATGATGCGCTGATGTTCGGATGCGTATTTCTTGATCAGGTCATGTACACAGGTGTCGAAGTCATCCGCTTTCTCAATCTCATCGCAGGCATCGGAGAAGGCTTCCGCGACAATGGTATTTAACACAATATTAGGTGACGCGATGGAGTCTCTGGAACCCACCATACGGAACTCAAATTTATTTCCCGTGAACGCAAAAGGTGATGTGCGGTTGCGGTCTGTGGCGTCTCTGGAAAATTCCGGCAGAGTCTTCACACCGGTGCTTAATGTGTCGCCGGTCTTGCTGCTGGTGGCAGAACCCGTGTTGATCAGCTGCTCGATCACATCCTCCAGCTGCTCGCCAAGGAAAATGGAGATAATGGCGGGCGGCGCCTCGTTGGCTCCCAGTCTGTGGTCGTTGCCCACATCGGCCGCGGATTCACGCAGCAGATCTGCATGTTCATCCACTGCTTTTAAGATACAGGTGAGCACCAGCAGGAACTGGATGTTCTCGTGCGGCGTCTTGCCCGGATCCAGCAGGTTGATGCCATCGTCTGTGGTGATGGACCAGTTGTTATGTTTGCCGGAACCATTCACCCCCGCGAACGGTTTCTCATGCAGCAGGCACTGCAAGCCGTGCTGGCACGCCACTTTTTTCAGTGTCTTCATGATCATCTGGTTGTGATCCACCGCGATGTTTGCTTCCGCATAAATGGCCGCCAGTTCGTGCTGCGCCGGAGCCACCTCGTTGTGCTGGGTCTTTGCCGTAACCCCCAGTCTCCAGAGTTCTTCGTTCACATCTCTCATATAAGAAGCGATGCGCTGACGAATGGTGCCAAAATAATGATCGTCCAGCTCCTGGCCCTTTGGCGGCATGGCGCCGAACAGCGTGCGGCCGGTGAAGATCAGGTCTTTTCTCTGTAAGTATTTCTGTTTATCCACCAGGAAGTACTCTTGCTCCGGTCCAACGGAGGGCGTCACTTTTTTGGATGTAGTGTTTCCAAACAGGCGCAGAAGGCGCAGGGCCTGCTCGTTGATGGCCTGCATGGAGCGCAGGAGCGGCGTCTTTTTATCCAGCGCCTCCCCCGTGTAAGAGCAGAACGCGGTGGGAATACACAGAATCGCGCCCGCGGCGTCTTTGCGCACATAAGCCGGCGAAGTGCAGTCCCACGCGGTGTAGCCTCTGGCCTCAAAGGTGGCGCGCAGTCCGCCCGATGGGAACGAGGACGCATCCGGCTCGCCCTGGATCAGTTCTTTTCCGGAAAATTCCATCAGCACCGTGCCGTCTTCCCGCACCGGTGTGATAAAGGAATCGTGCTTTTCCGCCGTCACGCCGGTGAGCGGCTGGAAAATATGGGTGTAATGGGTGGCGCCTTTTTCCACCGCCCAGTTTTTCATGGCTTCCGCCACCACATCTGCCACGGAGGGATCCAGCGCTTTCCCCTCGTTTATGGTCTTTTTCAGCTCCTTGTATACCTTCTTTGGAAGGCGTTCCTGCATCACTTTGTCGCTGAAAACATCCTCGCCAAAAATCGCAGCTACATTTGTTACCTCGCTCATAATCCTATCCTCCTCATCTTTGACTAAAGAAAAATCCTCTCATTTTCCGGAATATTTTTCCGCAGGAAAATGAAAAAGGCGCTCCACTGCTGCGGAACGCCTTTGTTCTTCTTAAACCAGATTTACCTTACTCCTGTTCGGGTAAAAATGCAAGTGCTTTTCATAGATTTGCTTATAAAATTAATAAATCTTTTTAATCAAAATTTTGAATTATCAGCAGAGCATGGTCAGTTCTTTCTGCAGATTCTGCACGCACACGCATTTGTGTTCCCCGCCGTACTCCCCGTCCAGCGTCCACGGAACCGTCTCGTCAAATTCAATCTCTATGCGGCCGGTGCGGGTCTGGAAAAAGTACTTGTCGTCCGGTTTCTTTGCGACCACCGCGGTGAGGATCGCCTGCATCTCCAGAAGGTTTTTGGGCATGCGCACCAGCGTTACCTCAAACACCCCGTCGTCCATTTTTACATTTTTCCCCGTGATATTCTGAAAGCCGCCCACCGACGTGGAATTTGTCACCATGCCGAAAATGAAGTCGCCCTCGATATCCTCGTGCCCGTCCATGCGCGCTTTCAGGCGGTAAGACTTGATGGCGGTCAGCTTTTTAGCGCCTTCCAGAAGATACGCCAGATGCCCCAGCGCGTTCTTCATGTTCTGGTCCGTCTCATAAGAGACATCGGTGAACAGGCCGAAACCGGCGATGTATACAAAGAAATCATCGTTGAATTTTCCGATGTCAAACTGCACCTCATTCCCGTTCGCAATCAGCCTTGCCGCCTCCAGCATATTTTTCGGCAGTTTCAGGCTGTTGGCAAAATCGTTGGTGCTGCCGGAAGGAATGTAGCCGATGGGGCAGCGCTTCCCGCTGTCGAACATGCCGCTGATCACCTCGTCCAGCGTGCCGTCTCCCCCGCTGCACGCGATCACATCGTAGTTTCCCACTGCCTCGTTGGTCCTTCTTCTGGCGTCCCCCGCGCTCTGTGATACGTAGACGGACACCTCATATTGTGCTTTCACGAAAATATCCGCGATGTCCAGAAGGCGGCCGCGCACGCTGCCTTTCCCGGATTTCGGATTGACGATCATCAAAAGTTTCTTCATATACCTTATCTCTCCCATTTGTCACATAATGCTTCTATCTGATCTGCGAATTTCGCCAGATCTTTGTTGGCCCCGCCCTCGTTCCGGCGGATCACAGCCAACAGGCGCTGGCCCGCCGCAAGCAGTCTGTCAAATATGGTATTCTGGCGGCTGGCCGCTGCCGGAGCTTTCTTTTGGATGCGCACCGGCTGCGCTTCTTTGATCAGCTGGCCGGACGCCAGGTCAAATTCTGTGCCGCTGTACGGCGCTATGGTGCGGATCCCCAGTTTTTCCCGCACATTTCCCGCGAATGTCACACAGGCGCTGTCCTCGCCGTGCACCACAAACACCGTCTGGGGCTTCTTCTCGAACGCGGAGATCCACGCCATCAGGCCGTCCTTATCCCCGTGGCCGCTCACGCCCGCCAGTGTGCGGATCCTTGCGCGCACCTCGATATCCTCGCCGAACAGGCGCACTTCTTTGGCACCTTCCGCCAATGCGCGCCCCAGCGTGCCCGCCGACTGGTAGCCCACAAAGAGCACCGTGCTCTCCGGCCGCCATAAGTTGTGCTTCAGATGGTGCTTGATGCGCCCCGCATCGCACATGCCGCTGGCGGAGATGATCACCTTGGGGCGGTCGTCAAAGTTGATGGCCTTGGAATCATCGCTCGTCACCGCCACTTTCAGGCCGGGGAAGCTGATGGGGTTTATGCCCTTTCGAATGAGCTCCGCCGCGTCCTCGTCGAAGTCATCGTGCATGCGCTCCATAAAGATCTTCGTGGCTTCCACCGCCAGGGGGCTGTCCACGTACACCTCGAAGTCATCGTGATCGTGGATCCGCTTTTCCTCTTTGATCTGTCGGATGAAGTACAGCATCTCCTGGGTGCGGCCCACGGCAAACGCCGGGATGACCACATTTCCGCCCCGGTCGAAGGTGGTCTGGATCACATCCGCCAGATCGGCGATGTAGTCCGGCCGCGGCCCGTGGCTGCGATCCCCGTAGGTGGATTCCATCACCACATAATCCGCCTCCGCGATGGTCTGCGGGTCACATATGATCGGCTGGTTGATGTTTCCGATGTCCCCGGAAAACACCAGCTTTTTGTTGACGTTGTTCTCGCTAATCCAGACTTCAATGGAGGAGGAGCCCAAAAGGTGCCCTGCGTCCACGAAGCGGATGCGGATGCCGTCCGCCACCGTGATCTGCTCGCCGTAATCGTAGCCGACAAAGCATTTCATCACGCCCACTGCATCGTCTATGGTGTATAATGGCGCCACTTCAGGCTTGCCCGCGCGCTTCGCCTTGCGGTTGCGCCACTCCGCCTCAAACATCTGGATGTTGGCGCTGTCGCGAAGCATGATGTCACACAATCTTTCTGTGCCGCGGGTGGCAAACACCTGCCCGCGAAAGCCGTTTTTATATAAAAGAGGCAATTTCCCCGAGTGGTCGATGTGCGCGTGGGTGAGGAACACCATGTCCACATCCGCCTCCGCCACGGGAAGCGGCACGTTTTCAAAGTAATCCACGCCCTGCTCCATGCCGCAGTCGATCAAGATATTTTTGCCGCACGCCTCCAGCAGGATGCAGCTTCCGGTCACCTCGTGGGCCGCCCCGATAAATGTCAGCTTCATACTTCTCCCTCCCTTTTTCTTTTGCTTCTGTTATGTTTTCTTTGTTTCTTTGTATCTGTATGTTTTCTCTATACCAGAGTATCGTTCACACTGTTTTATTTTCCACGCATGAATATCCGTTCACGCTGGTCTTTTTTGACTCACATATACAGGTCTGCGTCTTCTTTTTCCTATATCTGCGTTTCCGTGCAATGGTTTGCTCTGGTCTTTGTATTTGCAGACACAAAAAGGGGTATACCTTTTTATCAGTATACCCCATCTTTGTAAAATATGACAGTTCTTTTAGACAGATTTATAAATTTTTAATGATTGGCGCTCTGCCATCATCTTTCTGCATAACATCCGGAAATGCAAAGTCCGGCGTCTGCTCCTGTGAGTGCAAAAGAACTGTACGCGTCGTGGGCTGACACAGTCGGGTTTTTGACACCCATATCTCGTGAAAGCCTTGTCAGGCTTATTTTTTTATGTCAAATTTATTTTTATGTATTG
>CANRKY010000088.1 GCA_947631355.1 uncultured Marvinbryantia sp.
CGCCTCCGTGCTGTAACCGTCCACACGCTGCTGCAGCTTGTACACGGTATCCCGCATGTCCTCCGCGGAGGGCGTTTCCTCCCCCGCCGCCTGGTAGGTGATGCTCACACCGCCGGAGAGATCCAGGCCCAGCAGAATATTTCTGGCGGCACCTGTGCCGGTGGGGCCGAAGCCCACGATGGTGGTGAAGCCCAGAAGCAGGATCAGCAATGCCGCCCCGATGACCACCGCCAGTGATTTGTTCTTGTTCATGTTATCTCCTCTTTTCTTTATTTGTTATCTTCGGCAAGCGCCGCTTTTATCATAATGGCACATTCCACGCGCTTTCTCTGGAGCGCGCAGCCGATGTCGTAGGCATCGTTGATATGACCGTGAAATTTATAGGAATTTGCCGCGCAGCCGCCGCTGCAGTAGAACCGCGCAAAACAGTCCCGGCATTTTTCCTTTGCGTACACGTTGCAGCCCTTAAATTCGTCCCGGATGTCCGTGCGGGTGATCCCATCCTCCACATTTCCCATCAGGAAATCTTCCTCCCCCACAAACTGATGGCAGGGATACAGATCCCCCCAGGGGGTGACCGCCAGGTATTCCGTGCCGGAGCCGCAGCCCGAAAGCCGCTTGTACACGCACGGCCCGCCCGTCAGGTCGATCATGAAATGGAAGAAAGTGAAGCCTCGCCCCTCTCTGTGCCGTTTGATCATCTCTTTTGCCAGAATATCGTACTGCTCGCAGATTACGGGGATGTCTTCCTCCCGCAGGGCGTATTCCTCCTCCGGCCCGGCCACCACCGGCTCCACGGAGATCTGCCGAAAGCCCAGATCCGCCAGATGCAGCACATCGGCGGCAAAATCCAGATTGTTTCTGGTAAACGTGCCGCGCACATAATATTTTTCCTGGTTCCTGCTGTCCGCAAACTTCTGGAACTTCGGCAGGATCAGGTCGTAGCTGCCCTTCCCGTTCCGGAAAGGACGCATCCTGTCGTTGACCTCTTTTCGCCCGTCGATGCTCAGCACCACATTCGCCATCTCGCGGTTGCAGAATTCCATGATCTCATCGTTCAGAAGCACCCCGTTGGTGGTGAGGGTAAAGCGGAAATTCTTGTCGTGGAGCTTCTCCTGCTCCCGCCCGTACTGCACCAGTTCTTTTACCACCTGCCAGTTCAGCAGCGGCTCGCCGCCGAAAAAGTCCACCTCCAGGTTGCGCCTGCTGCCGGAATTGGCGATCAGGAAATCCAGCGCCTTTTTCCCCACTTCCAGGCTCATCAGCGCCCTCCTGCCGTGGTACTCGCCCTCCTCCGCAAAGCAGTAGCGGCAGGCGAGATTGCAGTCGTGCGCGATGTGCAGACAGAGGGCTTTCACCACTGTCTGCCTCTTTTTAAAGTCGATGATCGCGTCTTTGTAAATATCCTCCGTGAACAACTGTCCCATATCCTGAAGCTGCGCGCACTCCGCCAGCGCATCGTTTACTTCCTCCGCCGCGTATGTCCCGGACAGCTGCTTACGTATCTCGTCATCGCTTTTCTGTTCTATTTTCAGACCAACAACTTCATACATCAGCTCGTCCGCCACATGCACGGCTCCGCTGTTGGTATCTAATATGATCGAAAAGCCGTTGTTTTTATACCGGTGAACCACATTCACACATCCTGTCCTGATAGTTTTCCACTGACGCGGCACACTGCGGCCAGACGCCCAATGTGCTCGTAATTGATATAAGCAGCGAACATGATCCGCTGCTTATCGTCCGTCTCAGTTTTATTTTTCTTGTATCTCTCTTATTTTTTATTTTCGCAGCTCTGATTTCCCACCGTGCAGGAAGTTTTACACGCCGACTGGCAGGACGTCTGACATTCCCCGCATCCGCCCTTTTTCAGGGTATTCTGTAAACTCTGCGTATTTAAGGTTTTGATATGTTTCATTGCCTGTCCTCCTATTCTATCGCACTTATGGCACAAGCATAACACATTTTTGTATGAATCTCAATATTTTTTTTCAATATTAAAAAATTTTACACACACCGGACACAATTATGTGGTATACTTCAAACTGGCACGGCGAAAGTACGCCCCGTCACGGCGGCGTCCCAAACAATTTCATAGAAAGGATTTTTATTATGAAAAAAAGATATACTCTGCTGCTGGCAGCCGGATGTGCGCTTCTCCTCTCCGGGTGCGGCGGAAAAAGTGATGTGAAAGATTACTCAAAATATGTGGAGCTGGGCGCGTACACCGGCCTCAGCGCCGACCGCTATGTCACGGAGGTGACGGACGCGGACGTACAGGATTACATAGAGTCCGACCTGATGCCCGGGGCGGAATATAATGAGATCACAGACCGGGGCGCCCAGGACGGAGATGTGGTAGTCATTGACTACACGGGCACCATTGACGGAAAGGAATTTGACGGCGGCAGCGCCACGGACATTGAGATGGAGCTGGGCACCGGCAGCTACCTGGATGAATTTGAGGACGCCATAGTGGGGATGAAGGCCGGCGAGGAAAAAACGTTCGACCTCACCTTCCCGGAGGGTTACGACGGTGTGGTGGACGGCCAGACCGCCACATTCCAGGTTTCGGTGAAATCCGTGATCGAGGTGGTGCTCCCCGAATACAACGACGAATATGTGGCCAGCATTTCCGACTACAGCACGACCGCCGAGTACGAGGCCAATATCCGCGAGACGCTCGCGCAGGAATATGAGGAGGAAGCCACGAGCAATGCCTGCGAGGATCTTCTCTACACCGTGATCTCGGAATCCACCTTCCAGGAAGCGCCCAAAGAACTGCTCGAAGCCTGCCGGACCGCTATGGCCGCGGAGGAGGCGGATATCAAGGAAATGTTCGGCGCTGACGATATCACCGACCTCTACGGGGAGGACTACGACCCCGACGCCTATCTGGAAGAAATGGCCAACGAGCGCATGGTGGTCTACACTATCGCCGCAAAGGAGGGCCTGGAGCTCACGGACGAGGAATACCAGGCTTCCCTGGAAGAAAATATGGAACTGGACGGCTACCTGACCGCGGAGGACTATGAAGCGTCCATCGATGACAAAGATTCCTATAAATATGAGCTTCTCCGCCAGAAGGTGCTGAATTTCCTCGCGGACAACAACACCTTCCAGGATGTATCGGAAGACGAATACTACGATATGGATGAGGACGGCGACTGGGGAGACGAAGAAATTGATATGGAATTGCAGGGCGTTGCGGCCCTGGCAGAGGCTCCCGAGGAGGACTTCGCAGAGGGCGATGTCCTGGAAGGCGATGACCTGGGCGATGACATGGAGGACGGCGACGCGGTCTTCATCGGCGACTCCCCGGAGGATGTCGGTTCCGAGGCTGGTGCGGAAGACGCAGAAAGCGCGGAATAAAGCAGAAAAAGAATAACGCAGAAAGCGCAAAATAGCGCAGAAAGCAAAGAATACGCAAAAAGCACGGAATAAAGAAATTATGAAAAGTCTGACGATGCCTTCCATAAGCGGAAGCACACTGAAAAAAATCGCGATCTTATCTATGCTGATCGATCACACCGGAGCGGCTGTCCTGCGGCCGCTCCAGCGCGCACTGCCGCAGTCCATGGAAACTCTGCGGCAGCTTTTGACGCCGGGTTACACCGTGTCGCGGGCCATTGGCCGTATCGCCTTCCCCATCTTCTGTTTTCTTCTGGTGGAGGGCTTCTGCCACACCCGCAGCGCCGTGCGCTACGCCGGGCGTCTGTTTTTGTTCGCCCTTATCTCGGAACTGCCCTTTGACTTTGCGCTGGCAAACAGCCTGACGGACTGGCACCACCAGAATGTCTACTTCACTTTGCTGATCGGGCTCCTGGTGATGATGGGCGTCTCTTACTTTGAGCGGCTCCCGGCCAAAAATGCGCCCATGCACTGGCTGTGTCTGGCCATGCAGGCGGCCATCGCCGTGGCCGGGCTTTACCTGGCAAAATATCTGTATACGGACTACGGCTTTAAGGGCGTGTTTCTGATTGAAGTGCTGTATTTCCTGCGCCTGGACCGCAGGGTACAGGCCATCTTCGGCGCCCTCGCGATCTCCTGGGAAACCTGGGGCCCGCTGGGGTTTGTGCCCGTGTGGTTTTACAACGGCAAGCGCGGGAAACAGATGAAATATTTCTTTTACTGGTTCTACCCGGCGCATCTTGTGGTGCTGGGGATCTTAAAAACCATGCTGAACGGCATGGTCTGACATGCCCTGCCTCCCTTTATTTATGGCAAATGATTTATGACAAAAAACCTGGATCTCTGTGGCAACAGCCCAGAATCACGCCAATAGCTCCAGGATCTCCACTGGCCGCGCA
Source organism: uncultured Marvinbryantia sp. (assembly GCA_947631355.1). Classification (GTDB taxonomy): domain Bacteria; phylum Bacillota; class Clostridia; order Lachnospirales; family Lachnospiraceae; genus Marvinbryantia. The sequence goes on from CANRKY010000088.1 coordinate 4,311, forward strand.
ATGATCGTCTCTGCGCGGCTTTCTTCCAGTTCTTTCCGGTCGCGGAATCCCCAGAGCACGCCCACGGTGTGCATCCCCGCCGCGTTTCCCGTCTTCATATCCGTGGCGGTATCCCCAATGTACAAAAACTCCTGCGGCGGTATCTGCAGCGTTTTTGCGATCTGCAGCGCGCCGTCCGGGGCGGGTTTTATGGCCAGCCCCTCTATCTGCCCCTGCACATAGTCAAACATATCGGAACCGAACATATCCGCGATCACTTTTTTTGTCTCCGCATGGGGCTTGTTTGAGAGAACCGACACCGCGATCCCCCGCTCTTTCAGCTTCTGTACAACTTCCGTGATCCCCTCGTAGGGTCTTACCTTGTACATACAGTCCACGGCAAAATATTCCCGATACCGGGCAAACACTTCCTCAAAATGTTCCCACGCGGGATCCCCCGCCTGCGCAAGGCAGCGCCGCACTAGCGTGGCCGCCCCGTCCCCCACAAACAGCTTATACGCCTCCGTGTCAAATTCCCGGAACCCGAAATCCCGCAGGGCGCGGTTCGCGCAGTACGCGATGGATTCCAGGGTGTCCAGCAGCGTCCCATCACAGTCAAATACACATCCGCTGATCTTCGTTTGGATCATAGTATTCTCTCCTTTATGCTCTCTTTTAAAATGTCCCCGAACTGGCTTCCCAGCCGCTGCACCTCCCCCAGCACAATGTCGATCTTCGCCGGATCCAGGTGCCAGTTTTCCCGCGTGATGTTCCCCGCCGCCACCGGGCAGACCAAAAGCTCCGTGTCCGGGAACAAAATGCTGTAATACATCAGGCAGCGCCGGGCATGGTATGTCTTGCACACCAGGATGGCCCGCTCCACCCGCTCCGTGCCCAGCAGCCGCCGCGTGTAGATGGCGTTCTCGTACGTGTAAGACGCCTGGCTCTCTTTCCGGATCGCCTGCTCCGGCACATTTTCGTCCAGCAGAACCTCCCGCAAAAAATCGCTCTCAGTCTCATAGGTTTTTCCAACATACGCCGGCGGCGACTCCGGCCCCAGGAAGCGATCCGAAAGGATGCTGTACCGGCCGGACACCACAATCTTTTCCGCGTATCCCATTTGATACAGCTTCGCCGCTTTTTGTGCCAGCTCCCCGCACCCGCTTCCGGGAATGAAGATGTAATCGGAGCGCCGCGGCGGATCCTCCGCAAAGATCAGTTCTGTCAGATAATCATAGTATTTCATGGCATGATCCTTTCCCACTCGTATTATGTCTCCAAAAATCGCAGGCACCACGGAAATCCCTGAAGCAAGCGCATGTGCCGCGGAAATCTCTGAGTTCAGCCGTCTGAAAGAAGTATTTGAAAATCTCCCGCATCCGTGCTATACTCTAAAGCTAGTACGATTTAAGGAGTGTTTGTTATGCGCAAGAAGGCACTGAAAGCCGCCTTTCCCCACACCCTGCCCGTTATGGCGGGCTATCTTTTTCTGGGGCTCGGCTTTGGTATCCTGCTGGAAAGCAAGGGGTTTTCTTTTATCTGGGCGTTTTTCATGAGCATCATCATCTACGCCGGTTCCATGCAGTACGCCGCCATCGATCTGCTGGCGGGCGGCGCAGGCTATCTGTACACCGCCATGATGACCCTCATCATCCAGATCCGCCACCTGTTTTACGGCCTGTCTCTGATTGAGAAATATAAGACGGCCGGAAAGCGCAAAGTGCTGCTGATCCATGAGCTCACCGATGAGACCTACTCACTGGTGTGTTCCTGCGATCCGCCCGAGGATGTGGATCCAAATTTATTTTATCTGTTTATCTCCATGCTGGATCACAGCTACTGGGTCATCGGCTGCACCGCGGGCGCCCTGCTGGGTTCCATGGTTCACTTTAATACCAACGGCATCGACTTTGTGATGACCGCGCTTTTCATTGTGATCTTCACAAATCAGTGGCTGGAGCAGAAGGATCACCGCCCCGCCCTGATCGGCGTGATCTGCTCGGCGGTGTGTCTGGTGCTGTTCGGCCCGGACCGCTTTATTATCCCGGCCATGGTGTCGATCGCCCTGATCCTCACGGTATTCCGAAAATCTCTGGAAAAGGAGGACACGAAACATGCGGATTCCTGATTCCCAGGCGCTGATCCTGGTGCTGATCATGGCGGCCATTACTTTTCTGGTGCGTATGCTGCCTTTCCTCCTGTTCCCAGGAAATAAAGAAACTCCTCCCTATATTGTGTATCTGGGGAAAGTGCTCCCCTTTGCCATCATCGGCATGCTGGTGGTCTACTGTCTGAAAAACGTGCAGATCACACAGTTTCCCTTTGGCCTGCCGGAGCTGATCGCCACCGTGGCCATTGTGGCGGTACATATCTGGAAGCGCAACACCCTTTTGAGCATCGGGGGCGGAACCATTTTTTATATGTTCCTTGTGCAGGTAGTTTTCCACTGATCTCTTTTGCTGCGCTGTGCCAACTTTGTATCTTACAGGCTCTGCGCTGTGCCGGCTTTGTATCTTGCAGGCTTTGCGCTGTGCCGGCTTTGTATCTTGCAGGCTTTGCGCTGTGCCGGCTTTGTATCTTGCAGGCTTTGCGCTGTGCCAGCTTTGTATCATCGTATCATGCAGACTTTATACTGCACAGATGCTGTGCAGACGGGCGGCTGTGGTATCCAGGTCATGATCAGGAGTGATCCTCCTCGATCATCGACTGATACACGGCCGCCAGTTTTTTTACCGCGCGGCAAATGCTCTCCTCATCCATATGGGCGTATCCTAAGACAAGCACCGCACCCGTCTTTCCCGGCACTGCCGTATTTTTCGAAATGCCCTTCTCTCCCGGATCTGCCGTATTTTGGGGGATGTCTTTTTCTCCCGATATTGCCTCGTCCCCAGAAATATCCGTTTCCTCTGATTTTATCACAACTTCCGGAGTATTTGATTTCCCTAGTATTGCCGCATCCGACAAACGATCATCTTCTTCCGGCGAGATTGCATATTCAGACAGAGCGTATACCCGGATCCCGGCCTGCTTTGCGGCATTTAACGCCTGCCGCTCCGAGATTCCTTCCGGGAGGACGGCCAGAAGGTGCGTGCCCGCATATTCCCCGGAAACCCGGAACAGCTGCGGATATTGCTTCAGGCTTTCCAGCAGCGCATCGTGGCGGCTCTTGTACAGCGCGCGCATTCGGTTCAGGTGCCTCTCGTAGGCGCCGTTTTTTATAAACTCTGTGAGGATCCGCTGCTCCATGCGCGGCACCGTGGAGGAAAAGCGCTTTCCCCGCCTCTCATAGCTCTCCATCAGGGAGCGGGGCAGCACCAGAAAACTGATGCGGATGGCGGGGGCGATGGATTTGGAGAATGTGCCGATGTAGATGACCTTCTCATTGCTGTCCATCCCCTGCAGGGCGGGAATGGGTCTTCCCCGGTACCGGAACTCGCTGTCGTAGTCGTCCTCGATCACGTACCGGTCTTCTTCCTCCGCCGCCCAGTTCAGGAGCTGTCTTCGCCTGCCCGCCGGCATCACGATCCCCAGCGGGTACTGGTGGGACGGCATCACATAGGCGATGGACGCGCCGCTTTTTGCCAGGGAAGCCACGTCCATGCCGCCCTCGTCCGTGCGCACGGGAACCACCCGGTTTCCAAGGGTGCGGAAGATCTCACAGGCTTTTTTGTAAGTGGGATTTTCCATGGCGTACACCCGCTTCTGCCCCAGAACCGCATGCAAAAGCATGAGGAGATAATCGTTCCCCGCGCCGATCACCACCTGCTGGGCCGTGCAGTTGACGCCCCTGGCCTGGTGCACATAAGCGGCGATGGCCCGCCGCAGATCTTCCTCTCCCGCCGGTTCTCCCAATCGAAAAAAATAAGAGTCGTCCTCCATCAAAACGTTCCGGGAGATCCTGCGCCAGATCCCGTGGGGAAATCTGCCCAGATCCACGCCGGAGGGCGAAAAATCATAGTCCCACGTCCCCGGCTCCTCTGCCTTCCCGGCATCCGAAACTTTTCCGGCACCCGGCGTTTTCCCAGTCTTCGCGGCATGCCATGCCGCATCATTTTCCTCCTGCCTCGGCGGGCAGTACAGGCCCTCCAGACTGCTTACAAAATAGCCCCTGCCGGGCTGGCTCTCCACATAGCCCTCCGACAGGAGCTGTTCATAAGCCAGAGCAACCGTGCTGCGGCTCACCTCCAGGTGTGCCGCCAACATTCTGGTGGATGGCAGCCGTTCCTGATAAGGCAGCCCTCCCCTCTGGATCTCCTCTTTGATAAATTCATAAATCTGCTCGTAGAGCGGCTTTGGAAGGCCGGCGTCCAGAGCAATGGTCAGTACATTCATACGCTATGCCTTCGGCAGTTTAAAAGAACTTTTCAGCGATACGGTGCGGTTAAACACCAGCGCACCCGGTTTGGAATCGTGGCAGTCCACACAGAAGAATCCCTGCCGCACAAACTGGAAACTGTCATACGCGGCTGCCTGCGCGAGCGCGGGCTCCAGGCAGCAGTCCTTCAGCACCGTGATGGAATTGGGGTTCAGGTTCAGGCTGCCGTCCTCGTTGTAAACGCCCTTTTCCTCGTCAATGATATTTTCGTACAGGCGAACCTCCGCCCGGATGGCCGTGGGCGCCGCCACCCAGTGGATCGTGCCCTTCACCTTTCTCCCGTTAAAGCCGCTGCCGCATTTTGTCTCCGGGTCGTACGTGCAGTGGATCTGCGTGATCTGGCCGGACGCGTCCTTCTCAAAGCTCACGCACTTCACAAAGTAGGCGTTCATCAGGCGCACTTCGTTGCCGGGGAACAGGCGGAAATATTTCTTCGGCGGTTCTTCCATAAAGTCTTCCCGCTCGATGTACAGCTCCCGGCAAAACGGCACTTTCCGCGTGCCCAGCTCCGGGTTCTCCAGGTTGTTCTCCGCGTCCAGATATTCCATCTGGCCCTCCGGATAATTGTCGATGATCAGTTTCACCGGATCCAGCACCGCCATCATGCGGGGGCGCTTCAGCTTTAAGTCTTCCCGAATGCAGTATTCCAGCATGGAATAGTCCACGGAGCTCATGCTCTTTGAAATGCCGCACAGCTCCACGAAGCGCTGGATGGATTCCCTAGTGAAGCCTCTGCGCCTCAGAGCCGCGATGGACGCAAGCCTGGGATCGTCCCAGCCGTCCACGATCTTCTCCTCCACCAGCCTTTTGATATACCGCTTTCCTGTGACCACGTTGGTGAGATACAGTTTTGCAAATTCGATCTGTTTGGGGGGCTTTTCATACCCCACCTCGCGCACCACCCAGTCGTACAGCGGGCGGTGATCCTCAAACTCCAGCGTGCAGATGGAGTGGGTCACGCCCTCGATGGCGTCCTCAATGGGATGGGCGAAATCATACATGGGATACACGCACCATTTGTCCCCCGTGTTGTGGTGGGTCATGTGCGCCACGCGGTAGATCACCGGATCGCGCATGTTCATGTTGGGGGAAGCCATATCGATCTTCGCCCGCAGCACTTTTTCTCCGTCCGCGTATTTTCCCTGGCGCATCTCCTCAAAGAGGCGCAGGTTCTCCTCGATGCTCCGGTCTCTGTACGGGCTGTTTTTCCCCGGCTCCGTCAGGGTTCCCCGGTATTCCCGGATCTCGTCCGCAGACAGGTCGCACACAAAGGCTTTTCCCTTTTTGATCAGAAGCACCGCCGCCTCATACATCTGCTCGAAATAATTGGAGGCGAAGAACAGCCGGTCTTCCCAGTCCGCCCCAAGCCAGGCAACATCTTCCTTGATGGACTCCACAAACTCTGTCTTCTCCTTTGTGGGGTTCGTGTCGTCAAAGCGCAGATTGAATTTTCCGCCATACTGCTGCGCGAGGCCGTAGTTCAGAAGTATGGACTTTGCATGTCCGATATGCAGATATCCGTTGGGCTCCGGCGGGA
>CANRKY010000089.1 GCA_947631355.1 uncultured Marvinbryantia sp.
GCGGTATTTTTAAAAATATAGTGATACGGCCGGCGCCGCGCAGGAGAGATCTTGCGACCATCCGAACGATGTTCCACCCGGTCGCACGCGCGGACGGCAGATCGTTAAAAAAAGAGGAGCCACCCGTGCCCGCGAAGCGGCCCAATGTCCGCACGGGTCCGCGGCGCTGTCCGCTGTGTGGATCAACGGCTTCTGCGCACCCGGGCTTATTTATCGCGCAGGGAGCAGATATGAAGTGCAGCGTTTGTGGGACCGTGCTGGGGAAAAACGGAGGGGTAAAGCATTACGGCATCGCGTGACAGAGCGGGATACAGAAAGCGGAGCCAGGCATGAGATATTCGGAAAAAGACAGTGAAAAGGAGGAGACGGACAATGGACGAACAGGCAAAAACCATGCAGGAAATTGAGAAAGAAGTGGAAAAAGTGTTTCAGAAAGTGGGAGTACAGGAACATACGGAGGAGTGGGATGACCGCCAGCGCCGCATTGAGGGGTGGGATGCACAGGCCATCCGGCGCTCCAAAGTGTTCGTTGCCGGCGCGGGTGCCATCGGCAACGAAACCATCAAGAATATGGCACTGCTGGGCTTCCCCTATGGCTTTATCTGTGATCTCGACAAGATTGAGAACACCAACCTGACGAGAACCGTGCTTTTTGGCCGCGATGATATCGGACAGTTAAAGGCGCCCCTGGCGGCGCGGCGCTTTCAGGAGATGAATCTGGCGCCGCATGCTGCCGCCGATTCCTTTGCGGGGGATATGGTCTACGAGCTGGGAGACGGCGTTTTCCGGCGGTGCAGCCTGATCCTTGGCTGTCTCGATAATACGGAGACGCGCATGTACCTGAACAAGATCGCCATGCGCTACGACATCCCCTATGTGGACGCGGGAATCCAGGGCTTAAACTGGACGGTGAAGGTCTATGGCGGACATAAATACGGCTGCTATGAGTGCTTCGCGCCCGCTTATAAATACGAAGACCGGTTCCGCCAGAGCTGCAATGTGACCATGAAAAAAGCCGCGGAAGCCGGCAAAGTAGCTACTGTGCAGAACATTTCGGCGGCAGCCAGCGCGTTTCAGGTGACGGAGGCATTGAAGATCGTCTGCGATATGAAACCGAAATTTGGCATGGAGTATTACTTCAATGCCGACACAAACAGCTTTACCAGCTTTTCGGCCGCGATCGATGAAAATTGTCCCAGCCACATGGAGGACGTCCGCACGGAGGTGCGGGAGACGCCGCTCAGCTGCGAGAACACGGTGCGCGAATTTCTGGAGTACACCGGCAGGGACGGATTTACCAGGCTCTCCACGCTGGAGGATAAGAACCGCGCGTTCATTCCCAGGGTGAAATGCCCGCACTGCGGAGCGGTAAAAGAGATCGGACAGCCCCTCTATAAGGTATACCACGACGACTTTTACTGTGACCGCTGCAAAGCACAGGGCAAGACAGGGCAGAATTACGATAACTTTATGAGCGAGATCTCCGTCTGCGCGTTCACGCTTGCGCAGACCCCGGCAGAGATCCTGGACAGAACATTAAAAGAGATCGGAGTTCCGGCCTTTCATGTGCTGCCTGTCTACCGCGAAGATACAGACGAGGCAGCTTATTACGAGCTGACCGGAGATATGGAGAAGGTTATGCCCAAGTACAATTTCCCGTCCCCCGGTTCGGCCTCCTGAGCAGCGGTATGTTATCTTAAAATCAGTCAGGGCGCGCGGCCGCGCGGGCGGGACTAAGATCGGGCGGAACCGTGAAAAAGGAGGAGATGGACCATGGCAAGAGTGTTACAGCCGAGAGATGAGTGGTTTATAAAGCAGGGGCGCAAGGATCCGCTTACCAACGGGTATTTTCGGATCGGACAGGAGGTTGTGGTCTGCGCGGAGTGTGGGTGTGTGCAGCTGCTGGACGCATGGAACATGAGCGGGGAGCAGTGTGCGTGCTGCGGCTGCACGAGAAAAAAGCGTTTCTCCAAAAGATCGGTGGCTTACCACCGCAGAAGATCTTATAAGAAAATAAGGGGCTTTCAGGCCGTCAGCCCCACCCATTGGGACAATCGCGGCAGTGTTTGGAACAATCTGCCATGGCAGATCGATATAGTGACTTGCGTGTTCTGCACGATCTGCCTGCTGCTCCTCGGCCATGATCTCTGGGTGAGTTTGCATCTGCCGGCTGACGCATGGCAGTTCGGGACACAGCTAACCGGTCTTTTCTTTCCAAAGCTGCGCCCCTGGTTTATGGCGTCCGCCCTTATATTTGCCGCACTCACGGTGGGGATGTTTCTCCTGGCAGCAGTGACTGCCGCGGCAAAAAAGGATCGCGCCGAGGTTTATAAAGTTTTAGTTCCCCGGTTCGGGCTCCTGACTGCTCTTATGATATATTCAGCTATATAGCGTGAAACTTACGCAGGAGAGCGGGAAAGGAGGGGTGGCTATGGCGGCACCGGTATCGGGATTTCGGCGTGCCACACGGAAGCTGCCGTGCCGAACGCAGGCCTTCGCCTGCGGAAGCGCCATAGACGGCTGGCGCATCCGCGGAGCCCTTAGTATCACAAAAACGAAGACCGTATTTGAACTGGAGGATAAGGCAGTCTGCCCTCCTGCCGTGCTGGTGGTGCGCCACTCCGGGAAACGCCTGGATCAGCCGCTGCTGGAGGCCGCGAAGGCAAACACGCCCGGCCTGGTGAGGACGCTGCGGGACGGCAGCATCGATGGAAACTGGTATACCATCGATGAAAAGCTGTCTTCGCTGTCTGACGTGTGGCGGACGTTTTCCAGGGAACAGCAGAAAACCTGTATCCGGCAGATGGCTGCCGCGATCAACGCGCTGCACGATCTGGGGTACTGTCATCTGGATGTGAAGCCGCAGAATTTTGCCCTGGACGCCCAGGGCCGTGTGCGGCTGCTGGATCTGGACTCCGCGCTGCCGTATCAGCAGCAGGTTCAGGAGAACTCCCGCATAGAATACACGCCGGAATACGCGGGCCCCGAGATCTACCATCAGCAGTACTCCACAGCTTCCGATTTTTTCAGCCTGGGAAAAACACTGGAGGCGCTGCAGGGAACCGTCGGATGGGGCAGCTGGCAGACGCTGATCCGCGCCCTGACTCGCCCCGACATACAGGAGCGGATGAACTACCCTCAGCTGGAACGCGCGCTAAATGAAGCGCCGAACGGCGGGGAAGAAACGCGCACGGGGCCTCGGCCATACCGAGAGAATCGGCCGCGCATCATGATACAGAGGGCGCCACGACCGGCAGCACCTCAGGGTGCACAGCAGACAGCAACACAGGGCATGGCACAGCAGGCAGCCCAAGGCACACAGCAGGCAGCCCAAGGCACACAGCAGGCAGCCCAAGGCACACAGCAGGCGGCCCAAGGCACACAACAGACAGCAGCGTTTGGGAGGCCCCTGAGCGAGAGGGAGCGGGCACAGGCGGAAAGCCTGCGCAGGCGCGAGAAGGAGCTGAAAAGAGAGCGGAACATCGCCATTTTCCGATCGGTGACCAGGTTTGTGCTTCTGGCGCAGTATGTGATCCTGGGTATACTGGCTATCTGTATTTTTATCCAGCTCCTGCCCTATATTATCATTTTTGGCCTGATCGTTCTCGGTGTGGCATTCTTCTCGATGTTCTGATATTCTGAGCGGGGGTTGGAAGGCGGAAGGAAGGTGACGAAGATGAAAGTTTCCCATTGGCTTTTTCCTGTGGAGGTGTTAGGCCCCAATGCGCGCCTGGCGCTCTGGGTGCAGGGCTGCAGGAAGCACTGTGCGGGGTGCGTCTCCCCGGAACTGCGGGCGCAGAATGGAGGGATCGACTACCAGGTGCCCGAGCTTGCAAAGCTGCTGAACCGTATCCTGAGAGAGCACAGGCTGCAGGGCGTGACGATCAGCGGCGGCGAGCCCTTCGAACAGGCAGAGGAACTGTTTGCACTCTGTGAAAGCCTGCAGTGTGCGGACATCCTGGTGTATTCCGGGTATTCTTACAGAACACTTTGCAGGCGCTATGGCGCAAAGCTGAAAAAGAGCGGCATCGGCGTGCTGGTCACGGGGCCGTACCGGCAGGAACTGAACGATGACCTGCCCCTGCGGGGCTCCGCCAACCAGCAGATCGTGTACCTGAAGGATGAGCTGCGGGAATCCTACCGCGCGTACCTCGCAGAGGAAAAGCGCCGCCAGCAGATGTTCGTGGCGGAGGATCAGATCTTCCTGGCCGGGATTCCCCCTGCGGGCAGGGCGGAAGTGCAGCGGGCGGAAATTGAAAAAATCATTGCAAAGGAGGCAGTGTCATGAATACAAACAGAAACATCGCGGCGGCGGATCAGCCGCTGTGGCAGAAAAATTTTCAGCTTTTTTCCAGATCCTACCCCATTCTCCAGCTGAACGGCAATGTGGACGACCTGGTGCCGCTGCGCGGCAATCTGTACGTGTCGCTGGAAGAATGGATCTTCAAAACCTGCAGCGCCCGCGGCAATGATGTGCTGGTGGTGTTTTACTCGCCGCTGTCCGGGTTTTCAAACCCGTTCTGCGAGGGGCATGCCCAGGAGTTTGCGGATCTTTCGGGAAATTCTGGCAGAAACCAGGACCCGAACGCGTTCCCCTGCGCGGTGCAGAAGATTGAGCAGGCGTTTCGCGACCCGCGCGGAAAGACCCTGGTCGTGGTGTTCGACAGCACCCTGAGCTGCCTCACGGCGGGGCCCATGCTCCAGCCGGATGTGCAGAGAGCCTTTATGGCGCTGAAGACGGCGGCTGTAAAGCAGAGCGGGACGAGCCATCAGCTGATCTTCATCAATGATCGCTCGTCAGACCTGCCTTCCTTTATGCTCTCTGCGCGCTCCGGGGCGAAGTCCATCAGTCTTCCCATGCCGGATCAGCTGCAGCGCGCCGCGTACCTGAGTTTTCTGTTCTCGAACCGGAATTTCTCCGGAACGGAGCTGGACAACGTGGCAATGCGGGCGGAATCCCTGTCTTTAAAGCAGATCCGCACCGCCCTGGCCGGCGTGGACTACGCGCGCTGCACCGGCGATGATCTTATCCGGCAGATCGGCCTGTTTCAGTTTGGCTTCAGCGAGGACCCGTGGCGGCAGCTGAACCGCGAGAAAATGGCCGGCGCGGAGGAAGCCCTTGCGCAGCATGTGTACGGCCAGGAAGGAGCCATAAAGAAGGTCGCGCAGATCATAAAGTACGCGGCCAGCGGCTTTGGCGGCGCATTTCAGGAAGACGGGCGCACAGGGCCCAGAGGCGTGCTGCTTTTCTGCGGGCCGCCCGGCAGCGGAAAGACCGAGCTGGCAAAATCTATCGCCCGCCTGGTGTTTGGCAGCGCCGATGCCATGATCCGGTTTGATATGGGGGAGTACACGGAGGCGCACTCCGCGGAGCGCATGACAGGGTCGCCGCCCGGCTATGTGGGCCACGAGGCGGGAGGCCAGCTGACCAGCGCGGTGAAGGAAAAACCCTTTTCTCTGCTGCTGTTTGACGAGATTGAGAAGGCGCACCCCCAGGTTTTGAACAAGTTTCTCTCGATACTGGAGGACGGCCGCCTGACAGACGGTAAGGGAGAGACCGTCAGCTTTGAGCACACCATTATTGTCTTTACAAGCAATCTGGGCGCGGCGCAGGCCGCGGCGGAAACGAGGGCGGAAAAAGTGCAGGAGATCATCGGGGAGGCCGTAAAGGGATATTTTGAGAAACAGCCGCCCTACGGCCTGGGAAAGCCGGAGCTGTATTCCCGCCTGGCCGGAAACATCGTTGTGTTCCATCCCCTGAGCGAGGACGCGCTGGATCAGATATTTGCAAAACAGTTTAACGACACGATCCAGAAGCTGTCCGGCCTGCAGCTGCGCGTCACCTGCACGGATGAGTTTCGGGAACAGCTGAAAGCGCTGATCCGCCGCGAGAGGGAGAAGGGGGATTATCCTGGAGGCCGCGGCGTGAAGCGGGCAGTGGAGAACTGCTTCCGCATCCCGCTCTGCAACTTCTATTTTAAGGATGACTGCCAAAGCGGGGATCACGTCCATCTCACCGGGCTGCGGGAGGAGGACACGGTGGTGCTGGAAGGCGAGGTAACCCACGCGGAGCCGGTACAGCCGGTGCAACCAGTGGAACCGGTGCAGCCCATGGAGCCGGTGCAGCCCGTAAACCCGGTGGGGCGCATAGAGCCAAGGCCCGCCAACCCGGTGCCACGCATAGAGCCAAGGCCCACAAACCCAGTGCAGCCATCGTCGACTGTGGTGCCCATACAGCCGTTCCGGGGGCGGCAGCCGTCCACAGCCCCCGCGTCCCGCACAGGATCTGTGCCGCAGAGAAACAGCGATCTCGGCGGGAGATTTGTGCCGGTCAGACGGTAAAAAATACACTCCCCGGAGAAGGCGCCGGGGAGTGTCGTGTATATCGTGTATAGAAAGTGAAAAGAAGGGAGGAACAGGATATGTCAGGAGGAAAATACGCAACGGAATCTGCCACATTTACGCCATCGATAACGGCGGCTGTGTTTGGAGCGCTGATGAAGCAGGGCACGGAGGCAGTGGCCCAGGCGGGCAAAGCTGTGGAGCTGCAGAAACTGCTGGCGCGAGAGCGCCTGGAGAGTGCAAAAAAGATGGAGGCGCTCCGTCGGGAGACAGAAAGTATACTGCAGCAGGCCGCACAGCAGCAGGCCGCGCAGCAACAGGCCACACAGCAGCGTGCCACAGCACCCATCGCCCCCGTTATTGTGCGGACAGAACAGGCACAGGACGGATCGAAGGAACTGCTGCGGCAGATCTGCGAGACGGCGGACACCGTGATCGCCGAGGAAACGTCGTACAGCGCCCGCGCTCAGGCCATCAAGCAGGAGGCGCAGAAGGGCGGACGGCGGACGGAGGAGCTGCGCAGACTGTACGACAGACTCTGCGCGTTTTTGCCGGAGGCGAGACGCTGCTATGAAAAACAGACGGCCCAGAAAGAGATGTATCACAACGAGCTTGCCAGGGCGAAAGCTCTCTGCCATATCACCCACACACTGGCGGCTTTCCCGGAGTTCTCCGAGGAAAACATCGACCAGGTGCTTTTAAGATTAAAGGAGATCAGCGCGTCCCAGATCCGGCTGATCGAGCAGATCAAAGCGAACCCGGCGATGCGCATGACGCGCGAGGAGCGGGAAAAAGCCCGGGAGACGGTGGCGAACAAGATCTGTGCCGCACTGGCGGATAAAGACGTCCGGCTCTGCCGCGTGTCGGCGATCAGCCAGAGCAAGATCTGTTATTACTATTATCATGACGCGCTCCTGAAGGTGGCCGTGACGGACACGGGCATGGTCACCATGGAGGTGGTGGGCGACCCGGAGAAGAAAACCGGCTTCACCAGCCTGGACAAAAAGAAGGTGCTTGCCGCCATGCAGCGCTTTCAAACGGAGTATCCGGAGCTGGCAAAGAAACTGTCTGAAAACAATGTGGTGCTGAACCTCCACGGCTGCGTGGAGCCCAGCGAGGACATCGTGACGTACCAGGAGCCGGAATACCAGAGCGAGGAGGAGCGCGCCGCAGACGAGGCGGCACTGCTCGCCATGCTGCAGAACGTGCAGCAGGCGCGCTATGCGGGAGGAGGTGCTTAAATGAAGATCTGTGTGGCCTGCTCCGCGGAAAACGCGGACAGCGCGGCCAGATGCCGCGTGTGCAATGGAATGTTTTTTGCCGCCGCGGCCTATTCCTGCCCGGAGACCACTTCGCAGCACACCGAGCTGGTGTGCGCGGGCTGCGGCCGTCCGGTCTCCGCGGCGGCCCTTGTGTGCCCGCACTGCGGCCACAGCGTGGAGGCCTCCAAAAGAGCCGCAAGAGAGCGGTACTGCCTGAAACTCACACATGCGTCCGGCGCGCAGCTTCTGGCGGCGGACGGGGATGTATTGGGGCGCATGTTCGTGGGAAAAGAACTGTTCCAGAGCGATGATTACGTGAGCGCCGCGCACATCAGGGTGAACCAGAGCGGCAGGCGCTTCACGCTCACGGACATCTCCGGCGGCAACAGCTTTTTTGTGAATATGCAGCCCGTGGATGTGGGCGGTTCTGCCGCGATCTCCGGAGGAGAGGTGGTGAAGATCGGCACCACAGATCTTACGGCGGAGATCTTTTCGGCGGATCGGGCAGCGGGAGGTGAGAGGGATGTATCTGTATGATCGGCTGCAGGAAAACGAGAAGACCCTGTATGACAGAATGTGCGGGGCGTTTGACCGCATGGAGGAATATGTGGAGATCGGCGATCTGCAGGTCAGCGAGGAGACACTCTGGAAAATAAGAAGGATTCTGGACATGGAGCACCCGGAAATTTTCTGGGTGGAGATCGGATATCGCTATGAGGTTTGCGGAAACATCGTGCAGGGCTTTAAGCCCATCTACAGAATGACCATGGAGGAGCGCCAAAAGAGGCACAGAGAGATCCTGCAAAGAGAGGCGTCCTTCCTGACGGGCATCCGCTTCACTTCCTCCCCCTACGAAAAAGCCCTGCGCCTGTATGAAAATATGCCCCGGCTGATCATATACGACAGGGACGCCACTGTGGGGCAGCGGGCCGAGGACAGGAAAAAAAAGCTGGACGACTGCTCAACCATCTACGGGGCGATCGTTCTGGGCAGGGCCGTGTGCGGAGGATACGCCAAAGCCTTCCAGTATATTCTGAAAAAACTGGGTGTGGAGAGTCTGAATATAAAAGGGGAGATCCTGCAGGGAGGCCGCCATGCCTGGAACCTGCTCAAACTGGATGATGACTGGTGCCATGTGGACGTCACCTGGGGAGACGGGCTGAAAAGCTTCACGGAAGGCTACATCTCGTACGCCTGGTTCGGCCTGCCCGATTACAGCGTCCTGCGCTCGCGGATGCCGGACGATTACGAGATGCTTCCCAGATGCGTCGGGAACGGCTGCAGCTATTTCATAAAAAAAGGGCGCTACCTGTTTATGTGGAACCCGGAAGCGCTGGAAAAAATGCTGCACGCGGCTCTGGAAGAAAAGAAATGCGCGAAGATGCAGTTCCGATTCAGCAATAAAGAAAACATGCACCGGGCGTGGACGTATCTGCTGGAAGACGGAAAGATCTTTTCGCTGTACCGGGAGCATGGGATCTGGATGGAAAGCGTGTGCCACATCGAGGACGAAGAAACGGGCGTGCTGATCATCTGGCCGGGAAAGTATACGATGGGACCGGAGTATGGATACGGACTGCCCGCTGCGGTTTCCTGAATCTTCCGCCGCATTTTAGCAGATCCTGCATGGCATTTTTGCAAATTCCCGCCCGCGTCTCAGATTCTACTTGTGCCTGTCTCCCGAATGGAGTATACTATATCTTGAAAGTCGGGAGGGGTATTTATGAGAGAACACACAAAATGTATTAAAATCGGCAGCCGCGTGATCGGGGCGGGCAACCCCATCCTGATACAGTCCATGACGAATACCAGAACAGAGGATGTGGAAAAGACCGTGGCGCAGATCCGGCGCCTGGAGGCGGCGGGGTGCGAGATCATCCGCTGCACGGTGCCCACTTTGGAGGCGGCAGAGGCGCTTGCAAAGATCAAGGAGCAGATTTCCATACCGCTGGTGGCAGATATTCACTTTGACTATAAAATGGCCATCGCCGCCATCGAGAACGGCGCGGACAAGATCCGCATCAATCCCGGCAACATCGGCGGGAAAGACCGGGTGCGCGCGGTGGTGGACGCGGCGAAAGAGCGGCGGATTCCCATCCGCGTGGGCGTGAACAGCGGTTCTCTGGAAAAAGATATCCTGGAAAAATATCACGGCGTGACGGCGGAGGGCCTGGTGGAGAGCGCGCTGGACAAGGTGCACATGATCGAGGAGCAGAATTACGATCAGCTGGTGATCAGCATTAAATCCTCGGATGTGCTCATGTGCGTCCGGGCGCACGAGCTGATCGCCAAAAAGACGGACTATCCATTGCACGTTGGCATCACCGAGGCGGGCACCCTGCTCTCGGGAAACATCAAGTCCGCCATCGGCCTGGGGCTGATCCTGCACCAAGGCATAGGAGACACCATCCGGGTGTCGCTGACCGGCGATCCGGTGGAGGAAGTAAAATCCGCGAAACTGATCCTGCGCACCCTGGGGCTTCGCAGAGGCGGCATCGAAGTGG
>CANRKY010000090.1 GCA_947631355.1 uncultured Marvinbryantia sp.
CTGCCGCCGGATCTGTTATGTGAGCGAGGAGGGCCATCCGGGGGAGGAGCCATTGGACGGGCCGATGCCGGTCTGCGTGAACGCCGATGTGCGGAAAGACAGGCTGTATCCGGAAATGGAGCGCATGGCGTTCAACGCCCATCTGGTGTGGGAAAAGAACCTGAACGTCAATTTCAGAAAGCTGCGGGGAGACTTTCGCAAGCGCTACAACCACGATGCCAGCGTATCCAATGTGCTGTCTGTGAAATACAAACTGTTCAGCATCGGCATCGATCTGGACGAGTGCGGCGCACAGACGGCCATTGCCCGGTACATTGCGCGCGGGTTTTCGGATCCCGGCACAGACAACGCCGAAAAAAATGAACTGATCTGCGCGGAGCACCGCAGATGGGTGGCCGAAAAACTCTGCCAGGGATGGACAAGGATCCGGAACCTGGAGGAATGTATGGACGGCACGATGCGTGACAAGAAGCGCAAAAAGCATGTGTGCATCGTGCACAGCAGGCCGGATCAGATCCTGGAGGCGCAGTTCCACACGGGGGACAATTACGATGCCTGGGAACAGGCCGACGCGCAAAAACTCGCGGAGCTGGACGAACTGGACCGGATGTCTGTGGATCTGCACCGCATGTTTGCGAAAAAAGCGCGAGAGATTAAAAACACAGATCTGCTTTCCGGGGGCAGCATAGACAACCTGCGCGGCCTGGTCCGCGGCTGCAGGGAAGCGTCCCTTGCCTTCCTGGAGTGGCACAACTGCATGAAAGACATCTGGGCGGGGGACCGCACAAAAGTGCCCATGTACAGCGGGCTGAAAGACGCCTTCCTGAAAGCGGCAAAAAAAGAACTTTCCAAAGTGCAGATGCAGGCTGTGAACGACCAGGTGAAAGCGTTTGAGACCCTCTTTTATCCGCTTCTGGAGACCGGGAAATACCGCAATTACAAAAACGAGGATGTACATAACATCGAGGACATTCCGTTCATCCTCACCTACACGCAGAAAATAGATATGGTGATTCCTTATATCACCGGGAACAGCGGGGAAGCGTTTCAGAACGTGGCGGCCGCCGCTGTGGTAAACCCGGACCGGATCCGGTACCTGTATCTGGAGGATCCGGCGCAGAGCCGGGAGGAGCTAAAGAAAAGCATCCCCTGTGTGGTGCAGTTTATGAAAAAGAAAGAGCTCTCGGCGGCGGTGGAGCTTGTGATCGCAGGCACCGGAACGCCGGACGCGCAGGCGGATCAGGCATTTGCGGAGCAGATGCTTTTGCTGGGGGAGAAACGGATCCGCCATGTGAAATATATTTATGCCCAGGATGCGGAAGAACTGATCCGTGAATTGGAGGAATACTTAAAGCGCTGCGAGGACAGAAACAGACTGTTCGCTGTGGAAAAAAACACCGCCCGGCTGTCGGAGCGGCTGCAGGATGCCGGCGTTTACCGCCAGTTTCCCAACTACAGCTTTGACTGCGCGAAAATAGAATTTTATGACATGGCCGGCTGTGACATGCTGCGCTATATCCGGAAAAAACCGTACATCACGGTGACAGACGCGGCGGCGTTTCGAAGATTCAGCTGCAGGATCCCGCCGCAGCCGGAGTTCTCCGCCGATTACCGGGAACTCTGGGAGACCTGCCGGGCAGACAGGGAAGCCTGGAGATCGCTGTGCGC
The DNA here is from genome assembly GCA_947631355.1 of uncultured Marvinbryantia sp. Classification (GTDB taxonomy): domain Bacteria; phylum Bacillota; class Clostridia; order Lachnospirales; family Lachnospiraceae; genus Marvinbryantia. Next base: position 1,669 of record CANRKY010000090.1, read on the forward strand.
GCTGCTGGGCGGCTATGCACAGAAAAACGACCTGCTGGCGTCTTTCCGGAAAAAAGAGCAGCAGGAAAAAGCGGAGGCACCCACACAGCTGCGCTACCGGATCCCCTTTGCGTGCGGCAGGAACGCGGCCATGATTTTGGAAAAGCTGACCGAGCAGGGCATTGCGGAGCAGGGCAGCAGGGTGGAGGGCTGCACCACCGATTCCTGCGAGGTATTGATCCGGGACAGGTGCGACTGCAAAGAAGCCTACGACAGACTGTTTTCCAACCTGTATGCCCTGATGCTGCCCGATGACAGCCTGCACATATTGCTGAGAGACGAGGAAGTGCGGATCCTGTTTGACGACCTGACCGTGCGGGACGTATCCATTGCCGGCCAAAGAAGCGCGGAACTTGCTGGGCTGCTGGACTTCTTCCGAAGAAAAAATTACATCATAAATCTCCAGATCACGCCGGACTACAGGGCAAGCTTCACCTACGTCACCCGGACGATCAAAGAACTGATGACGGCAGCGGAAAAAATCCTGGAGATCTATATCTATCATGACGCCAGAAAGCTGGAAGCGTTCGACGATGTGGTGAGCGGCCTGGAACTGGAAGAAAGAGACGCCGAAGCGCAGAGCAGGATCGACTGCGTTCTGACAAAGGGATACCGAATGCTGTTCGTGGCGTGTAAAGCCGGAGCGGGGGACAGGCAGGCGCTCTCTGACCGGATGGACAGGCTGGTGCAGGAATTTGGGATCAACGCCACGGCTGTGCGGATCGCAGATATGCAGGAAAAGCCGGAGCGCGGCAATGACCGGGCGGCCGAAGCGCAGCGCAGGAATGGCGAAAAGATCCTGACCATCTGGAAACCGGAGGAAATAGAAAACATCGGGAAAACGCTGTTGAAGATCATAAACGGGGAGTACGCTGATTCTTGAAAAATTGGATGGAAAGCAGTGGCAAGCGGCGAATGGGCGGCTGTGATAACCGGCGAGACAGGCATCGTGACATGTGACTGCGTTAAATGGAAAACTTTACATTTACATTTAGAAATGGTACTATGAAATCACATATAGTTATGCTGCGCAAGGCAGGATGGGAGGAAAAACATGAGTGATGTACTGACCTATCAGGAAGCACTGGAAATTTATCACACGATTCAGTCCCAGACGGACACAAGCGACCCGGACATCGCAGATCTGTATCAAAATTTATACCAGCGCGCGGCGCGGTACGCCAACTTTCGTGCCATATGGCTTACCTGCACGCGGGAGGAGAGGATGGACACCGATTCCAACCGCACTTCCGCGCACGATGCGTTCATCACGGCGGTGGACGTTATTTCCCGCCTTCAGAAAGAGGAGGGGAAAGCGTGGCGGGCGCGCCTTGGAGACGACAGAAAGCGGGTGGGCGATTTCGCCTGCTACCTGGCGCTGTTCCGCGGCCTGGAAGCGCGGTGACAGCTGGGATATTTTCGGGGACGGAAAGCAGGATGCTGTTTAGAACGATCCGGAAGCTGGAAAGCAGATATATTCCTTTATTTTACGAAAATGGACGTTGAGAACAAGTCGAAAAAACGCCCGCACAGGGCAAAGGAGGAGCTTTTATGGGAGAGCAAAAAATTTATTCCCTGCATATGGGAAAAGCAAAATGCGCGGTGGACTTAGGAGACGGGTCGGAGCGCGGAGAATATGTAAACCAGGATTATATCCTGCACAAACTGGGCAGACCCCATCGCAGTATCAGTCTGATGTACTGCTACTATCCGCTGGACGAGGGGTGGCCGGGGCGCGCCAGCGTGGTGCACGCGGATCCCAATGTTTCCTTTGCGTGGGACTATCCGTATGACGATTATTTCACTTACAAGGGCGGCCTGAACGGGAACACGCAGGACGAGCCGTTCACCTATATGCGGGATGTGCGCAGGCACGGGCAGGACGTAACCTTAACCCTCACCATCGATCCGCATGTATCGGATGATCACCTGATCGCCATCGCAAAAGATCTGCGGCCCTTCGGGCGCATGATGCTGCGTATCAATCACGAATGCACGGGCGACTGGTTCAGCTTTACCAAGCGCGCCACATACAAAGAAATCGGCGAGTTTTACAGCCATTTCTGCAAAATCTTAAAAGAGTACGCGCCGAACGTGACCACCATTCTCTGTGCCGGGGGCGTGGTGGACGGAAAGAACGAGATCGAGATGGAAGAAGACTTTGCGCAGGCCGTGCGGGATACAGACATCTGGTCTATCGACAAATATTTTGCGCTGCACTGGGGCTGGCCGTTCGATGTGGCCGAGCGGGGCGGCACCACTCATTCCAGAGGAAACATCCGCGAGATCTATGAATACACAAAGCGCTCCTACCAGCGCTTCTGCGAGCTGTGTGATGGAAAACAGAAGCCCATGGTGATGAGCGAAGTGAACGCGGACGGCGATGTGACGGGCCCCTACGACCAGGCGGCCATGGTGAAGGAGTTCTGTGACATTTTAAGAGAAGAAAACGCCACCTGGTTTACCGGATTCTCCATGTACCAGTTCCGCGACCGCGGAAGGCTGGGACTGGAGATCGAGGATCCAAACAATGCGGATGTGGGCGTGGAGCAGCCGATCCTGAAAACCTACAAAGAGATCATTCACGATGACTACTTCAAACCGGTCATGACGGTGGGCAAGGAAATTTCTCTGCCGGTCACCCTGCGCTGGGGCGGCGCGGAGGACGCGGAAGGGCTGGCGATCCCGCTGCACTTTACAGGCAACCCGCATTTCTGCGAACTGATCTTTGAGGATGACGCAAACTTGATGCTGGAACTCAACGGAAAATGGTTCTACAAATCTCCGAAAGCCAGGACCATCGACCTGATGAGCGCCTTTTATGAAAAGCCTCTTGCAGGCCCCTGCGACCTGACATTAAAGATCTTTGCGCCGCCTGCTTCCGGCGAGAACGACCTGACATTGGAAGACGGACTGCTGAACAGCTACACCACGATCGCATCCCTTCCGAAGATCCGCATCCTGTTCGAGCCGGTGGAACTGTAACATTTTGATCATTCGATAGTCCATTGGATGTATTCTCTGATGTGTTTATAAAATGAGTTTGGTAGCTGTGGTACCGATGGCGAGGGACGGTATCTTGGAGGAAAAAGATGTTTGGAAAAAAACAAAAACCAGAGAAAAAAACATATGATCCGCAGAACCAGAAGCCGGTGATCAAATGCAGCATATGCAATGGGGAACAGGTGGCGGGCTTCCAGGACATCCGCACGGGAAAGATGGAGGAAGTCATGCTGATCCGCGGAGACGCCGATCTGCAGCGGTTCAAGGAAATGTACGGGCTTACGGAGGTCACGAAAATCTATTGAGGGGTGGAGCAGTGAAACAGCGGGATGGGGTGCCGGAGAAATTGCGGTACGCCGGTCGGCAGCGGTTCAGGGAGATCAAAAAGTGCCCAAAAGAGATGAAAGCGGCCCAAAGAGATAAAAAGCTGTGCCTTGACAATTTTGCATACCCGTCTGTATACTGAAAAATAGGGCGGCTTTGTGAAGTCTGATCGAGTGCTGGCCGGTTTTGGAACAGGTATGGAGACAGGGCTGATAAAAAGGATGGAGTACCGGGATGATTGAAGGATTACAAAAGATTTTAGAGGTTATCGTGGAATGTGGAATACTGATCTTTGAATATATTGGTGTAGGCGTGATCATCTGTACCAGTCTGGTGAGCCTGTACAAATATGTCACGCGCAAACCGGATACCCGGATCTACCTGGCCAAAGGGCTTGCCATGGGCCTGGAATTTAAACTGGGAAGCGAGATCCTGCGCACCGTGGTGGTGCGGCAGTGGAAAGAGATCGCGATCGTTGCGGGGATCATTGTGCTGCGCGCCGCGCTGACATTCCTGATCCACTGGGAGATAAAAGAAGAAGAAAAAGGAGCGCTCTAGCCCATTATACGTATGGAAAGTCTGGAATGTCCATCACGCGGGACTTCCAGATTTTTTTCACACGGAGGCGAGGCGGTTTCCAGGTCTTTTCACATGGAGACGGAGCGGTTTCCAGGTCTTTCCACACGGAAGTGAGGCGGTTCCCAGGTCTTTCCACACGGAGACGGAGCAGCTACCAGGTCTTTTCACACGAAGGCGGAGCGGTTTTCAGGTCTTTTCACACGAAGGCGGAGCGATTTCCAGGCCTTTTCACACAGAACGAAGATTCCTTGTAGCACGAGATTTTGCGCATAAGATTTGACTGGCAATAGAGAAGAAAGGGGATTTGTGAATGACACAGGAAGACAGACAGCGCATGATGGCGGAAGCGCCCATCCCGGGGCTGATCGCGCGGCTGGCGGTGCCCACCATCATCAGCATGCTCATCACATCATTCTATAATATGGCGGACACTTTCTTTGTGGGGCGCATCGGAACCAGCGCCACAGCAGCCGTGGGCGTGGTGTTCCCGCTCATGTCCATTATCCAGGCGTTCGGCTTTCTGTTTGGCCACGGCTCCGGAAATTCCGTGTCCCGCAAATTGGGCGCAAAGAAATTTGACGAGGCGGAGCGCTTGGCCTCCTGCGGCTTTTTCCTCGCGCTGGCCTGCGGCGCGCTGATCCTGGCTCTGGGATGGCTATTTCTGGAACCGCTGTCCAGACTGCTGGGCTCCACAGATACGATATTGCCGTACACCAAACAATATCTGTGGGTCATCCTCCTGGGAGCGCCCTACATGACGGCCTCCCTGGTGCTGAACAATCTGCTGCGCTTTCAGGGAAACGCCTTTTACGGAATGATCGGCATCACAAGCGGCGCCGTGCTGAACATCCTGCTGGATCCGCTTTTTATCTTCGGGTTCCACATGGGAATCGCGGGGGCTGCCTGGGCCACGATCCTCAGTCAGTTCGTGTCTTTTGTGTTGCTGCTTGCGGGGATGAAACACGCAAAATGCATCCCGCTGCGCATCCGGCACCTGCGCCAGGTATCGTCCGTTATCGGGCAGATCATCGGCGGCGGCCTGCCCTCGCTGTGCCGCCAGGGACTGGGAAGTCTGGCGACTGTTGCCCTGAACCTTGCGGCCAATCCGTATGGGGACGCGGCAATCGCGGCCATGTCCATCGTGCAGCGCATCACATTCTTTGCCGGTTCCATGGTGATCGGTTTCGGACAGGGCTTCCAGCCGGTGTGCGGATACAATTACGGGGCGGGCAAAAAAGAACGGGTAAAAGAAGCGTTCTGGTTCTGCGTAAAAACCGCCTCGGCGGTGCTGCTGGTATTGGGGATCCTGGGCTTTTGCTTTGCCGGAAATCTGGTGGCGGTATTCCGGAAAGACGACCTGGAGGTGATCCGCATCGGCACAATGGCCCTGCGCCTGCAGTGCGTTTCCCTTCCCCTCACAGGTTGGATCATCCTGAACAATATGTTGTTTCAGACCATAGGCCGCACCTGGCCGGCCAGTATTCTGGCGGCTTCCCGGCAGGGACTGTTCTTCCTGCCGATGATCCTCATACTTCCGCCCATGATCGGACTGATCGGCATACAGAGCGCACAGGCCGTGGCGGATATTCTCGCGTTTTTGCTGGCTCTGTATTTAAACCGGAAACTGATGCCAAAGTTGTGACATGACACATACAGGAACAGATTTGCAGCGGATGCCTGAATAGTGGAAACTGCGCGAGCAAGGTGTACGAACAGAAACAGATCCGCAACAGATGCGCGAACGGCAGAAGCTGCGCAGGCATGGCGCGGACTGAAACAGTGAACGATGTGTACACAGAAGAAGGCACAAATGGTGTGCAGAATATACAGGCGCACGCGGTTTTGCGCGTGACTGCAGAAAAAAGAGGGAGGAACCTATGACAAAAAAACAACTGGCGCTGGAGATCATCGAGCGCCTGAAACAAGAATATCCCATGGCGGACTGCACGCTGGATTATGACGAGGCGTGGAAGCTGCTGGTGAGTGTGCGTCTGGCGGCTCAGTGCACGGACGCGCGGGTGAATGTGGTGGTGGAAGGACTGTACGAGAAATATCCCACGGTGGAAGCGCTGGCGCAGGCCGATGTGGAAGACATTGAGCGCATTGTGAAACCCTGCGGGCTGGGGCACAGCAAAGCGCGCGACATCAGCGCCTGCATGAAAACACTGCTGGAACAGTACGGCGGAAAAGTGCCGGACGATTTCGATGCCCTCCTAAAACTTCCCGGAGTGGGCAGAAAGAGCGCGAACCTGATCATGGGAGACGTGTTCGGCAAGCCCGCCATCGTGACGGACACCCACTGCATCCGCCTGGTAAACCGCATGGGGCTGGTGGACGATATCAAAGAGCCGAAAAAAGTGGAGATGGCGCTGTGGAAAATCATTCCGCCCGAGGAGGGAAACGATTTTTGCCATCGACTGGTAAATCATGGAAGGGAAGTCTGTACGGCGCGCACCAGACCGTACTGCGACCGCTGCTGTCTGAACGACATCTGCAAGAAGAAAGGAATTGAGCAATGAAAGAAAACGAGAGCAAATACGCGCTGCTGATCGATGCGGACAATGTGTCCGCGAAGTATATCAAGCCAATCATGGACGAGCTGTCTAAATACGGGAACGTAACCTACAAACGGATTTACGGGGACTGGACAAGCACCCATAACTCCAGCTGGAAAGAAGTGCTTCTGCAAAACTCCATCAGCCCGATCCAGCAGTACAGCTACACGCAGGGGAAAAACGCCACGGATTCCGCCATGATCATCGATGCCATGGACATCCTGTACACCGGAAACGTGGACGGGTTCTGCCTGGTTTCCAGCGACAGCGATTTTACCAGGCTGGCAAGCCGCCTGCGGGAGAGCGGGCAGTATGTGATCGGCATGGGCGAGGCGAAAACGCCCATCCCGTTCCGCCAGGCCTGCAACAAATTTACCACCCTGGAACTGCTCCTGGAGGACAGCGCGTCCGACAAAGAAGAAAAGAGCGCGCGCTCCGCAAACTCAGAACAGGTAAAACCAAAAGAAAATGAAAGCACGGTGATCAGCCGCGAGGAAATTGAAGAAGCGGTCATCCGGATCATCACAGAAAATCAAAATAACGATAAAGAAACGGGCCTTGGCGAGGTGGGCAGCCGCCTGGTAAAACTGTATCCCGATTTCGATGTGCGAAATTATGGATACAGTATGCTGTACAAATTTCTGGACACCTTCCCCAAACTCAACGTGATCCGAGAGGGCTCCAAAATGTGGGTGGCTCTCTATGAAGATCCCACGCGCAAGGAAAGCCTGGAAAGATACATCGTGGAGCAGGTGCAGGTGAGCGGAAAGAACGGCATCGGCCTGGGCCCGCTGGGAAACAAGATCCATCTGCAGTTTAAAGACTTTAAAGTGCGCGATTACGGCTACTCCCGCCTGAAAGAATACATCAGCAGTATTCCGCACGTGCGCACCAAAGGCGAGGGAAGACAGCTCCGCGCAGTTTACGAAGAAGAAAAAAAGACCAAACGCAAGGGCAGGGCGAAAGAGAGCGAGTAATCTATGGAGCAGAGGAAGACGGCAGGTAAAGCAGCGAAGAAAGCGGACAGCAGAGCCGCAAAGCAGACAACAGGCAAAGCTGTGAAGAAAGCGGACAACAGAACTGCAAAGCAGGCGACAGATAAAGCTGCGAAGGAAGTGGGCAACAGAACTGCAAAGCAGGCGACAGGTAAAGCTGTGAAGGAAACGGACAACAGAACTGCAAAGCAGGTGGCAGATAAAGCGGCGAAGAAAGTGAACAACAGAGCTGCAAAGCAGGCGACAGGCAGAGCAGCGAAGGAAACGGACAACAGAGCTGAAAAGAAAGCGGCGGACAGTCTGCAGTGCCCGGTGCAGAAGAAGTGCGGCGGCTGCAAATATCAGGGCATGACATACCGGCAGCAGCGCCACATCAAACAGCGCCAGGTAGAGAAGCTCCTCGGCCCCTTTGGAAAAGTGCAGCCTTTTATGGATATGGAAATGCCATATTATTACCGGAACAAAGTGCACGCCGCTATTCAGAGGCTGCGGTCCGGCGAGATCGTCTGCGGCACATACGAGGCCAACTCCCACAAAATCGTGCCGGTGGAGCAGTGCCTGATAGAAGACCGGAAATGCGGGGAGATCATCCGCAGCATCCGCGACATGTGCAAATCCTTTAAGATAAAACCCTATGACGAGGACACAGGATACGGCCTTCTGCGACATGTGCTTGTGCGCAGAGGGTTCCGCACGGGCGAGGTCATGGTGGTGCTGGTTCTGGGAAAGCTGACGTTAGATAACGATACTTTTGAAAACACCAGAAAATCAAGGTTTTTCGAGCGATGGACAAGCAGGGTAT
>CANRKY010000091.1 GCA_947631355.1 uncultured Marvinbryantia sp.
GTTCGAGGAGGAGACCACCGGCGCCTATACCGGCATCGGCGCGGTCTTCCAGCAGGATCCCAAAACAAAAGAGATCCAGGTGGTAACCTGCTATGAGGGCACCGCGGCGGAGGAGGCCGGCCTGCAGGCGGGGGACGTGATCTGCAGCGTGGACGGAGAAGATGTGCGCGACATGGAACTGGATGAGGTAGTGGGGAAGATACGCGCGGACGGCCTGTCCTCTGTGAACCTGGGAATCAGACGGGGCGAGGAGGAGATGGACATCGCCGTGGAAGTGAGGCGCGTGGAGATAAACACCACAGACGAACAGATGCTGGAGGATCAGATCGGCTATCTGCGGATCAGCGAGTTTGACGATGTGACAACGGATCAGGTAAAACGATCCATGGAAGAACTGGAAGATCAGGGCATGGAGAAACTGGTCATCGACCTGCGGGGTAATCCCGGGGGCGTGCTGGAAGTGGTGTGTGATGTGGCGGATCTGTTCCTGCCCGAAGGGCTGATCGTATACATGGAAGACAAAAACGGAGAGCGCGAGGAGTTTTCTTCGGACGCGGTGCGGGAGTACGACATCCCTCTGGCTGTGCTGATCGACGGGGACAGCGCCAGCGCGTCGGAAGTGTTCGCGGGCGCGGTGAAGGATTACGCGGTGGGCACGCTGGTGGGAACCACCACATTTGGCAAGGGGATCGTGCAGTCGGTGTTCGACCTGTCCGACGGCACGGCGGTAAAACTGACCACGGCGAAATATTTCACGCCGAAGGGAAATGATATCCACGAAAAAGGGATAGAGCCGGATGTGGAAGTGGAGCAGACCGGCCGGATGTTCGACCCCGCAGACCCGAACGCGGAGGAGGACAGCCAGCTGCAGGAGGCCCTGCGCATCCTGCGGGCGGAAGCAGACATGTGAGCAGAGATCAGACATTCCGGTTAATGTACGGAAAACATCCATGCTGCGTCCTGCAGGAGTCTGCCGGGAGAGAATACAGAAGATATAGTGACGATGGATGATTTTACCGCTACATTTTGTTTTGAATTGTAGAAAAAAGAATTGAACTATAGAAAAAAGTATGGTATTGTGTATAAATAGGGAGTATTAAGGGTAAGTAATTTGGGAGTGCAGTAAGAATGAAAAGGAAGAATCTTTGGAAAAGGATTTCTTATGTTACGGTTTCCGGTGTGCTTGCCGCATCGGTTCCTTTTGTGACCACAGTTTCCGAGACTTCGGTATCTGCGCAGTCAGAGCAGGAGACAAAAACGGAAGACGGTACACAAAATGGCGCCGGGACATCGGCTCTGTCCGGGGAGAACGGGGACGGGCCGGCAGTGAAGCACACGCCCGAGACAGAACCGGAGACCAACAACTCCGGCAGACAGGCGCAGACCAGCCAGCAGCCGGAATCCGGCCAGCAGAAAGAATCCGGAAAACAGAAGGAATCCGAGAAGCAAAAAGAATCAAACAAACAGACAGAATCGAGCAAACAGAAAGAACCGGACAAACAGCCGGGTTCCGACAAACAGACGGAACCGGGATCCAATAAACAGACGGAGTCCAACAAACAGACGGAGTTCAACAAACAGTCGGAATCTAACCAGCAGTCAGAGTCCAACAATCAGACGGAGTCCAACAAACAGTCGGAGTCCAACCAGCAGTCAGAGTCCAACAAACAGTCGGAGTCCAACCAGCAGTCAGAATCGGACACCAACCAGCAGCCGGAAAGCGATTCCAATCAACAGACGGAATCGGACTCTAACCAGCAGACGGAAAGTGATTCCAACCAGCAGTCGGAAAGTGAAACCGGCCAGCAGACGGAAAGTGATTCCAACCAGCAGACGGAAAGTGAAACCGGCCAGCAGACGGAAAGTGATTCCGATCAGCAGACGGAAAGCGGCACCGACCAGCAGTCGGAAAGCGATTCCAACCAACAGACAGAGACAGATTCCGGCCGACAGACCGAAACCGAAACGGAGACCATTTCCCAGACGGAACCGGAGACCGAGAGCGAGCCGGAGACAGAGGAGACGGAGCCGGAGCTTGAAACCGGCCCGGAGAAGGAAACAGAGACAAAAACCGAGAAAGAATCGGAAAAGGAATCCGAAAAAGAATCCGAAAAAGAATCCGAATCAGAGACAGAGTCTGAGGTGGAAAATCACTCAGAGCTCTTTGCAAACTGGCAGACCAATATCATTGCCAGCAACGCGGCCTACCTGGGGCAGCTTGCCAGCGCATACGGCATCCAGATATCCGCGGATTTTGCCGGGGTGTGCAGCGAGGTGGAGAAACAGTTTGCGGAGCAGCTGACGGACGCCGCCCAGTACCACGCGGTAAACTGGAGAGATATCTTCGCGGTTTTTGTGTACGAGTCCAAAAAGCGCACGGGCTCGGCCAACCTGACGGCAGAGTCGCTGCCACTTCTCCTTGAAATCTTTACCGAGATGAACACAGCGGATCAGGGGCAGGGATTGACTTCCCAGGCGCCGGATATCACAGAGATCTTTGTGGAGGAATATCCGATCGAGGAGCAGCTGGAACGCATTGAGCAGCAGGAGGAGTTCCTGCTTGTTATGACACAGCCTGAAGCGGGCGAGATGAAAGCATATACGCAGATGCTGATCCGCCGGGACGCCCAGGCCAGGCGCGAAATGCAGCAGCAGGAGAAAAAGGAACAGATGGACAGGGCGCGCTACGACAAGTGGCTGCGCAAAAAGCAGGAGAGCGAGATGGGTACCGCCTCCGCTTCCGGGGCGGAAAGCCGCTCCATTGCGCAGACAAAGCCCCGCACCATGGACGAATATATCCGCAGCCATCACATCAGCGCGGAGGGGCAGGCGGAAATTTACAAATATGCCTCCGCGGAGTGCCTGCAGCTTTGCGCGATCGCCAGCGCGGAACCGCAGATCGTGCGCGCGTCGGTGGGAAGCGAAGTGTCCGAAGAACGAGTGTGCATCGTCACAGCGGCCTACAGCCTGGTGGGTAAGGTGGGCTACTTCTGGGGCGGAAAATCTCTGGCCATGGGCTGGGATCCCCTGTGGGGCGAGCCGGCAAAGGTGACGGCGCCGGGCAGCACATCCACCGGGATGACGCGCAAATACGGCCTGGACTGCAGCGGGTTCACATTATACTGCTACCGGAACGGCCTGAACGGAATGGACGCCGGCATCGGCAACCACACCACCACACAGTGGAACGGCTCCGTGATGGTGGATCAGGTGTACGCGCAGCCGGGAGACCTGGTGTTTTACGGCGGGCCGGAGCGCGGCGACATGAACCATGTGGGCGTGGTGGTAGGAAAGTCCGCGGACGGCGGCCTGATCGTGGCACACTGCTCCAGCAGCCGCAACGGCGTGGTGGTGGGCGAAGCCTGGACCTCCGGGTTCCGCTATGTGCGCACCGTGCCGGGACTGGAATAAGTCCGGGCGGCCGAAAGAAGATAAGCAATCGAAATAATACATTAAATCAATGTTTTTAAATCATCATCATACGGCGGGTTTTTGGTTGACAAACAAAAAACCCGCTGTTATCATTTTTTAGAGAACAAAGGCTTTCCCAAAGCCCCACAGGGGGCGGAAAGAAGGAGTGAACACAGAGTATGAAATACACGAAAGAAGACGTGATCCGTCTGGTGCAGGAGGAGGACGTGGAGTTTATCCGCCTGCAGTTTACAGACATTTTCGGGACGATGAAGAACGTGGCGATCACCGCCAGCCAGCTGGAAAAAGCGCTGGACAACCGGTGCATGTTCGACGGCTCGTCCATAGAAGGGTTTGTGCGCATCGAGGAATCCGATATGTACCTGTATCCGGATCTGGATACCTTTACCATTTTCCCATGGCGGCCCCAGCAGGGCAAGGTGGCCCGGCTGATCTGCGATATCTACCGCCCGGACGGCACGGCATTTGAGGGGGATCCGCGCCATGTGCTGAAGCGTGTTTTAAAAGAAGCGGCGGACATGGGCTACCAGTTTGATGTGGGGCCGGAGTGCGAATTTTTCCTCTACCACACCGATGAGTGCGGCCAGCCCACCACCATCACCCACGAAAAGGCGGGGTATTTTGATCTTGGCCCCATGGATCTGGGGGAAAACGCGCGGCGCGACATGGTGCTCACACTGGAGAGCATGGGATTCGAGATCGAGGCGTCCCACCACGAGGTGGCGCCCGCGCAGCACGAGATTGATTTTAAATACGATGACGCCCTAAAGACGGCGGACAACATCATGACCTTCAAACTGTCCGTAAAGACCATTGCAAAGCGGCACGGCCTGCACGCCACCTTTATGCCAAAGCCAAAAGCGGGCATCAACGGCTCCGGCATGCACATCAATATGTCCCTTTCCAAAGACGGCAAAAATATCTTTGCGGATCCGTCGGATAAATTCGGGCTCAGCCAGGAGGCGTACTACTTTATCGGCGGCATTATGGAGCACATCACCTGTATGTGCGCCATCACGAACCCGCTGGTAAATTCTTATAAACGCCTGGTGCCGGGGTACGAGGCGCCCGTCTACATCGCGTGGTCGGCGCAGAACCGCTCACCCCTCATCCGGGTGCCCGGGATCCGCGGGGAAGGTGCGCGCGGGGAGGGCGTGCGCGTGGAGCTGCGCTGCCCGGATCCTTCCAGCAATCCGTACCTGGTGCTGGCAGTGTGCCTGGCAGCCGGCCTGGACGGCATACGCAGGCAGATCATGCCGCCCCCGCATGTGGACAAAAACATCTTCCGCATGACGGAGGAGGAGCGCCAGGAGCTGGGGATCGAGGTACTGCCGGACAATCTGCTGGCGGCCATCGAGGCCATGGAAAAAGACAAATTTGTGTGCGGCGTTCTGGGCGAGCACATTGTCAAATACTACACAAAAGCAAAGAGGAACGAGTGGGCTGAGTACAGCCGGAACGTGACAGATTGGGAGCTGGAGCAGTATCTCTACCGGATTTGATCCTGTCCTTTCAGAAAGACAGGAGGTGGGAAAATAATGGTAAATATCATTGTGGTATTTCCCAAACCGGGCGATGCGAAAAACATCCGGAACATCCTGGTGCGCAGCGGCTATCATGTGGCCGCCGTCTGTACCGGCGGCTCCCAGGTGCTGCAGCTGGCGGACAGTCTGGGAGAGGGGATCGTGGTCTGCGGGTATAAGCTGGCGGATATGCTGAGCAGCCAGCTGCGGGAGGATCTGCCGCAGGGCTTTGATATGCTCCTTCTAGCTTCCCGGCCCCTGCTGGAACAGTGCTGCGGGGATCACATCGTGCGTCTGGAGCTGCCCCTGAAAGTGCAGAACCTCACGGACACACTGCAGATGATGACCGGCAGTTTCCTGCGGCGGAAAAAACGGGAAAAACAAAAACCCAGGGCCCGCACGGAGGAAGAAAACCGGCTGATCCGCGATGCCAAAAGGCTGCTGATGGAGCGGAACGATATGACGGAGGAAGAAGCGCACCGGTACATGCAGAAATGCAGCATGGACAGCGGAACAAATATGGTGGAGACCGCGCAGATGATCTTTGCGCTTTACTGAACCCATGATACAGGCAGAAAGGGGAAGATGTCATGAAATTCACAAAAATGCACGGGATCGGAAACGATTATGTATATGTCAACTGCTTTGAGGAGACGGTGGAGGATCCGTCCCGCACGGCCATCGCTGTGAGCGACCGCCATTTCGGGATCGGTTCCGATGGGCTGATCCTCATCAAGCCGTCGGATGTGGCGGACGGAAAAATGGAAATGTACAACGCGGACGGCTCCCAGGGGGCCATGTGCGGGAACGGGATCCGCTGCGTGGCAAAATATATGTACGACCACGGGATCACAGATAAAACCAGCATCAGCGTGGAGACCAAAAGCGGGATCAAATACCTGGATCTTACGGTGAAAGACGGAAAAGTGACAGAAGTGCGGGTAAACATGGGCGCTCCCGTGTTCCGCGCGGCGGACATTCCGGTGCTCACGGAAAAGGAACAGGTGGTGGATGAACCCGTGCAGGCGGCGGGAAAAACCTGGCGCATCACCTGCGTGTCCATGGGGAACCCCCATGCCGTCACCTACATAGACGATGTAAAAAACCTGGATATTGAAAAAGTCGGGCCGGAATTTGAAAATCACGCCATGTTCCCGGATCGCGTGAACACGGAATTTGCCCGCGTGATCGACCGCCGCACGGTGGAAATGCGGGTGTGGGAGCGGGGCTCCGGTGAGACGCTGGCCTGCGGGACGGGAGCCTGCGCCACGGCGGTGGCCTCCATCGCAAACGGCTACACCGAGGACGAAGTGACCGTGAAACTGCTGGGCGGGGATCTGAAGATCTTCTGGGACAGAAAGGAAAACACGGTTTATATGACCGGCAGCGCCACCACGGTGTTCGACGGGGAGATTGAGCTGTAAAAACGGCAAAAAGAAAAACTGCGCCATGCCGCGCATGGCGATGATCTTGAAAAGGAGAAAAACATGGTAAAAGTAAACGACAATTATCTGAAACTGCCGGGGAGCTATCTGTTCTCCACCATCGGCAAAAAAGTGGCGGCCTACACGGCGGCCCATCCGGACAAAAAAGTGATCCGCCTGGGGATCGGGGATGTGACACAGCCCCTCGCCCCGGCCATCATCTCCGCGCTGCACAAGGCGGTGGACGAGATGGCGGACGCGGCCACCTTTAAGGGGTACGCGCCGGATCTGGGATATGAATTTTTAAGAAATGCCATTGCCAAAAATGACTATGCGGACAGAGGCTGCCAGATCGCGGCGGATGAGATCTTTATCTCCGATGGCGCAAAGTGCGACTCCGCCAACATCCAGGAGATCTTCAGCTTGGACAATAAGATCGCGGTGTGCGACCCGGTGTATCCGGTCTACGTGGACTCCAACGTGATGGCGGGGCGGACCGGCACCTGGGATCCGGTCAGAGAGACCTGGAGCGATGTGATCTACATGCCCTGCACGGCGCAGAACAGTTTTGCGCCGGAGCTTCCCGCAGAGACGCCGGATCTGATCTACCTGTGTTTCCCCAACAACCCCACCGGCTCCACCATCACAAAAGATGAGCTGCAGATATGGGTGGACTACGCCAACAAAGTGGGCGCCATCATCATCTACGATGCGGCGTATGAGGCGTACATCTCAGAGGAAAATGTGCCCCACTCCATCTATGAGTGCCAGGGGGCAAGAACCTGCGCCATAGAGCTGCGCAGCTTCTCCAAAAATGCGGGCTTCACGGGCGTGCGCTTGGGATTTACCGTGGTGCCGAAAGAGCTGAAGGCGGGGGATACCTGCCTGCACGGCCTTTGGGCCAGAAGGCATGGCACCAAATACAACGGCGCGCCGTACATTGTGCAGCGGGCGGGCGAGGCCGTGTACTCTCCGGAGGGAAAAGAACAGCTGAAGAAGCAGGTGGCCTATTATATGCGAAACGCCGCTGTGATCTACGATGGATTGAGCCAGGCGGGCTACACCGTGTCCGGCGGGATCAATGCGCCGTACATCTGGCTGAAGACCCCGGACGGCATGGATTCGTGGAAATTCTTTGACTATCTGCTGGAGAACGCGAACGTGGTGGGCACCCCCGGTTCCGGGTTCGGCCCAAGCGGGGAGGGATACTTCCGGCTGACGGCGTTCGGAAGCTATGAAAACACCGTGGAGGCGATCGAGCGGATCAAACATCTGTAAGAAAGCTGTAAATCCACAAAACGAAGATTGAAAGAACAGCAGGGCTGCTCCCATAAGGGGCGGCCCTTTTTTGTGTGCAAAAAAATCCCCCGCCCTGCGGCAGAAAATTTTCTAAGGTGTATATAAGATACAACGGCGAAGCAAAGAGCCGAAAAAACGCAGTCCTGCGCGAAGACAGGAACGACATTTTCAAGGAGGTGCAAAAATGACAAGACAAGAGCTTCACAAAACACGTCTGGCTTCCGACTACCGGGATATGTGCAGTATCAAGAGCCCTGTGTTCTCCTGGGAGGCAGTGAGAGGGGAGCCGCCCTACGTGGAGGAGTACCGGTGGCATATCCGGGTGCACACCTACGCAGACCGCGATAAGCCGATAGATTCCTGCACGGGGCGCACCATTCTTCCACCCGAATACCCGACTCTAGCACCGGAGACACGGATGGAAGGGACGCTGGTGTACCATCCGAACTGGTTTTCCAATGGCAGGTATTGCTGCGGTATATATCAGAGCACGGAAAGCCTGGTGAATTATCTGTCCCGTATGATCAATTCGCTGCAGTTCGATCCGTATGTTACGAATCCGAAATCGCCTGCAAATCCGGAAGCGAAAGACTGGTATCTGCGGCACAAGAACGATAAATCCATGTTTCCCTCGGACCATCTGCCCCCGCTTGTGGCAAATTGCGTGCAGGGATTTCGGCCGATTAGAAAAAGATGAATGTAAAAAAGGGCAAAAAGCCCATAAAAAAGGAGGAATTATGATGTATAGAATGAAATTTGTGCACCCCACAACGGGAGCGACCTTTGAGGCGGATATAAATCCGGAATTGACGGCGGATGAGGTGGTGACCGCACTGATCAGCGAAGGGTTTATTGAGCCGCCGAAGTCCGGCCAATATTACGGACTTGGCATTAACGGCGGGAGAAAGATCAGCGGAACACAGACCATGGCAGAGGGAGGAGCGGCAGACGACGTCACGGTGAACATGGTTCTGGAAGGAGTTGGCGGCTGAGGACGGGCAAAATGGCCGCGCGATGTATGATGCGGCCGGGCAGCGGGGCGCCATTGGCGCCCCGCTGCGTTTCAGAGAAGGAGAGGTGAGCAACCATGAAAGGATTTAAGAAGATCGGTGTGAGCAATGAGTATGTACCGGAAGAAAGAGAAATGCCGCTGTTTGCGAAGGAACATTGCGTGGCCTCCGCTCCTGGATGCGAGATAACACTTTTTTATACCGGTCAGGCGCTCAGAGATGTGGACCGGCATATCGGCTGGCTGAAATACACCAGCGACAACATCCGCGAGCAGGGGGGCTACATGCTTGGAAATGTATATCGTGATCCGGAGACGAAAAAACTGTATGGCATTGTCTCCCGCCTGGTGCCCATGTACGAGGCGAAAGGAACGGCCATTCGCCTGGACATGAGTCTGGATGCGGCCTGGGCGGCCGGAGAACTGGAGGCACAGATCATAGAAGAAACGCGGGATGAGATGGGGGTCTGCCTGCGGCGCATTGGCTGGTACCACACGCACCCCAACAGCCTCAGCGTGTTCATGTCCGGCGATGACATGGCGGTGCAGAGCACAGCTTATTATCAGGACTGGCAGTTTGCAGTGGTCCTAAATCCGCACAAAGGGATCTGGAGAGCATTTCACGGCCGCGAGGCAGAGGAGGTAAATTGCGTTTTTGTCTGCAATCCCAAGATCAAGGGCACGGATATTTTCAGGTCTGCAAGACCGACGGAGCAGGGGATCTCTGTTCTGAAGAAACCGACAGGCCAGAAGATCCCTGTTCTGGAAAAACCGGTAGGATGGAAGATCCCCGTTCTGGAAAAACCGACAGGCTGGAAGATCCCTATTCTGGGCGGACTGGCAGGCCAGAGGATCTCCGTTCCTACAGGATCGATAGTCCAGGGGATCCTCATTCAGGCAGGATCGCCGCCCTGGCCTTTCCCTGGCATGTGGCATTACGGCATGAACATGCAGGATACAGACGAAAACAAAGAAGTGGACGAGCCGTCTGCGGAGCCGGACAAAACGAAGGAATTGTTTGCAGAGCCGGACAAAACAAAGGAACCATCTGCAGAGCCGGACAAAACAAAGGAACCGTCTGCAGAGTCGGATAAAACACCGAAATCGCCCGCAGAAGCGAACAAAACAGGGGCGCACCGGAACTCAGGGCAGAGAAAACGTGCGGCAAACAGGGCAAACACTGGGGCGCGGAAAAAAAAGAAGCGGAAAAAGAGC
>CANRKY010000092.1 GCA_947631355.1 uncultured Marvinbryantia sp.
GCGCCCACCGGGAGCGGCGAAAAACTGGGCGCCATGCAGACGGGCCAGAAAACGATCAACGGCAAAAAATACATCTTTCTTACTTCCGGAAAGAATAAGGGACAGGCTTATACCGGCTGGAAGACCATCAACAAAAAGAAATATTATTTTGGCTCCGACGGGGCGGCGGTGACCGGCTGGCAGGTGATCGGGAATAAGACATATTATTTTAAATCCAACGGCGTGCTGACCAATAAAGTGCTCAACAATGTACTGGCATCGGATTCCTGCGGCACGATGAAGCAAAAGACACTGTGGCGGGCGCAGGTCATCGTCTCCCAGATTATTAAGCCCTCTATGACAAAAAATGAAAAAATATGGGCCTGCTTTAATTATGTGGCCAGAACCTACGATGGAAAGCTGCGGCCGCGCACACCCCATTATACCGGGATGGACTGGCCGGAGATTTATGCGAACGATATGTTTATCAATGGCATTGGCAACTGCTGCAGCTACGCGGCGGCCTTCGCCTATCTGGTAAAAGCCTGCGGATATGAGGTGTACGCCTGCAACAGCACCGGCCATGGCTGGGCGGAGATCGACGGGAAGATCTATGACCCGGAGGTATATCACCGCCAGCTGAAAACACTCTATTATGCCACGCCGTACTCCGCTCTGCCGGATTACGCGGGGGTGCAGCGGATCTGGCTGAGCGATCCGAAACGGTATGCGTTTATGCACATCAAACTTTAGGAGCGATCGGTAAAACTGCTTGTCATAGGCGGATTCTTTCGCACATATTCTGTATCATAAAAGAATTGCGGGAGAGATGCTATGGGAAGGATATTTCGAAAAACAGGGATTTTTCTGCTGTGTATTCTGCTGATGAGCGGGAGGACATTTGCGCAGGAAACGGAAACGAATGTGTCGCAGACGGACGACAGCGAAGCGGCGGGGCAGGATGCCCTGGCCATCGAGTCGCCGTCTGCGCTTTTAATGGAGGCCTCCACCGGCACGGTGCTCTATGAAAAAGGGGCCCACGACCGGCGCAGCCCGGCCAGCGTGACAAAGATCATGACCGTGCTGCTGATTTTTGAGGAACTGGAAAAGGGGACGATCCGGCCAACAGACGAAGTGGTCACAAGCGCCCACGCGAAGTCCATGGGCGGCTCCCAGGTGTATCTGGAGGAGGGGGAGAAGCAGACGGTGGACACCCTGCTGAAATGTATCCTGGTCTCCTCCGGGAACGACGCGTCTGTGGCCATGGCGGAGCACATCGCGGGGACGGAGATGGAGTTTGTGAACCGGATGAACCGGGAAGCCGCAAGGCTGGGGATGAAGGACACGCATTTCGTGGACTGCTGCGGCCTGACAGACTCCGAGGAACACTACACCTCAGCCTACGACATCGCGCTGATGTCGCGGGAATTGATCACCCGCTTCCCGAAAGTGTTTGATTACACCACGATCTGGATGGACACCATCACCCACGTCACCAGGCAGGGCAGCAGCGCGTTCGGGCTCTCCAACACAAATAAGCTGCTGCGCAGCTACGATGGATGCATCGGTTTAAAGACCGGCAGCACCAGCAGGGCGCTTTTCTGTCTTTCGGCGGTGGCGGAGCGCAATGATATCCGGCTGATCAGCGTGATCATGGCGGGCCCGGACTCCAAAACCAGGTTTGCCAATGCGGCCTCCCTGTTAAATTATGGATTCGGGAAGTGCCGCCTGTATGTCGACGAAACGCCACCCACCCTCCCGACCATCCGGGTGCGGCGTGGTACAATAGAGACAACGGAATGTAAATACGCGGGGGAGTTCCGCTATCTGGACACGCAGGGGCAGAACCTGGAAAACATAGAGCGGAAACTGGAGCTCGCGGAAGAAGCGGAGGCGCCCGTAAAAGCGGGGGACGCTGCCGGGCGGGTCGTGTATCTGCTGGGAGGAAAGGAAATCGGGAGCGTGGAGATACAGTTTGCCGCGGACGTGGAAAAAGCGGGCTATCTGTATTACCTGAGAAAAGCGTGGGAAGCGTACCGTGTGTGATGATCGTCAGCGCACCGTGTATGATCTTCCAGTTGCAAAACGGGCGGAATTTCGATATAATATATCATAATTTACGGAGCAACAATGTCTTTAGGAGCGGACATGAGCAGAATAAAAGTAAAAAATTACCGGATTTCCATGCCGAGATCCAAAGACAGGCCGCACACCCCCATCCGGATCGCGCTGATCTCGGATCTCCATAACCGGCTGTTCGGGGAGGGAAACGGGGAGCTGGCGGATGTGATACACAGACTGTACCCGGATCTGGTGCTTTCGGCGGGAGACCTGACCGTATCTTCCAAAACAGGTATGAACCCCGATGTGGGGCTGTCCCTTTTGAAACGGCTGGCGTGCGACTGCCCGGTGTACTGTGTGAATGGGAATCACGAGTGCAGGGCGAAGGAGAGACCGGAGGCATACGGGGATGCGTACCGGCAGCTTACCGGCGGGATGCGAAGGGCGGGGATCACGCTGCTGGAAAACGAGAGCGTCCCGGTGGATATAAATGGCGCAAAGCTGATGCTGCACGGCCTGGAACTGCCGATGAAATATTATAAAAAAATGGACAATGCGTTCATCACGGCCGAGGAGATAAGGAAATATATAGGCGTTCCGGATGAGGAGAGATATAATATCCTCCTGGTGCACAGCCCGCTGTACTTTGAGAGCTATGCCCTGTGGGGCGCGCAGCTTTCTCTGTGCGGGCACCTGCACGGAGGGCTGATCCGGCTGCCGTTTGTGGGCGGATTGATCAGCCCGCAGGTGAAGCTGTTTCCGCGCTACGCCTACGGCCTGTATGAAAAATATGGCAGGCGCATGGTGGTCACATCCGGCCTGGGCTCTCACTCCATCGCCATCCGCATCAACAATCCGCCGGAGGTCGTGCTGCTGGAACTGACGTAAGAAAACGAGGTATTTATGGGAATTTCCGTGAAGCTGCAGGAGTTTGAGGGGCCCCTCGATCTGCTGCTGCATTTGATCGATAAAAATAAAGTGAATATCTTTGATATTCCCATCGCCCAGATCACAGATCAGTATATGGAATATATCCGGGCCATGGAAAACTCGGATATGGGTGTGATGAGCGAATTTCTGGTGATGGCGGCCACTCTGCTGGATATCAAATCCAGGATGCTGCTGCCGCCGGAAACCGATGAGGAGGGCGAACCCGAGGATCCGCGGCAGGAGCTGGTGGAGCGCCTGCTGGAGTACAAGCTCTACAAGTATATGTCCTACGAGCTGCGGGAGCGGCAGAAGGATGCGGAGAAAGCCGCGTACAAAGCGCCCACCATCCCGGAGGAAGTGCTTGCCTACCGGGAACCGGCGGATCCCAAAAAACTGCTGGCAGACATCACGCTGGCAAAATTGAACGCCGTTTTCCAGGACGTGATGAAACGCCAGGAAGGGCGCATGGATCCGGTGCGGAGCAAGTTTGGCACAATGGAAAAGGAAGAAGTGAATCTGGAGGAGACCATCTCGCACGTGGAGCAGTATATTGCCGGGCATAAAAAATGCAGTTTCCGCAGCCTTCTGCGCAGTGGGAACAGCAGGATGCAGGTGATCATCACGTTTCTTACCATCCTGGAGATGATCAAGACCGGAAAGATAGAGGTGCAGCAGGACGAGATTTTTGCAGATATTACCATCACTGCAAGACAGGACGGAGAGGTAGCATGAAAGAATTAGAGGCGGCTGTTGAGGCGATCCTTTTCGCCTGTGGGGAATCCGTGGAGACGGCGAAGATCGCAAAAGCCATCGGGCAGGATACAGAGACAACCAGAAAACTGATCCGGAATATGATGGACCGGTACGAGCAGGAAGACCGGGGCATCCGCATTGTGGAGCTGGAGGACGCCTTTCAGATGTGCACAAAGACGGAAATGTACGACTATCTGGTGCGGATCGCCAAACAGCCGCGCAAGACGGAACTGACGGATGTGGTTCTGGAGACGCTGTCCATTATCGCGTACAAACAGCCGGTCACGAAGCTGGAGCTAGAAAAGATACGCGGCGTGAAATGCGACCACGCGGTGAACAAGCTGATCGAGTACAATCTGGTAAAAGAGCTGGGAAGGCTGGACGCGCCGGGCAGGCCGCTTCTGTTCGGCACCACAGAAGAATTTCTGCGCAGCTTCGGGGTGCAGTCCATCGCGGATCTGCCGCCGGTGAGCCAGGTTAAGATGGAAGATTTTAAAGCGGAGGCGGAGGAAGAAGTCCGCATGACGCTGAAAGTATAGTACAGTGCAGGATGCCACAGGTCTGGCTGTCACAGTATGGAACAGGATTTTTGGGTGACGGCCGGAGATGTCAAAATACGCGGCAGAATAAACCAGAACAGGAGACATGCGATGCCTACCACATATGCACATGATCTATTTGGAAAACGGGTGTATCAGAAACTGGACGGCAGTTTGCAGGAGGTGATCCGCCGGCACAGGGCCGCCTACATCGTGGGTCTGCATGGCCCGGATATCCTGTTTTACGTGCGCCCGTTCCACAAAAACCGTTTTGTTGAGATGGGGCATTGTATGCACCGGGAAACGGCGGCGGACTTTTTTGCGAAGGGCATAGAGCGATACCGCGCCGAGAAAGACGATGGAGTGCGCGCGTACCTTCTGGGGTTTGTGTGTCATTTTATGCTGGACAGCACCTGCCATCCCTATATCGGGCAATATATGGAAAAAACCGGGGCCAGACACGATGAGATCGAGACGGAGTTTGACCGTGCCATGATGGAGGCCACCGGGAAAAATCCCTTTTTCTATCACCCGTCTCATGTGATCCACGCGACGCGGGACTGCGTGCGCAGCATTGCCGCGGTGCTGGACGGCGTGACGGAGAAGGACGTGCGCCATATGCTGCGGTCCATGAAGTTTTATACCAATATCACGGTGTGTCCCACAGCGTTTAAGCGCAGACTCTTGCTGGGCGCCGCGAAGACATTCGGCATTTACCGGTTTGTGCAAGGGCGTGTGATACGCAAGTGCCCGCTGCCGGTCTGCCGGCAGAGCACGGAGGAACTGAAGCAGCTGTTTAAACTGGCGATACCGGAGACGGTAACGGTGCTGGAGGAATACGATAAATGCCTGCAAAACGGCGGGGAGGTGAGTTTCCGTTTCCACCGGAATTATGCCTGAGAACGGGCACTGCGTGGGAGCGATACGAAATATGAAAAAGAACAGAAAGATACTGGCTGCGTCGGCCCTTCTGGCAGCGGCGCTGGCCTTCGCCGGCGGCTATGCGGCGCAGGCGGAAGAAAGGCAGACGCTGCTCGGCGCGGCGGTGTTGGAAAATGTGCCTTCCACAGAGAAAGAAACATCTGCGCAGAAGAAGACATCCGCCGGGAAGAAGACCTCCGCGCAGAAAGAAACTTCTGCCGAGAAAGAGACATCCGCCGGGAAGAAGGCCTCTGCGCAGAAAGAAACTTCTGCTGAGAAAGAGACATCCACAGGGAAGAAGGCATCCGCGCAGAAAGAAACTTCTGCAGGAAAAGAAACTTCTGCCGAGAAAGAGACATCCACAGAAAAAGAAGTCTCCGCGAAGCAGGAGACAGAGGAGGAGACCGAGCCGACCACCATCGTGGTGGACGGCGTGGTGGTGGCCGTGAAAGACGGCGAGGCGGACTACACCGATGCGGACACGGAAGCCGCGGGGCAGATTACGCCGCCGGGCACGGGAAGTCAGGCTACGGGGCAGATCGCACCGCCGGGCACGGGAAGTTCGGCCACAGGGCAGATCGCGCCGCCGGGAACGGGAAGTTCGGCCACGGGGCAGATCACACCGCCGGGAGAGAGCACTGGCAGTTTTTTCAGCAGTATGTCCTCCCAGGAGATGGGGACGGATGAAAAGCTGGAGACGCTGATGGCGCAGCTTCAGGCATCGCTTCCGGGCAGCAACGGAAGCTGGGCGGTGTATGTGTGCGACCTGGTGAACCAGACGGAATCCGGCATCAATTATCAGGATCATCCCATGCAGGCGGCCAGCCTGATCAAGCTGTATATCATGGGAGCCGTATTTGAAGATTATCAGCGGATCATTGACACATACGGCCAGGACACGGTGGACGCGAACTTATATTCCATGATCACGGTGAGCGACAACGATGCGGCCAACACGCTGACCACCTATCTGGGCGCGGGGGATTCCTCGGTCGGGATGGCGATGGTAAACGATTTCTGCGCGCGGCACGGATACAACAATACTACCATGGGAAGGCTGCTGCTCCACAGCAATGAGTACGGCGACAATTACACGTCTGTGGCGGACTGCGGTCATTTCCTGAAACATGTGTACGATCTGGACACGGATGAGTTTCCCTACGCGGACGCCATGTATTCTCTGCTGAAGGCCCAGACAAGGCGCAACAAGATACCGGCGCAGATGCCGGAGGGAGTGCGCGTGGCCAACAAGACGGGGGAGCTGGACGATGTGGAGAACGATGCGGGGATCGTGTATGATTCCCAGAATGATCTGATCATTGTGTTTATGTCGGAATACCTGTCGGATGTGGGAAGTGCGCAGAATACCATCGCTTCCTTGAGCAGACAGATCGTAGATTATTACGGAAGCGCGGGTAACTATTAAAAGAAAAGGCGGATGCGGAAATGATCCGGCGCTTTTTCGAGATATACAAGGGAGGTGCTTTTATGAAGACAAAAAATGTGACGAAGGGTTTTGCAAAGTGGACACTGGCGCTGCTTCTGGCACTGCTGGCGGTTGCCGGGTTTGGGATGCGCGCGCGTGTATCCGCGGCGGATGTGTACAGCGTGAAGGTGGACTCGGGTTACCTGGCGCTTCGCACTGCCAAAGCGTTTGACAGCAGCAACGAGATCGGGAAACTGTACACGGGGGATACGGTGGAAGTGTATGACACCAGCGATGCGCAGTACTGGTACGTGTATTCTTCCAAACTGGGGAAAAACGGCTATGTAAACAAGGATTACCTGCGTTTCGTATCATCGGGCAGCACGCCCGTGGCCCAGGCGTCATCCGGCTGGACGGTGAAAGTGAACAGCGGGTATCTGGCGCTTCGCACCGCAAAGGCCTATGACAGCGCAAACGAGATCGGCGAGCTGTACACCGGGGATGCCGTCTCGGTGATCGACGCCAGCGATGCGCAGTACTGGTACGTGTACTCCTCAAAGCTGAACAAGTACGGCTATGTGAACAAGGATTATCTGGTGGGCAGCTTTTCAAACGATCCCGGCTGGACGGTGAAGGTGGACAGCGGGTATCTGGCGCTTCGCACCGCAAAGGCGTTTGACAGCAGCAACGAGATCGGCGAGCTGTACACCGGGGATACGGTGTATCTGCAGGATACGGGAGATTCCACTTACTGGTATGTGTATTCCCCGAAACTCAACAAATTCGGCTATGTGAACAAGGATTATCTGATCAGCAATTCCATCACATCCTATGATTGGATCGTGGGCGTGAACACGGGGTACCTGGCGCTTCGCACCGCGAAGGCGTACGACAGCAGCAACGAGATCGGCGAACTGTACACCGGGGACAGAGTGGCCGTGATCGACGCCAGCGATGCGCAGTACTGGTATGTGTACTCCTACAAGCTGGACTGCTACGGCTATGTGAACAAAGACTATCTGGTATCCCAGGATGTCTCCAGCCCGTCCTCTGTGCCTGCGGCGTCCACGACCAGCATAGCGGCCGCGGCGCCCTCCAGGTGGATCGTGAAGGTGGACGCGGGCTACCTGGCGCTGCGCAGCACAAAGGTGTTTGACAGCGGAAACGTGATCGGCCGTCTCTATTCGGGGGATGTGGTGGAACTCTATGATTCCAGCGATGCCACTTACTGGTACGTGTACGCGCCGGAGCTGGACAAGTACGGCTACGTAAACTGCAAATATTTATATTAATTAACAAATATTTATATTAAAAGAGAAAATCGGGCGCCGGGGCGTTTCTGAATGGCCCTTTTCCTGCATAGAATAGACGGGAAACAAAAAAACGCTATTTTTGTGCAGGAGGTGCTTTATGAAAAAAATGATATGGCGGTTCTTCTTGTGTCTGTCCGGACTGTTCGCTCTTTGGGGGAGCGCGGGGGCGGCGCAGGAGACTCCGAGACAGTTGCAGGATCTGTACGCCCGCAGCGCCGTTCTGATGGATGGCCGCAGCGGGCGTATCCTTTTTGGGAAAAACGAGCGCGAAGTGCTTCCCATGGCCAGCACCACCAAGATCATGACCTGCATCCTGGCGCTGGAAAGCGGCAATTTAAGGGAACTGGCAACGGCCTCGGCCAACGCGGCCGCGCAGCCGGAGGTGCGCCTGGGGGTGCGGGAGGGGGAGAACTATTACCTGGAAGACCTGCTCTACGCCCTGATGCTGGAATCCTTCAACGACAGCGCGGTGATGATCGCGGAGCACATAGCGGGCAGCACGGAGGCATTCGCGGCGCGGATGAACCAGAAGGCGCAGGAGCTGGGATGCTCTGACACTCATTTTGTGACGCCCAACGGGCTGGACGCGGAGGACGCGGGCGGCGCCCACTCCACCACGGCCGCGGACCTGGCGCGCATCATGGCGTACTGCGTGGCGGAGTCGCCCGCGCGGGAGGAATTTCTGCGGATCACACAGACGCGCAGCTACAGCTTCACCAGCGCGGACGGCACGCGCAGCTTTTCCTGCCAGAACCACAATGCCTTCCTGGATATGATGGAGGGGGCGCTGTCCGGAAAGACCGGCTTCACCTCCGCGGCGGGCTACTGCTACGTGGGCGCGCTGCAGAACAACGACCGGCTGTTTGTCGTGGCGCTCCTGGCCTGCGGGTGGCCGTACAACCGCACTTATAAGTGGAGCGACACCAAGGCGCTGATGACCTACGGCATAGAGAACTATGAAAACCGGCAGATCAAGTGCGGGGAGGCGCCGGGGCCCATTCGCGCGGAGGGCGGCCTGGCAAAAGACAAAGACCCGTGGAAGACGGCGTATGTGCCGCTGGCGATCGACGCCAGTGGAGGCGGGGGAGGAACCTATCTTCTGAGAAAGGACGAGACCATCACCAGCCGCACGACCGTGCGAAAAAGCCTGACAGCCCCGGCCCCAAAAGGCACAGTGGTGGGGAAAGTGGGGTATTATCTGGGAGAGGAGCTGCTGGAGGAGTATCCGGTGGTCACAGCACAGAGCGTGGAGGCGAGATACCTGGAGCACTGGCTCGGATGGGTGTGGGATCGGTTCCGGCTGTGAGGAATGTCAACAAAATTCATAGAATCTGAGCTGAAATCCTCCATTTTTTCTATGAGAAAATTTGACAAAAATCTCTTGCGTTGCCGATGGAAATAAAGTACAATGATAAACGGCAGATAATGGTTTTTAATTTATCTAATATAAAAAATGGAGGGCTGAATAATGAGCAATACAGCACAAACCTTAGCAAGCAAGAGAATTGCGTCTCTGCTTGATGAGAACAGTTTTGTTGAGATCGGTGGAAGTATTACTGCCAGAAACACAGATTTCAACATGGCGAAAGCAGATACTCCGGGCGATGGCGTGATCACCGGCTACGGCGTGATCAACGGGAGCCTGGTATATGTCTACAGCCAGGATGCGTCTGTTCTCGGCGGAACCATCGGGGAAATGCACGCGAAGAAGATCGTTGGCATCTACGATCTTGCCATGAAGACGGGAGCGCCGGTGATCGGCCTGATCGACTGCGCGGGCTTACGTCTGCAGGAGGCCACAGATGCCTTGAACGCTTTTGGCACGATCTACGCAAAACAGGCGCTGGCGTCCGGCGTGATCCCCCAGATCACGGCAGTGTTCGGAACCTGCGGCGGCGGGCTGGCGATCGTTCCGGGCCTCACAGACTTTACCT
>CANRKY010000093.1 GCA_947631355.1 uncultured Marvinbryantia sp.
TGCACCTCGCGAACAGGTTCGCTCGGCCGCGGCTGTCGCCGTATAGGGCAAATCCCGAAGCCGCCCTTATGTGAGCAAGCTCCCATCGGGCGTCCGGTCTTGCTCTGCATGGCTCGTAGCTTACGCGCAATTGGTGTAAAATTGGTGTAGTAAGCCTAAAAAACGGGGAAATTGAAAAACTGCAAACGCTGTGAAGCCCGTAAATTCGGGACTTCACAAATTTTTCACAAAATAATTAGCACTCACCATGTGACAGCGCTATTTTAATTTCAGTATATCGTTCGGTGTACAATCCAGAAATTCACATAACCTTCCAAGAATTGTCAGGTCGATCCTGGATACCTTATTTTTGCAATAATTATTCAGCTGCGTCCTTTGTAATTTACAAGCTTCGCACAATTTGTTTTTGCTAATGTTCTTTTGCTTTAATAGATTTTCTATATCAACATATACCGTCATATCGCTACACCCCTTACAGAAAGACATTACTTATCGATAAATAAACAATTTGTTTACTTACGCGAGCTGCATGATTTCGGCTTCAATCTTTTTCAAGTCATCAAGAGAAAGCACAGAAACACAGTTGGCAATCTCTTCAAGGGACAACTTACCCATTTTTATCATTTTTTCTGCTGTTGCCCTGTCTGCCTCATAAGCAGCTGTTCTCGCCGCTTCATTCCTCATATCTTCCAAAATTTTGCACATAGCCGCCACTCCCTTTTAAAATACCCTGCTTTTTTTGCAAGTGCTTCAAAGTTCATATTATCGGGGTTGGTGCAAAAAAATACCGGAGTGCTTGCAGGCGCTCCAAATCCTGCTGGTGCATCTGCTCCGCTGTAATCAATCATACCACTTCTTCCTTTGTTTTTATTATACATCGAGCTCTGCTCCTTGAAAACGGATTTTTTTGTAAAATCTATCCTGTTCAATGGACTTTTTACTAACCGGCTAAGTCAGTAATCCTATTTTTCTCTGAAGTATCTTTTCTCTCAGCCTTCTTTCCTGGGAGTCCCTATACTTGTTTATAGCCTTTTTCATCCTTGCGTCAAATTACTCATGGTTTTCTCAATTTAATGATCCTTCAGAACCTGATATAACTGCTCTGCAAGCTCCTTATGCGCCTCCGGCGAAAGATGCACGGAATCTTCTGCGGACGGTTTAATATATCTCGCTGCATCAAAGAAAATACCGCCATATTTTTCGGCCGTTCTCCGATACCATTTTGGAAACTCTCTGGATCGATCGATCGCGCTTTCATAAAAAGCGCCAGAAAAATCCGATTTCCGGATCCCCTCTCCTATCTCAGGCGGAGATACCAGAATGATCTTCGGAACATAGCCCTGTTTCACCTGGGTAAATTCCTGTATCACGTGAACCAGAGTACCCGCGCCATCTGCGATATCTTCTGCCGTAGCGTGAAAAGTTTCCTTCAGATCATTGGTACCCAGCATTAGGATCACAAAATCTATCGGCTTATGGGTATTCAGGCAGGGTCTCAGGTAATTTAATCCATTCTTCCACCCTTCAACCGGGTCGTCAAAGACGGTCGTCCTTCCATTACATCCTTCTTCGATCACCCGATAGTCCTCTCCGAGCAGTTTCTGCAGCCGGCCTGTCCAGCGGACATCCTCCGGGTAGCGCATGCCATTCATCGGGTTATAACCATATGTATTGGAATCCCCATAACAGAGCACCGTTATCCTGCGATCCCGCATCATATCTTGATTCATATCTCCAACTCCTTCTACTGATATTATCTAAAATACTATATTCTCTTGATATGATAGGCACTCCTCTTTTCATCCATAAACAACTACTCCCTCTCCTACAATATTCTGGTAAAATGGAAGCAACTCCATATTCCCTTCAAATTGCTTTTTATCTTTCAGGAGGATGGATAAAAAGACGCCTTGTTCAAGTGAAATATCGCTGGCCATTTCTGAAGTGGCGCTTCTCATTTTCCTTACCTCGTCCGCGGTACAATCCAGTACGATCATAATATCTATGTCTGATTCCTCTGTA
Source organism: uncultured Marvinbryantia sp. (assembly GCA_947631355.1). GTDB lineage: Bacteria > Bacillota > Clostridia > Lachnospirales > Lachnospiraceae > Marvinbryantia. The sequence continues at coordinate 2,023 of CANRKY010000093.1, forward strand.
TTATCTCCACGGGCATAAGATCCATAGAGAATGATCTTGTCCAGGCGCGCCCCATAAAGCTGCTCCGATTCCTCTCTCACCCTATCGAGTACTGTCTGCAATTCAGGCTTCGTACACATATACACCTCATATCATGTCGCATATAATATTTATTGACTGCTATCATCCTCATCCTTGTCTCCAGCAACATATACAACAATCCCCTTTTTATCTACTTCTTCCTTTATCTGTCCTTTCAGGCGATCATAAAAAAGGATACCTTAATCTGTATTTTTTATTTCTCACTCAGTTTCCTCCGCAAGTTTCCAAAAATTTCCTCATGATTCATGCGGACATTACTTTCTTCTGCCATTTTATCTGCTCTATCCAGAGCAAACTCCACGCTGTCTGTCAGTTTGGAATACTCCTCTATGCTAAGTACCACCATTGCTCCATATCCGTTCTTTGTTAAATACACTGGTTCTCCCTCATTTACGACTTTTTCATCAGGTATAAGCAGCCGAGATTCAGGCTCAAAATTCCCGCAAGATCAATTCCGTGATCCCCTGATTCTGTCCCATCGTGATACGCTTTACTTTTGGCTCACGGCCATAGCCAAATTCGTCCCGGATGCCATCCGCGATCCTGGTTCCGCCATGATAGCCATGGATAACACGCACTCGATATGTACTGTTTCCTGCGCCATTGATCTCTCTCTGGATCGCTTTTAACGCTTCTTCCACATTCATGCCCATGCACATCTAATTCAATAATTCCTGCTGCCATTATAAGCCGCTCCCTGTAGACGATATTTACTTAATTTCCTCTTACGGCTGCTTTCATACACTCAAAGCAACTCCTTCTTTTACCACATTATCATAAAATGGCAATGCCTCAAGCCAACAGTTGAAGTGTTTCTCTTTCTTTATCAAAACATTGATATCCAAACCGCACTTCGCTTTTTTATATTATACCCTTTATTACCGATTCTGACAAACTCTTTTCACAGCCTGCCATAACAGATATCAAACTCCCCCATATCTTTGTCCATCCGCGATCCAGTTTCCCTACCGAAATACTGGATATTCTTTTTATCATTTCCCCGCGCCACTGCAACACCTGGCTCCCATATATGATCAGGTATCCCAGCCCGCACCTTGCGCCAATAAATTCTCCGATGACCACGCCCACCAGGCACAGTCCGATGTTCACTTTCATGATGCTGATAGTTGCCGGCACCGTGCTGGGGAGGACCACCTTTGTCAGCACGTGGAAGCGTGTGCCGCCCAGGGTATAGATCAGCTTCATTTTATCCTGGCTCACCTCGCGAAATCCGGTGTACAGGTTCAGAATCGTTCCAAAAATGGCCACCGACATTCCCGCAACGATGATGGTTCCGCGGTTTGCGCCCAGCCAGACGATCAGCAGCGGTGCGAGCGCCGATTTCGGAAGGCTGTTCAGCACCACCAGATAGGGCTCCAGGATTTCTGAGAGTTTATCGCTGCACCATAAAAGGACGGCGGCAAAAAGCCCCAGCACCACCACGAAGAAGAAGCTGGCGATGGTTTCCAGGATGGTGGCGGACACGTGTGCAAAGATGCTCCCGTCCTCCACCATCCCGGCAAAGGTTTTCCAGATACGGCTGGGACTGCTGAAGATAAAACCATCGATCCATCCCCGCCGCGTGGAGATTTCCCACAGCATCAGGAAGGCAGCCAGCAGAAACACCCGCATCACCTGCACGAATCTGCGGTGCCGCATCCTGGAATCCAGATAAGCCTGCTGATGTCTGGATATCGATGCCGCCTGCCGGTGCCCGGAGGCCGCCGCTGGTTCACTGCATGTTTTCTTCCACAGCATAGGCGTTCAGCTCCTTCCAGATTTTGTTGAAGTATTCGTTGAATTTCGCGCTGTTCCGGCACTTCATGGGCGTGCGCTCCTCCATGTCAAAAGTGATGGGCGTCTCCGATATCACATGCGCCGGGCGGGCGGAAAGCACGATCACCTTGTCCGCCATGCTGACCGCCTCGGCCAGATCGTGCGTCACCAGGATGGCCGTCTTATGTTCTTTTTTGATGATCCGGTAAATGTCGTCCGACACATTCAGCCGTGTCTGATAATCCAGCGCGGAAAACGGCTCATCCAAAAGCAGCAGCGCGGGCTGCAGCACCAGGGTGCGTATCAGCGCGGCACGCTGCCTCATTCCTCCGGAGAGCTGGCTGGGTTTTACATGGCGAAATTCCCACAGGCCGTACTCCTCCATCTGCTTTTTTGCAAACTCCAGATTCTCTTTTGTCAACTGGTGCCGGATCTCCAGCCCCAGCGTGATGTTTCCGTATACATTGCGCCACTCAAAAAGCTGATCTTTCTGGGGCATGTAACCAATGTGAAAATCCTTGTGCTGGCCGATGGGTCTGTCATGGAGCAGAACTTCCCCGGCCTCCGGCAAGGAAAGCCCGCAGATGAGCGACAAAAGCGTGGACTTCCCGCACCCGCTGGGGCCAACGATCACCGCAAATTCGCCATCGTTCACCTGAAAGGACACATCCGTAAGGGCCTGGGTCTCCCCGGCCATTGTATGATAAGAATAGGATACGTTCTTACATTCCAATAAAGGCTGCATTTCATACCTCCTGTTATCTCTTATAGGATAGTGTATGAAATGCAGCCCTGCGCTGTGAAGCGGCGTTTATACCACTTCGTTTCCGTTTTTCTCGCCCCGCATAAAGCAGAGCGCGTTTTCCATGGTGGTCCTGCTGATGGCCTGCAGCGCCTCCCGCGCGAAGAATCCCTGGTGGGACGTCACCATGACGTTGGGGAAACTTAACAGCCGCGCAACGGTGGAGTGCTCCAGTATCTCATCCGACAGATCCTCGTATACCGTGTCGTTTTCTTCCTCGTACACGTCCAGACCCACCGCAAAGAACTTTCCATCGCGGATGCCCCGGATCAGGTCGTTTGTGCGGATCAGGCCGCCCCTGGATGTGTTCACTAAAATCACGCCCGTCTTCATCTTTTGGATGGTTTCCGTGTTGATCAGGTGATAGGTCTCCTCCGTGAGCGGGCAGTGCAGAGAGATCAGGTCGGACTCTGCAAGCAGCGTGTCCATGTCCACATACTCCACGAAATCCAGCGAGGGATTCTGGTACACATCGTAGGCCAGCACTTTCATGCCAAATCCGCGGCAGATGCGGGCCATCGCCGCGCCGATCTTTCCGGTGCCCACGATGCCGGCCACCTTTTCGTGAAGTGTGATGCCCATCAGACCGCTCAGGCTGAAATCGTTCTCCCGCACACGCACATAGGCTTTCTGGGTGTGCCGGTTGGCCGTGAGCGCCAGCGCCATGGCGTGCTCCGCCACCGCCTCCGGCGAATAGCCCGGCACACGCATCACCGTGATCCCTTTTTCTCTTGCCACCGCAAGATCCACGTTGTTGTAGCCCGCGCAGCGCATCAGCACCAGCTTTACCCCGCACTGTGCCAGCGTGTTCATCACATCGGTTCCCAGATCCATGTTCACAAACGCGCACACCGCATCGTAGCCCTTCGCCAGCCTGGCTGTCTCCGGAAGCAGCAGGGTGTCCACATAGTCCAGCTCAATTTCCTTATAGGGCTTCTCTCTCCAGGTATCGTCAAAAAATTGCCGGTCATAGCTCTTTGTCCCAAAAAACAGAATCTTCATCGCGCACTCTCCTCTCAGTGATATCTCGTAAATACTGTAAGTATCTCCCAGTCTTTTCGAAATCATGCATCATGGGGCGTGTTTCATAAATACTGTTAATCCACTGCACAATTTTCCCAAATGTCATCAATCCACCGCACCGATTTCCCCAAATGTCATCAATCCACCGCATCGATTTCCCAAACTGTCATCAACCCGCCGCTCGACTTTCCCCGAATGTTCTCCATCCGCCGCCCGATTTTCCTCAGTTCATCTCAATCCTCTGCCCTGCTTTTCTCTCGAATGATCTGCTCCCCCGCGCGCAGATGTCCGTCCAGTTCCTCTTTCGGCACATCTGCCAGCACCTGCGAGAAGATGCGGTATTCCTGCGCGATCCCCTTGCCGTGGGGCACCAGGTAGGCCCCCGCATCGCTTCCCAGGGCAAGCTGCACCCCGCGCTCGTAGGCCATGGCCAGGTTTTCACATTCCATCTCATAGATCCGCCGAAGCACCGCATCCTCATACCGGCCGCAACCCAGCAGGTTGCCGGTGGTGACGATGGTGGGCACCCAGACGCAGCCACGGTCTGCCATGGCGTCTATGCAGTCGCGGTCGATGTAGTTCCCGTGCTCTATGGTATCGACGCCGGCCAGCACCGCGGGCAGCACGGCTTCCCGCCCGTTTGCGTGGGCCATCACGGAGAACCCCTCCTCGTGGGCGACATGGATCATCTCCCGGATCCAGTCCTCCTCCAGCGCCTCCTCGCTCAGTTTCCCGTAACAGCCGTAATCTACCAGCCCGGACACCATGATCTTGATAAAGTCGCCTCGCTGCTCGCGCACGCTGCAGACCAGCTGGTGAAATTCTTTTAATGTGTGCGCTTCAAACCCCACAATGCCGCCGTAGTGGCCGGTCTTGTGGATGGCAAACAGCGGCGTGCGGTAATCCACGCCGTACTCCCCGGCGATCTCCCGCGCTTTTTTAGAGACGCCAAAACAATCACCGCCGTCTCTCACAAAAGAGACAGCGGCTGCCTGATACGCCTGCAGGTGCTCCCGCACACGCGCCATATTTACTCCGTTTTTATGATCCTGTACCGCCGCGCGGTAATTCACTCCATCCATAAACAGATGGGCATGACATTCTCCAAACATAACCTTACCGTTTCCGCAGATTTTTCAGAAGTCCGCGCACCAGGGTGTTTCCCATATTGTTGGCCACCCGGCCCATGGTCTTCATCATTTCCTTGCGCGTTTTTTCTTTTTCTTTGGCGATCCTGGCTGCCTCTTTGGCCGCCGCAGCCTCCGCCTTTGCCTGTTCTCTGGCCATGGCCGCCTCCGCTTTCGCTCTGGCCTTCGCCTCGTCCGCCTCCAGCTTCGCCTGGATCTTTGCCTGTTCCGCTTCCTGTTTTGCTTTTATCTTCGCAGCCTCCGCCTCGGCCGCTTCCTGCTCGGCCTTCTGCTGTGCCAACTGCTGCGCCTGCTGTTCTTCCACTGCCTTGCGGTTTAAGAACTCGTAAGCCGAATCGCGGTCCACGCTCTGGTCGTACTTTGCCGCCATGGTGTCCGCCGCGATGGCGGCCTGCCGCTCCTCCTCCGTGATCGCGCCCATGCGGCTCTGCGGGCAGAGGATCTTGCTCTGTTTTACGATCGAGGGCCGCCCCTCCTCGTCCAGTACCGACACAAGCGCCTCGCCGATCCCCAGTTCCTGCAGCACATCCACGGTCTTAAATTCCGGATTCTCCCGGAAAGACTCCGCCGCCGCCTTCAGCGCTTTCTGCTCTTTGGGCGTGTAGGCGCGCAGCGCGTGCTGGATGCGGTTGCCCAGCTGCCCCAGCACATCGTCCGGGATGTCCGACGGGTTCTGGGTGATAAAGTAGATGCCCACGCCTTTGGAGCGGATCAGCTTCACCACCTGGGTGATCTTCTGCAGCAGTTCCGGCGAGGCATTGTCAAACAGCATATGCGCCTCGTCAAAGAAAAATACCATCTTCGGCTTCTCCGCGTCCCCGGCCTCCGGCAGGATCTCAAACAGCTCCGACATCATCCAGAGCATAAACGTGCCGTACATATCCGGGTAGTTCATCAGCTTGTCCGCCGCCAGAACGTTGATGTATCCCCGCCCGTTTTCGTCCGTGCGGAACCAGTCCATCACATTCAATGCCGGCTCCCCGAAAAACTGGTCGCCGCCCTGATCCTCCAGATTGATCAGCGCCCGCACAATGGCGCCCACGCTCTGTTTTGTGATGTTTCCGTAGGAAGTCACATAATCCGCCGCGTGATCCCCCACATAGGTGAGCATGGAGCGCAGATCCTTGATGTCCAACAGGAGCAGCCCGGCGTCATCCGCGATGCGAAATACGATGGTCAGAACATCCTCCTGGGTGTCGTTCAGCCCCATCAGTTTCCCTAAAAGCAGCGGCCCCATCTCACTGATGGTGGTGCGCAGCGGATGCCCCTCTTTCCCGTACACATCCCACAGGGAAGTTGGGTACGCGTGGTAGCTCCAGATATCCGTCAGACCGAATTTCAGGATGCGCTTCTGCATATCCTCGGTGTTCTCCCCCGGCTGGCACATCCCCGCCAGGTCGCCCTTCGCGTCCGACAAAAACACGGGCACGCCCGCGTCGCTGAAAGATTCCGCCAGCACCTTTAAGGTGATGGTCTTGCCGGTACCCGTAGCCCCGGCGATCAGCCCGTGACGGTTCGCCATTTTGGGCACGATACAGATTTTTTCCTCTCCGCTCTGTCCGATCCAGATCAAATTTTCGTGGTACATGATCACCCTCCTGTAACTTCCACAAAAGAAATTTCTACTATCATCTACTCTTTTCCGGAAATCCGTTTCTGGATCCGCTCCTGCTGGTTCTTCACCATGCCCTTGATGCTTTTTCCGGACAGCGGGCTGCCGGTGCGCCTGGTCCAGGCGGAGGGCACGAACAGCATCAGCAGCGGGAACAGTTCCAGACGTCCCGCAAGCATGTCAAAGCAGAGCACCAGTTTGGAAAGCGCGGAAAAAGAAGAAAAATTGCCCGTCGGCCCCACCACTTCCAGGCCGGGACCGATATTATTTAAGGTAACCGCCACCGCGGTGAAGTTTGTGACCAGATCCTTCTCATCCAGCGTGATGATCAGCAGGGACGCCACAAACAGCAGAATATAGATGGCCAGATATACGTTCACAGAGCGCACCACCTCATGCTCGATGGGGCGCCCGTCCATGCGCACTTTGTCCACGCCTCTGGGATGGAGCAGCATCTTAATCTCCTTGCGGATTCCCTTTACCATAATGATGATACGGGACACCTTCATGCCGCCGCCGGTGCTGCCCGCGCAGGCGCCGATGAATACCAGGATCATCAAAATAGTCTTCGCAAGGGGAGGCCAGAGATTAAAGTCCTGCGTGGAATAGCCGGTAGTGGTGATGATGGATCCCACCTGGAAGGCCGTGTGATGAAATGCCTGAAATACACTGGGGAACAATGGCCGCACATTCACTGTGATGACCAGCACCGACACCGCGATGATCCCCAGGTATGTGAGCACTTCCTCCGACATAAGCGCCTGTTTCGGCTTTTTCTTCACCAGCAGGAAATAGGTGTTAAAGTTCACGCCGAACAGGATCATAAACACCGTGATGACCGCCTGCTGATACACGGTATAGTCCGCCACGCCGCTGTTTTTTACGGCGAAACCGCCGGTGCCGGCGGTGCCCATGGTAAGGGTGATGGCATCAAAAACAGGCATTCCTCCCAGAAGGAGCAATACCAGTTCGATCACCGTCATTCCCATATAGATCCCATACAGATACAGCGCCGTATCCCGCAGGCGCGGCACCAGTTTGCTCACGGACGGCCCAGGGCTCTCCGCCTTCATCAGGTTCATAAAAGCGCCGCCCTTGCTGGGCAGAATGGCCAGGATGAACACCAGCACGCCCATGCCGCCCACCCAGTGGGTGAAGCAGCGCCAGAACATGTCCGCCCGGCCCATGACGGAAAAGTCCGTCAGGATGGAGGCGCCGGTGGTGGTGAAGCCGGAGACCGTCTCAAACACCGCGTCGATATAGGAGGGGATGCTGCCGCTGAGCACAAAGGGCAGC
>CANRKY010000094.1 GCA_947631355.1 uncultured Marvinbryantia sp.
TTGTGCCTGTGGCCCTGTTCGCGGGAAGCTGGGCCCTCTCCGTCCGGCTGGTGGTGAACCGCGTGAGCATGCAGATGGAAAACCAGCGGATCACACAGCTGTTAAACGCCATGAAAGACGCACTACAGGAAGGAAGTTCGATATGAGGATCGTAAAACTGACGGAGGAGAGCAGAAAAGACCTTCTGCAAAATCTTTTAAAGCGCAGCCCGCAAAATTACGGGGAATATGAGGACCGTGTGGCTGCCATTGTGGAAAACGTGCGCACAGCGGGAGACCAGGCGCTCTTTTCCTATACAAAAAAATTTGACGGGGCACAGATCTCCAAAGAGAATATCCGCGTGACAGAAAAAGAGATCGCGGAGGCCTACGATCAGGTGGAGCCGTCCCTGGTGGATGTGATCCGCAAGGCGCTGGTGAACATCCGGGCGTACCACGAAAAACAGAAGAAGTACAGCTGGTTTGACTCCACACCGAGCGGAACGCTTCTGGGGCAGAAAGTGACGCCCCTGTCCCGCGTGGGCGTTTATGTGCCGGGCGGGAAAGCGGTATATCCGTCCTCCGTGCTGATGAACATTGTGCCTGCAAAGACGGCGGGGGTGGAAAAGATCATTATGACCACGCCCTGCGGCGCGGACGGGCGCGTGAACCCGGCCACGCTGGTTGCGGCCAGAGAGGCGGGGGCGGACGAGATCTACCGCGCAGGCGGCGCCCAGGCCATCGCGGCCATGGCGTTCGGCACGGAGAGCATCCCGAAGGTGGACAAGATCGTGGGACCCGGCAATATCTATGTGGCGCTGGCCAAAAAGGCGGTGTACGGGTTCGTGGACATCGATTCCATCGCGGGGCCCAGCGAGATCCTGGTGCTGGCGGATTCCAGCGCAAACCCGCGCTATGCGGCGGCGGATCTCTTATCGCAGGCGGAGCACGATGAGATGGCATCGGCCATATTGATCACCACCAGCGAGGAGCTGGCGCAGAAGGTTTCCGCGGAGGTGGACGGATTCTTAAAAATCCTCTCCAGAAAAGAGATCATTCAAAAATCCCTGGATCAGTTCGGCTACATATTGCTGGCGGAAGATATGGATATGGCCATTGCGGCGGCAAACGAGATCGCCTCTGAGCATCTGGAGATCATGACGGAGAATCCGTTTGAAGTGATGATGAAAATCAAAAACGCGGGCGCCATTTTCATCGGCGACCATTCCAGCGAGCCGCTGGGGGACTATTTTGCGGGGCCGAACCACATCCTGCCCACCAATGGCACCGCGCGGTTTTTCTCTCCCCTGAGCGTGGATGATTTTGTAAAAAAATCCAGCATCGTCTATTATTCCAGGGCAGCGCTGGAGGCTGTGCACGCGGACATCGAGACCTTCGCTAAGGCGGAGCAGCTCACGGCCCACGCAAACTCCATCCACGTGCGGTTCGAATAAAATCCCATGCCATACAGTAAAGAGAATATCAATAGAAAAAAGCGGGGGCTGCCATAGACAGCTCCCGCCAGTTTTTTACTTTTCTTTTTTTCGCCGTTCTTATTCCAGAGAGGAGTAATCCACGCTGCTCACTTCGGTTGCAAGCGCGTCCGCCGGAACAACGATTTCTGTCACGTTGTTGTAGGTGCATGCGCCGTCCACAGACAGATCGTTCAGCACAAGTCCAAGCTGCATCGCTTCGCCGTCCTCGGAGGAGCCCATCGCGCTTTCAATCAGCGCTGCGATCTGGCTCAGGTCAGAACCGTTCATATCCAGGTGAACCGCCGTCTCAGCGCCGGTCTCTTTGTCCACTGTGATAGCAATATTTGCCATCAGTCCGCTCATAACGGAGGTGATCATGTCCATGACTTCCTGGGGAACTTCCTCGCCTTCTGCCGCCAGCGCTGCCGGAAGCAGATCCGCAATGTCCGCGAAACCGAGGGTGGAGCTCAAAGTATAGGCGTCGTCAGCTTCCTCTGCGGTCCAGTCCAGATTCAGGTCATCCATCACAGCCGCGGTATCCAGAGCCTCCAGTTCTTCCACGGAACTCACATTGAACATGCTCAGCACTTCCGCAAGATCCGTCTGAGTGTGCTGCCAGGAAATGGCGTCGCCGCTGCCATCGTCCAGCTTCGTAAAGGTATCTATTTTTTCCCCGTCCTCAGACTGCACCATATACATTTCCATATCCATCGCCATGGACTGCCCCATAAGAGACATATCGTATGTACCGACCATGGACATCTGCAGCGGATCATTGATGGACTGCACATCAAAATCGCCGGTCGCCACGATGGGGATCGAGGCGGGTTCCGCGCCCTCTGAACCCATGGTGAGTGTCAGGTCAAAACTCAGAGTCAGATCGATGGTGGAAGAAGTGGTGGTTTCGCCGAAAGCATTTACCTTCTCTAAAATACTTTCCACGCTGGCTTCCTCAGCAAACACACCAACCGGTGAGAGACACATGCAGAGAGCCATGGTTGCTGCTAAAATTTGTTTCTTCATTTTTTCTCCTTTCAGATCCCGGCGTCCGCCGGGACGTTGTACGTTGTGCGGGACCATTCCCTGTCTGCTACTATACCACACTTCCCCTGAAATGTATAGAATTATTTGAAAAATAAAGGTTTTTTTAAGAATACAATTTCAGGAAGGAGTTGTTTGACATTGGCAGATTTACCATATATAATAAAAAAAATGACAGTGATGGGAGGGCGTGCCATGCCTGGACGAATTGCGATGGTGCAAAGAGAGACAAAGGAGACGAGCATCCGGCTCACGTTTAACGTGGACGGGAGCGGGGAGTGCAGTGTGGATTCCGGGATCCCGTTCCTGGATCATATGCTGCAGGGGTTTGCCAAACACGGGCTTTTTGATCTGGACGCAAAGATCCGCGGCGATGTGGAGGTGGACTCGCACCATACCATCGAGGACACTGGGATCGTGCTGGGAGAGGCGATCAAAAAGGCCATTGGGGACAAGCACGGCATCCAGCGGTTCGGACACGCCATTCTGCCGATGGACGACGCGCTCGTGCTCTGCGCGGTGGACCTGTCCGGCAGGCCGTATCTGTGTTCTGATCTCACGTTTACCACCGCAAAGATCGGCGATATGGATACCGAGATGGTGCAGGAATTTTTTTATGCCATATCTTATTCCACCGGCATGAACCTCCATTTTAAACAATTTGCGGGAAACAACAATCACCATATCGCTGAGTGCGCGTTTAAGGCGTTTGCCAGGGCGCTGGATATGGCAACCACGACAGACGAACGGATCACCGGGGTTTTGTCCACGAAAGGAACGCTGTAAATGAAAAATAAAAAATTTTATACACACATTTTTCTGAAAAACGGAAAGGCTGTCACAGACTTTAGAGACAAAAAGCTGTTCGCGGGGGGAAGCGCCCTGCAGCTGGCGACAGACTATGAGAAAAACGGCGCGGACGGCCTGATCATTTTTGACCTCTCCAAAAAGGACGAGGAACACGAACTGAATTTAAAGCGCATACGGGAGATCAGCCGGGCCGTACATATCCCGCTGATCGGCGGCGGGCACATAGAGCGCCTGGAGGATGTGAAAAAGCTGATCTACGCCGGCTGCTCCAGGGTGTTCCTGAACATGTCGAAGGAGGAGAACATCCATCTGCTCCCGGAAGCCGCCGCCCGCTTCGGGATCGAAAAGACGGCGCTGTGCATCAATGAATTTCAGAAGCTGTCGGAGGATGCGGAGCACATGGGAAAATACGCTTCCCTGGCGCTGCTGTTCGGGGACAGCCGCCACGTGTATGAGGCGGTGAACAGCCTGCGCCTGCCGGCCATCCCGTTTTTTTCCGGCGTGGACTACGACCGCCTGGAGGCGCTTCTGAAGCTGGACGCGGTGATGGGGGTGTCGGGCATGACGATCTCCGACCCGCAGATGAACCTGGGCGAGCTGCGCATGAAAATGGCCATGCGGGGGATCCCGATGCAGAGTTTCGAGAGTGACTTTACCTGGGCCGATTTTAAATTAAATTCGGATGGGCTCCTCCCGGTGGTGGTGCAGGATTTTGACAACCACCAGGTGCTGATGATGGCCTACATGAACGAGGAGGCGTTTCAGCACACGCTGCTCACCGGAAAGATGACTTATTTCAGCCGCAGCAGGCAGGAACTCTGGGTGAAGGGGGAGACATCCGGCCACTACCAGTATCTGCGGCAGCTGAGCGTCGACTGCGACAACGACACGCTGCTGGCGAAGGTGGTGCAGATCGGGGCGGCCTGCCACACGGGGAACCGCAGCTGCTTCTACCGGGAAGTGGTGCCGGTGCTCACAGAAAAGCGCAGCCGGGACACGGTGTTCGAGGATGTGCTGGCGCTGATCCAGGATCGGAAGAAGAATCCGAAAGAGGGCTCTTACACGAATTATCTCTTTGAGAAGGGGCTGGACAAGATCCTGAAAAAGCTGGGCGAGGAGGCCACCGAGATCGTGATCGCCGCAAAGAATCCGGATCCGGAGGAGATCAAGTACGAGATCAGTGATTTCCTGTATCACATGATGGTGCTGATGGCGGAAAAGGGCCTTACCTGGGACGATATCACAGAGGAACTGGCAAAGCGCTGATCTTTCCAGTCTGCATAGAAGTTTGCATAGAAAGGGGCGACGGCATATGCTGTCGGGCAAACATAAGTTTCAAATGGAAAAAGGGGTTCGATAGACCATTGAGAAAACTTGCATTAAGTGACGAAATTTTGCTGAGCATCGACAAGCCTGCCCGCTATATCGGCGGGGAGGTGAACGCGGTCTGGAAGGACAAAGACCAGGTGGATGTGCGGGTTGCCATGTGCTTCCCCGATGTGTACGAGATCGGCATGTCCCACCTGGGGATCCAGATCCTCTACGAACTGTTTAACCGCAGGCCGGATGTGTGGTGTGAGCGCGTGTATTCCCCCTGGACCGACCTGGACAAGATCATGCGGGAGAGAGACATCCCGCTTTTTGCTTTGGAATCTCAGGACAGGATACGGGATTTTGACTTTCTGGGCATCACCATCCAGTATGAGATGTGCTACACCAACATCCTGCAGATTCTGGATCTGAGCGGCATCCCCCTGCTGGCGAAAGAGCGGGACGACACCTGCCCGCTGGTGATCGGCGGCGGCCCCTGCACATACAATCCGGAGCCGCTGGCGGACTTTTTCGACCTGTTTTATATCGGGGAGGGGGAGACGTCCTACGATGCGCTGATCGATCTATATAAAGAACACAGACAGAGAGGGTTCCGGCGGGAGGATTTCCTCGCGGACGCCGCGCGGGTTCCGGGGATCTATGTGCCATCTCTCTACCACACATCCTATCACGCGGACGGAACCATCGCCTCGTTTGAGCCGCTGCGGGGAGACATCCCGCCGGTGATCCAAAAACAGATCGTGATGGATCTGGATGCGGCGCCCTATCCTCTGGCTCCCATTGTGCCGTTCATCAAGGTGACCCAGGATCGGGTGGTGCTGGAGATCCAGCGGGGCTGCATCCGCGGCTGCCGGTTCTGCCAGGCGGGGATGCTGTATCGGCCCACGCGCCAGCGGAGCGTGGAAAACCTGAAGCGGATCGCCGATGAGATGCTGAAAAACACCGGGCATGAGGAGATTTCTTTGAGTTCTCTGAGTTCCAGCGACTACCCGGAGCTGGAGGAGCTGGTGAATTATCTGATTGATGTGTGCGGCGGGAAAAAGATCAACATATCGCTCCCGTCCCTGCGCATCGACGCCTTCTCCCTGGACGTGATGGGAAAAGTGCAGGATGTGCGCAAGAGCAGCCTCACGTTCGCGCCGGAGGCGGGTTCCCAGAGACTGCGGAACGTGATCAACAAGGGTCTGACGGAGGAGGATATCCTAAAGGGCGCCGGGGACGCTTTCGCGGGCGGCTGGAACAAGGTAAAACTCTACTTCATGCTGGGTCTTCCCACGGAGACGGAAGAAGATCGGAAAGAGATCGCGCACCTGGCGGAGAAGATCGCCGTTCGCTATTATGAGATCCCAAAGGAGCAACGCACGGGCAAGTGCCAGATCACGGTGAGCACATCGTTTTTTGTCCCCAAACCGTTTACCCCGTTTCAGTGGGCGCCCATGTGCACGAAAGGGGAGTTCCTGGGCCACGCCCGCACGGTCAACCACGAGATCAAAGACCAGAAGAATCACAAGAGCGTGCGCTACCACTGGCACGAGGCGGACGTGACCGTCCTGGAGGGGCTGCTGGCCCGCGGCGACCGGCGCATCGGGGCCGTGATCGCGGATGCCTATCGGCACGGCGCGCTCTATGACGCCTGGACGGACGAGTTTAAGAGAGAGATCTGGGAGCAGGCTTTTGTGAATACTGGCATCGACCCGGATTTTTATACAGTCCGCAAGCGGGAGGAGAACGAGATCTTCCCCTGGGATTTTATTGATATGGGTGTAAAAAAATCGTATCTGTGGCGGGAGTGGCAGAGGGCGCAGGAAGAAAAAGTGACGGAGAACTGCCGCGCAAAATGTTCCGGCTGCGGCGCCGCGTGTTACGGGGGAGGTGTCTGCTTTGAAAGTAAGAATTAAATTTTCCAAGCAGGGCACGATGAAATTCATCGGCCACCTGGACGTGATGCGCTGTTTCCAGAAAGCCATGCGCCGGGCGGACATTCCCATCTCGTTTACGGAGGGGTTCAGCCCCCACATGGTCATGTCCTTCGCGCTGCCGTTGGGCGTGGGGCTCACAAGTTCCGGGGAATATATGGATATCGAGGTGGATGCGCCCGTGCCGTCAAAGGACGCGGTGCGCCGCCTGAATGAAGCGATGCCGGAGGGCCTGCAGGTGCTCTCTTTCCGGCAGATCGAGGAGGGAAAGGCGGCAAAGGCCATGACTCTGGTGGCCGCCGCGGATTATACGGTCTTTTTCAAACAGGCAGAGCGCTGGCCGAAGGACTGGCCCGAACGCCTGCGGGAGTTTGAAGCCAAAGAGCACATCATTGCGGCGAAGAAGACGAAAACGAGTGAAAAAGAGGAAGACATCCGGCCTATGATCGGCCGCCTGGAGCCGCGGGAGGACGGGATCTTTATGACGCTCTCGGCGGGGAGCGCGGCGAATCTGAAGCCGGAACTGGTCATGGAGGCTTTCGCCGCACACTGCGGGATAACTTTGCCGGAGCCGGATCTGGGGCTTCGGATCAACCGGGAAGACCTCTACGGAAAAAAGACGGCGCATGGCGCCGGGTCAGTCCCCTGGGCGGAGGATCTGATCTCATTACAGGACATGGGGCGGGAAATTGAGTCGTAAACTGATCATTACAAACTATAGAGGCGGCGTGGCCATCGCGCTGTTCGCGGACCGCAAGGCGGAGGATCTTTTTTTTGAGGACGATACAAGCCCTTCCATCCTGGGAAATATCTATGTGGGAAAAGTGATGGATATTGCGGCCAATATCGGCGCCGCCTTTGTGGAGATCGAAGGCAGGGTGCCCTGCTATTATTCCATCGCGGACAACCCGGAGCCGGTGTATGTCTCCCGGAAAAGATCGGATCGGCTGGCGCCGGGGGATGAGATCCTGGTGCAGGTGTCCAAAGAGAGCGTGAAGACAAAGGCGCCGTCTGTCACATCGAACCTCTCCCTCACCGGGCGGTATCTGGTGCTGACCACAGGCAAAAAGCAGATGGGGGTATCCGCAAAGATCGGGAGCGCGCGCCGGGAGGAACTGCTGGCGCTGATGCAGGAATGGGCCGACGAGCGATTCGGATGGATCGTCCGCACAAATGCCGCCCAGGCGTCGCCGGAGGAGATCCGCCTGGAGGCGGAGGCACTGCGCGCCCGCTGCGTGGAGCTGCTTTCCAACGCGCCTCACAGGCCGTGCCGCAGCTGCCTGTACCGCAGCCCCGCCGCGTGGCTTTCCCAGGTGCGGGACAGCCGCGATGCAATGTATGAACAGATCCTGACAGACGATGAGGAACTCTATGCACAGCTGAAGGATTATATGCAGACCTGCTTCCCGGCTGCGCTTCCAAAACTTTCTTTTTATCAGGATCGCCTGCTGCCCCTGTCGAAATGCTATCCCATAGAGCAGGCTTTTGAGGAGGCACTGCGGGAAAGAGTGTGGCTGAAGTCCGGGGCATATCTGGTGATACAGGCCACAGAGGCGCTCACGGCCATCGATGTGAATACCGGGAAATGCGAAAAGGGAAAAGGGGCGGACACGTTTTACCGGATCAATCTGGAGGCCGCCTGTGAGATCGCCCGGCAGCTGCGCCTGCGCAGCATCTCCGGCATCATTGTGGCGGACTTTATCAATATGGAGAGTGCAGAGCAGCAAAAGGGCCTGATGGACGCCCTCGCCGCGGAATTGAAAAAGGATCCGGTGAAGGCGGTGGCGGTGGATATGACGAAGCTGGGACTGGTAGAGATCACCCGAAAACGGGTGCAGAAAAGCCTGGCGGAAAAGATTGGAAAAACAGGAAATTTGGCTTGACGGAAGCCTTTTCTTATGTTACCATACATACGTATGCCGCTTAAAGAGGTTTAAGTGTTATGCAAGTAACCACCATATTTAGCGAGTAAAGATAATAGGAGGTGCCATATGTACGCAATTATTGCAACAGGTGGTAAACAGTACAAAGTAGCCGAAGGCGATATCCTGAATGTAGAAAAGCTCGGCGCGGAAGCCGGCGATACGGTTACATTCGACCAGGTGCTCGCCGTGAGCAACGATGGGCTGAAGGTTGGCTCCGATGTGGCGAACGCTACAGTTACAGCGACCGTTGTAAAGAACGGAAAAGCCAGAAAAGTGGTCGTGTACAAGTACAAGAGAAAAACCGGATACCACAAAAAGAACGGCCACAGACAGCAGTTCACCCAGGTTAAGATTGAAAAGATCAATGGCTGAGCCCTATGATCACCGTAACTGTTTATAAAAGATCCGATGTTTACTGCGGATTTCACTGCAAAGGGCACGCAGGGTACGCGGAGGAAGGCTCCGATATCATCTGTTCGGCGGTTTCCGCTCTGACAGTCAATACGGTAAATTCCATAGAAGCGTTCACCAAAGACCACATCAATGCATCCACTGGCAAGGGCTATCTGGAAGCGCACATCGATGGCGAAGTATCCGGCGAGGCCGGGCTGCTGCTTCGCTCCATGGTTCTGGGACTGCAGGATATTCAAAAAAACTACGGCAGTGAGTATATCAGACTTATTTTCAAGGAGGTGTAGGTCATGTTAAAAATGAACCTTCAGATATTCGCTCATAAAAAGGGCGTTGGTTCCACAAAGAACGGCAGAGACTCCGAGTCCAAGAGACTTGGCGCGAAAAGAGCGGACGGACAGTTTGTGAAGGCCGGCAACATCCTTTACAGACAGCGCGGCACAAAGATCCATCCGGGTCTGAATGTGGGGCGCGGCGGAGATGACACACTGTTCGCGACGGCGGACGGCGTTGTGCGGTTCCAGAGAAAAGGGCGCGACAAAAAACAGGTTTCTGTTATCCCGGTATCTGCAATATCTGTTCCGGAAGCAGTGGGACGCGCTGAAG
>CANRKY010000095.1 GCA_947631355.1 uncultured Marvinbryantia sp.
GCTGGGCGGATGCTACCTGCACTGCTCCGAAAACCTGTACTCGCTGCGGCGCTACCGAGGGCGAGGCTCTGGGCCACGATTGGGCGGATGCTACCTGCACTGCTCCGAAAACCTGTACTCGCTGCGGCGCTACGGAAGGAAATCCGCTGGGACATGACTGGGCGGATGCTACCTGCACCACTGCAAAGACCTGCAAACGCTGCAAGGCTACCGAAGGGAAGCCTCTTGGACACGACTGGATCGATGCCACCTGCACGGAGCCGAAAACCTGCGATCGCTGCGGCGCCACAGAAGGGAAAGCCCTGGGACATGAGTGGCTTGATAACTGGACCGTAGTTACCGCTTCCACCGATACCACACATGGCGAGGAAATCCGCTACTGCAGCCGGGCACAGGATGAAAGCGAAACCCGGGCGCTGAACATTATCGGCGATTCTTCCCGAAACGTGATCAGCGGCCTCACGGAGGGCGCCACCTACAATCTGAACACGGCGCTCACCTTTACCGCATCTGGTTCCGGTATGGGTAATGCAGAGCCTATAAAAGGTGATGTACGGTTTATCCCCAGCTCCTGGGCGGTACAGAATACGCCGGGCACATTCCGCGATGGATACACCGGCACATTCTCCATCACACAGTCCGGCCGCTACACAGTAACGGTTGGATTCCAGCAGCAGCAATACACGGATGGCGGCTGGCAGAACACCAATATCAGCGATACCAAGACCGTATCTATTCTGGTAGGCAACGTGGTATCCGCCACACCGACAGACGGCACGGCAAACGGTGTTCGCATCAACCCGCAGACCGGCGACCCCACGCAGATCCTGCCTCTGGTGATCGCTCTGGCCGCGGCGGTGATCGTCATCATCGTGGTACTTTTGCTGAGAAGAAAAAAGAAATAAGATAACATGTAAAAAATAAAATGCGCACGAAAAATGTAGGCGCAAAGAAGGGAGTCATGTTTTTGGCATGGCTCCCTTCTCTCTCGCTCTTTTTTCATCTTCCCGCCGGTTGTCTCCCAGCAGTCCGCGCATCTGCAGGATTATTTGCGGTTGATGTAATTGATCAGTCCTTCCGCCTCTATGATCTTCTGCATAAACTCCGGAAATGCCTGTCCTTTAAACTGAGTTCCCTTTGTGCGGTTGTAAATAATGCCGCTGTCAAAGTCCACTTCCACCTCATCTCCCTGCGCGATCCCTTTGGAAGCCTCCGGACATTCAATGATGGGAAGCCCGATATTGATCGCATTGCGGTAAAAGATCCTGGCGAATGTCTCCGCGATCACACAGCTTACGCCTGCTGCCTTGATGGCGATGGGCGCGTGCTCTCTGGACGAACCGCAGCCAAAATTTTTTTCTGCCACAATGATATCGCCTTTTTGCACCTTGTGGATAAATTCTTTGTCGATATCCTCCATGCAGTGCGCCGCCAGTTCCTCCGGGTCGGAGCTGTTCAGGTAGCGCGCCGGGATGATCACATCTGTGTCCACGTTATCTCCATATTTAAATACATGACCGTATGCTTTCATTTTTGTACCATGCCGCAGGCTTTATGCCATTGATCAAAAAATGCCCGCAGCTTTTCCTTTCTTATTGATCAAAGATTTTTCAATCTTGTTTCTATCCATTCTCTCTGAAATCCAAACTTTCCATTATTCCGTGAATTTCGATTTTTATGAATTTCGATTTCTGCGCGTTTCGATTTCTGTGGGTTTCGATTTCTGTGGGTTTCGATTTCTGTGGGTTTCGATTTCTGTGGGTTTCGATTTCTTTTTTCAGGAGTCTACATCCCCAGCTCTGCCGGCGCGGAAATCTTTCCGGTCACGGCGCTGGCCGCCGCCACTGCCGGGCTTGCCAGGTACACTTCCGATTTCACGTGGCCCATTCTGCCCACAAAGTTGCGGTTTGTGGTGGAAACGCAGCGTTCTCCCTCCGCAAGGATTCCCATATATCCGCCCAGACACGGGCCGCAGGTGGGTGTGCTCACCACGGCGCCCGCCTCGATAAAGGTTTTGAGGAGCCCTTCTTCCATGGCCTGCAGATACACTTTCTGCGTGGCCGGAATCACGATGCAGCGCACGCCTTTTTTCACTTTGTGCCCTTCCAGTATCTTCGCCGCGCAGCGCAGGTCATCGATCCGCCCGTTTGTGCAGGATCCGATCACCGCCTGATCGATCACCACATCTTCCGTGATCTCATCGATGGTTTTTGTATTCTCCGGCAGATGCGGAAACGCCACGGTGGATTTCAGCGTGCTTAGATCTATGGTGTATTCCTCATCGTACACCGCATCCTCGTCCGCCTCGTATATCTTGTACGGGCGGGTGGAGTGTTCTTTCATATAGGCGATGGCCGTCTCGTCCACCGGGAAAATACCATTCTTTCCGCCGGCTTCGATCGCCATATTGGCAATCGTAAAGCGGTCGTCCATGGAGAGGTTTTTCACGCCCTCGCCCACAAATTCCATGGAGCGGTACAGCGCCCCGTCTACACCGATCAACCCGATGATATGCAGGATCACATCTTTTCCGCTCACCCATTTGGACGGCTTGCCGACAAGATGAAACTTAATGGCGGACGGCACCTTAAACCACGCTTTGCCCGTTGCCATACCAGCTGCCATGTCCGTGCTCCCCACGCCCGTGGAAAACGCGCCGAGGGCGCCGTATGTGCAGGTGTGGGAGTCCGCGCCGATGATCACATCCCCGGCCACCGTGAGCCCGCTCTCCGGAAGCAGTGCGTGTTCGATGCCCATCTGTCCCACGTCAAAATAATTTGTGATATCATGTTTTGCCGCGAACTGGCGCACGCATTTGCAGTGCTCCGCCGACTTGATGTCCTTATTCGGAATAAAATGATCCATTACCAGTGCGATCTTGTCCTTGTCAAAAACACCTTCTTTGGTGAATTTATCCATCTCGTGAATGGCCACCGGAGATGTAATGTCATTTCCAAGAACCAGATCCAGATCCGCCTCGATCAGCTGCCCCGCTTCTACCTGCGGTAAATGGGCCGCAGCCGCCAGGATCTTTTGTGTCATTGTCATACCCATACTGTATTCACTCCTCATCTTTCATGTTAAGGCCGCCCTTGTCCGTTGCATGTATCGGGCGTGCCTTTAAAATTGATTTACCATCTCGACTGCGTCTCGATGGAGATGCTCGTCAAGTACCGATCGGTGCAAGTACCATCGGTATTTTCCTCGCTATTGTACCATATTTTTTATTTACTGTCATCAAAAAGTATGTTATCCTTTCATCATGAAGAAGAAATTTTTTTATCCGTTGCCAATCTTACTCTGTCTGTTTTTGCTGCTCGCGGGGAATGTGTCAGCTGGCGCTGCGTCCGCTCCCCCTGCGCACTCAAAAGCACATGCGTCTTCTTTTGTGAAGATCGGTGGCCGCCTTTATTATTACAATGCAAGCGGAAATCTTGTGCGGAACAAATGGAGAACCATCCGCAAACAGCGCTACTATTTTTTCCAAAACGGTCAGGCGGCAACAGGCATCCGCCAGATCGGAAAGTATCGCTACGCGTTTTCTTACCAGGGGCAGCTGCAGCGCAGCCGGTTTGGAAAATCCAAAGGAAATACTTTCTATGCCGATGCGAACGGCCGCATTGTCACCGGATGGCAGACATTGAACAAAAAGCGCTACTACTTTTCTTCCAAGGGCGTGATGGCCACAGG
Organism: uncultured Marvinbryantia sp.; assembly: GCA_947631355.1. Lineage (GTDB taxonomy): Bacteria > Bacillota > Clostridia > Lachnospirales > Lachnospiraceae > Marvinbryantia. The sequence goes on from CANRKY010000095.1 coordinate 3,691, forward strand.
CTGGACAACCATCAACAAAAAGCGCTACTATTTTTCTTCCAAAGGCGTGATGGCCACAGGCTGGACGACTATCAAAAAGAAAACCTATTATTTTAACGGCAACGGGGTCCTGCAAACAAATAAATGGATCGGGTCCCGCTATGTAAATAAAAATGGCGTCTATACGCCCGACCCCAAAAACAGCCTGGCCAAGCTGAAGACGCAGCTTGACAATGTCATCCGTTCTTATCCCGGAAGCTGGTCCATATATGTGAAGAACCTGAATACCAATGCGACCCTTTCCATCAATGACCGCAGTATGTATGCCGCCAGTCTGATCAAGCTGTATGCCATGGGCGCAGCCTACGACTGCATACAAAAGGGCACTTTAAGCGAAGCCTATATCACGCCGACACTCACCGATATGATCACGGTCTCCGACAACTACGCGTTCAATGAACTGCTGCATATTATCGGCAATACGCGGGTGAATGTCTGGTGCCGCGCAAACGGCTTTTCCGGCACCAATCAGGGAAGCGGGATATACCCGGCAGACAATTATGCCGGTCTGAACAACGGCAGCGGAACAAACGTCACTTCCCCGTCAGACTGCGGCGCATTTCTGGAAAGCGTGTACCGGGGCACCTGCGTCAGCAAAGCCTGCTCCGCGAAAATGCTGAATCTGCTGAAACGCCAGACCCGGCGCCATAAAATCCCAGCGGGTGTTCCCAGCGGCGTGACGGTGGCCAATAAGACCGGCGAGACAAACGACTATATGCACGATGCCGCGATCGTCTACTCAAAAGGCGCCGTGTATATTCTGGTGGTTATGGGGGAGTGCCCAGGGATCGGCGTGTATGACGAATATCATATCCGGAATATTTCCCGCATCGTATATAATTATTTCAACTAAAAAACAGCAAGCTGCCGCAAGCAAAGCAAAAGACTGCCGTAAGCCAGAGCAGCGGACTGTCTCATATGAAAGTAACAGACTGCTATAAAAAACAACGGGCTGCCGTAAACGCGGTAACCCGTTATTTTTTATAGCTCATTTCGTTATAGTCACATTTTCCTATGGCTTATTTTGTTACAATCCATTTCGTTATAGCCACATTTTGCTATGACCTATTTTGCTATAAGCCATTTCATGACGGCCCATTCTGTGGTCCCGTTTAGTTGTTGATGAGCTTGTCCTCACCGTTCCAGCTGTACAGTTTACGGATTTCTTCGCCCACGATCTCGGACGGATGTTCAGCTGCCAGCTTGCGCATCGCCTTGAAGTGAACCTGGCCGCCTGCGGGAGACATATCCAGCAGGAAGTCTTTTGCGAAGGTGCCGTCCTGGATATCGGAGAGGATCTTCTTCATAGTCTTCTTTGTCTCCTCTGTGATGATCTTCGGACCGGTCACATAATCACCGTACTCCGCTGTGTTGGAGATGGAATAACGCATGCCCGCGAAACCGGACTGGTAGATCAGGTCCACGATCAGCTTCATCTCATGAATACACTCAAAATATGCGTTTCTCGGGTCGTACCCGGCTTCCACCAGAGTCTCAAAACCAGCCTGCATCAGGGCACATACACCGCCGCAGAGCACAGCCTGCTCGCCGAACAGATCGGTCTCTGTCTCGGTGCGGAATGTGGTCTCCAGAACACCCGCGCGCGCACCGCCGATGGCCAGCGCGTAGGCAAGTGCTTTCTCCAGTGCTTTGCCGCTGGCATCCTGATGAACCGCCACCAGACAGGGAACACCCTTGCCGGCCTGATATTCGCTCCGCACAGTATGGCCCGGCCCCTTCGGCGCGATCATGGTAACGTCCACATTGGCAGGCGGTACGATGCATCCGAAATGGATGTTAAAGCCGTGGGCAAACATCAGCATATTGCCTTCTTCCAGGTTCGGCTCGATGTCTTTCTTGTACATGGCGGCCTGTTTTTCATCGTTGATCAGGATCATAATGATATCCGCTTTCTTAGCGGCCTCTGCTGCTGTGTAAACCTCAAAGCCCTGATCCACAGCCTTCTGCCAGGAACGGCTTCCCTCATAAAGGCCGATGATCACATGACAGCCGGACTCTTTCGCGTTCAGCGCGTGCGCGTGTCCCTGGCTGCCGTAGCCGATGATCGCGATGGTCTTTCCTTCCAGAATGGAAAGATTACAGTCTTCCTGGTAATAAATCCTTGCTTGTTCCATAATGTTTCTCCTCCTTATATAAAACATAATTATTAATACCTATATCAAATATCACATCTTGCAGATGCTGTATATCATGGCTTGCAGGCACTGCATATTGTGCCTTGCAAATACTGCATATTGCCCCGGCCGATACTGCATATCATCGATACTACATATCATTATTGATTACTGCATATCCCGTCTCACAGATACCGCACATCGTCCGCGCCTCTGGAAAGGCCGGTAATGCCTGTGCGCGCCAGTTCCAGGATCTCGTAATCGCTCATCAGCTCCAGGAACGCGTTCAGCTTCGGCTGATCTCCTGTCAGCTCTATGATCATGGAATCTTTTGTGACATCCACCACTTTCGCGCGGAAAATATCGCAGATGGCGTTTACGCCCTGTCTGTCCTGGGCCTCCGCCCGCACTTTTACCATGATCAGCTCGCGGTTCACGCTCTCGCCGGACCGCAGTGTTTTGATATCCACCACATCAATCAGCTTTTCCAGCTGCTTCACGATCTGGTCAAGGATCTGCTCGTCCCCGCTGACCACCACCGTCATGCGGGAATATCTGGGATCCGCCGTCTCGCCCACCGTAAGGCTGTCGATATTATAGCCTCTGCGGCTGAACAGACCCGCCACGCGGCTCAGAACGCCGGATGTGTTGTCTACCAGCATGGACAAAATTCTCTGCTTCACCGTATTTCACTCCTTTGCAATAATGTGCCAAAGCACATTTCTTATTCTATCAAGCCTCCAAATGTTTGTCAATGGATGAGCTTCAAAAAGGGAATGAAAAGAGGGCGGTCAGCCGCCCTCTTTCGTCTCCAGATAGGTTCGGAAAAAGTATTTCAAAATCTGCCTTCTTGTCACAATACCGATAAATGTCTGGTTGTCATCGATCACCGGCACGAAGTTCTGATTGAGCGATGTCTGTATCAGATCTTCTATATTGCACTGAATGTTTACCGGCTCGTTGTACCAGCGGCGCCTGATCGACTTTAAAGGGATATTTTCCGCCTCGTACAGATCTTTCAGGCGCAGTTCCTTGATGCTCCACAGCAGGTCGCCCTCCGTCATCGTGCCTATGTAATTCCCGTTCCGGTTGATCACGGGCACGGCACTGTACCGGTAATGTTCCATCTTCTCCAACGCCTGCCGCAGGGAATAGTCATCGTACAGGTATGCAACTTCGCTTTTCGGTTTTAAAAAGAATAAGATATTCATTGCCTTCCCGCCTGTTCCAGTTTTTCGGATATTTCCGATGTATACTTTCGGATGTTTCCTATGTCTACAGTATAAAACAGCGGCGGCAATCCGTCAATAAAACATGTGCATTTTTCACAGTAATTTAAGAATTTCAAAGATTTTTTTATAAATCTTTATAAATTCTAAACTTCTGCTGCACGCTCTTTTTCTTTCTTATTACATTCCTTTTTTCTTTACATTCCTTTTTCCTGTTCCGCCTGAATCTCCGGGAACGCGGAGAGCATCGGTTTTTCTTTGGAGCCGTGCAGCACGCGCGCCACATAGTTCTTTGTGATCTTATATACCAGCGGCGACAGCGTGAGCACGCCGATCAGGTTGGGGATCGCCATCAGACCGTTGAAGGTATCGGACAGGTCCCACGCCAGGCTCAGGTTCATGGTGGCGCCCACCAGGATAAATACCACAAAGATCACGCGGTAGATAATGGTGGCCTTTGTGCCGAACAGATACTCAAACGCCTTTGTGCCGTAGTGGCTCCACCCCAGCACGGTGGTGAAGGCAAACAGCAGGATGGCGATGGCGATAAACATGGGTCCGATACTGCCGAACACCTGCGCGAAAGCCTCTCCCACAAGGGCGGAACCTTCCGCATCGCTGATCACCTCGCCGGTGCTCAGATTCACCAGCCCGGAAGAAAGCACCGCAAAAGCGGTCAGTGTGCATACTACGATGGTATCCGCGAACACTTCAAAAATGCCCCACATACCCTGGCGAACCGGTTCTTTTACATTGGAGTTGGAATGTACCATAACGGAGGAACCGAGACCTGCTTCGTTGGAGAACACGCCGCGCTTCATGCCCCAGGTGAGTGCCATTTTCACGCCGGAACCCACCAGGCCGCCGCCCACAGCACGCAGGCCGAACGCGCCCTTAAAGATCGCGCCGAAAATAGCGCCCGCCTTGTCAATGTTCGCAAAGAAGATCACCAGCGCGCCGAGCACATAGGCGATGGCCATAAACGGAACGATCTTCTCCGCCACGGCCGCGATCCTCTTTAAGCCGCCCACGATCACGAGGCCCGCCAGCACCATCAGGATAATGCCCGTTGCAAGGTTCGGTATCCCAAATGCGGATTTCATGTTGCCCGCGATGGAATTGATCTGACTCATATTGCCGATGCCAAAGCTGGCCAGCAGACAGAAACAGGAAAACAGCGTGGCCAGAACCAGGCCGATCACTTTACATCCCTTCTTGGAGCCCAGACCATCGCGCAGATAGTACATGGCGCCGCCGCTCCACTCCCCGTTGCTGTTTTTGCGGCGATAATAAATGCCCAGCACATTCTCCGAGTAATTTGTCATCATGCCAAAAAAGGCTACTACCCACATCCAGAAGATCGCGCCGGGGCCGCCGCTGATCAGAGCGGACGCCACGCCCACAATGTTTCCGGTGCCGATGGTTGCCGCCAGCGCCGTGCAGAGCGACTGGAACTGGCTGATGGAATGGTCGCCATCCTCTGTGTGTTTTGTGATATTCTTGTCGCTGAACACGCCGCCAATGGTGTTTTTAAACCAGTGCCCGATATGGGAGAGCTGGAAAAATTTTGTGAGGCAGGTCATCAAAATGCCGGTTCCAACCAGAAGCACCAGCATCGGTATGCCCCACACGAAGCCATTGACCGCCCCGTTGATCTTGGTGATCATTTCTACCATAACGTTTCTCCTCCTTCTTAAATATAAAAACAGGCTGTTGGCCGCACTGCCTCACCTGTTTTTATTTTTTGTTCATTTTATCATATATTTTTTTACTTTCCTAATAAAACTTTCTGCGCTTATTAATGCAATTTTTACATCATTCTCCCTAAACGCCCACTTCGGTGCGGCTGATCGTGCCGGATTCGCTCTGGGTTTCCGCAGCGCTCTGGGTCGTCACCGGAGATACCTGCACCTGCTCCGGGCCCTCCTGCTCTTTCACCACCATGGCGTTTTTCCCCGTCCTCTCATAGAGGGACGCGAAAGCGCTCATGTCGCGCTCGATCACACCTTCCAGCGGATCGTTCACCATCACGGTGCCTGCTGAGATATTGTACCCGGTGAGAACCACACAGTGCTCCTGGCGGTACCACGGGTAGTCCCGGCCGTTATATACCCCCACTTCCTCTGTGAACTCCGGCTCCATCATATACATGGTGATCCACACCAGCACCGGCGTATCAGCGGCGATATAGGCGAACAGATCTTCAAATTCCGTGTCCGTGATGTCGTACGCGCGGTAGTCGATGTCGTTTGCCTCAAAATACCCGTCCGCCGTGGCGGCCAGCGCCGGCGCAAAGCAGCCCGCTCCCGTCACATCGTAGGGGTCGCCCACAAAG
>CANRKY010000096.1 GCA_947631355.1 uncultured Marvinbryantia sp.
TATGTGACCAACACGCTGGCGGTGGGGATGGTGTTCATGATCCTGTTTAAAAAGACGCCCTACACGGACGGGCTGGTGAACTTGTTTCTGAGCTGGTTCGGCAAAGGACCGGTGGATTTCATAGACGGCCCCTACGCGGCAAAGATGTTCGTGCTCTGCCTGTACACCATCTGGGTGGTCATGCCGTTCAAGATTCTGATCCTCACCAGCGCTCTGGCGTCTGTGAATCAGAATTATTACAACGCGGCAAAGGTGGACGGCACTTCTAAGTTCCGCATTTTCACCCGCATCACCCTGCCCATGATCTCGCCCACCCTGGTGTATCTGGTCATCACGGGATTTATCGGGGCGTTCAAGGCGTACAGCGATGCGGTGGCGCTGTTCGGCACAGACCTGAACGCGGCGCAGATGAACACCATTGTGGGCTATGTGTACGACATGCTGTACGGCAGCAGCGGCGGATATCCGTCCTACGCCTCGGCGGCGGCCATCATTCTTTTTGCCATCGTGCTCACCATCACCTGCATCAACCTCCTGGTGAGCAAAAAACACGTGTACTATATCAATTAAAGGCCTACTGCGCCGGAGGAGATCATGGATAACAGACAGAAACTGGAAAAAATAGAAAGGGCGGACAGGGCGCGCCGCATCGCGGTAAAAACAGCCACCTATCTGCTGCTCACGTTTTGGGCGCTGGTGGTGCTGTTTCCGTTTTACTGGATGGTGCTGTCCTCGGTAAAGAGCTACAGCGCATACAACTCCGAATACATCCCGCAGCTTTTCACACTGTCGCCCACACTGCAGAACTATGTGGACGCGTTCACCACCGTGCCATTGGCCAGGTATTTCAGCAACACCATCGTCTTTACGGTGGGCACCACGGCCCTGATGCTGCTGGTGACGGTGCTGGCGGCCTACGCGTTCGCGCGGCTGAACTTTCGCGGGAACAGCCTGGTGTTCACACTGTTCCTCTCGCTGATGATGATACCCAACGAGCTGGTGGTCATCACGAATTATGTGACCATCACCAACATGGATCTGCGCAACACTTTTACCGGGCTTATCCTGCCCTCGGTCACATCGGTCTTTTACATTTATCTTCTGAAGGAAAACTTTGAGCAGGTGCCGGATCAGCTGTATTACGCGGCAAAGGTGGACGGCACATCCGATCTGAAATATCTGTGGAAGGTGATGATGCCCATCTGCAAACCCACCATTGTGACCATCACCATCCTGAAGGCCATTGAGTGCTGGAACTCCTATGTGTGGCCCAGGCTGGTCACGGACGATGAACTGTATTTCCTGGTGTCCAACGGCATCCAGGAAATCCGGGAGAGCGGGTTCGGCCGCGAGAACATCCCGGCCATGATGGCGGCGGTGGTGGTGATCTCGGTGCCGCTCATTGCGCTGTTTCTAGTGTTCCGCAAGGCCATTATGGCAGGCGTGTCGAGGGGAGGAACCAAAGGATGAGACGAGACAGAAAACGGCGCGGGTTCGCGCTGCTGGCGCTGGGGATGCTGCTGGCGCTCACCGGGTGCCACGGGAAGAAAGAGCGCAGCAGTTTTGCGATACCGGAGCAGTTTGACACATCCAGAAATTTTGAGATCACCTTCTGGGCGAAGAACGATACCAACAAGACCCAGACCCGCATCTATGAAAACGCCATTGCCGCGTTTGAGGAGTACTTTCCCAACATCACGGTAAATATGCGGCTGTACACGGATTACGGCAGGATCTACAATGACGTGATCACCAACATCTCCACCGACACTACGCCCAATGTGTGCATCACCTATCCGGATCACATCGCCACATACCTCACCGGGGGCGACAGCGTGGTGCCGTTAAATGAATTGTTTTCCGATGAGCGCTACGGGCTGGGCGGCAGCGAGGTGCCGTTCGACGGCCCTACCCAGGAGGAGATCATCCCGCAGTTCCTGGAGGAGTGCTCCTTTGACGGAAATTACTACGCCATCCCCTATATGCGCTCCACGGAGGCGTGTTATGTAAACAAGACCTATGTGGAAAAGCTGGGCTACACGCTGCCGGAAGTTCTCACCTGGGATTTTGTCTGGGAAGTGGCGGACGCGGCGGCCAAAAAGGACGCGGACGGCGTTTACGAACTGAACGGCCAGAACGTGATGATCCCCTTTATCTACAAATCCACGGATAACATGATGATCCAGATGCTGCGGCAGAAGGACGCGGGCTATTCCACGCAGGACGGGGAGATCCAGATCTTTAACGATACCACAAAGGAACTGCTCTACACCATCGCGGATCACGTAAAGAACGGAGCGTTCTCCACATTTAAGATATCCAGCTATCCGGCCAATTTCCTGAACGCGGGGCAGTGCGTGTTTGCCATCGACTCCACGGCGGGGGCCACCTGGATGGGCACGGACGCGCCATTGATCGACATCAGCGCGGATAAGATCGTGGAGTTTGAGACGGCGGTGCTGCCGGTTCCCCAGTTTGACCCGGAGCATCCCCGCATGATCTCCCAGGGACCGTCGGTGTGCGTGTTCAACAAGGCGGATCCCCAGGAGGTGCTGGCGTCCTGGCTGTTCGCCCAGTACCTGCTCACCAACGAGGTGCAGATCGCCTATTCTCAGACGGAGGGCTATGTGCCGGTCACGGCGAAGGCCCAGGACTCCGCGGAATATCAGGATTATCTCGCCCGGTGCGGGGAGGACAACAGCACCTACTACAACGTGAAGATCCAGGCGGCGCAGCTTCTTTTGGATCACACGGAGGATACCTTTGTGACGCCGGTGTTCAACGGCTCCGCATCGCTGCGGGACGCCGCGGGGCAGATGATCGAGAATGTGACCAAATCCATCCGCCGGAAACAGACCGTGGACGATGCCTACATCACAAAGCTGTACGCGGATATGCAGTCCCTTTACCACCTGGACCAGGGAATGGGGCAGGGCGCGGGCCTGAACACGGCGGCCGATCTGGGCCCTCTGCCGGTCACCTCGGTGATCCTGCTGGCTGCGCTGGCGGCTGCCTGGGTGTTGATCCTGCTCTATGTGGCGGCGGAGGCGTGGAAAAAGAAGAAGCGTGCCGCGTGAAGACTGCGGCGGGAAACGCGCGCAGAAAGATTTTTTTAGTCATTGATTTCCTGCGGTTTTCGTGTATAATAGGCTTATGAATCGGAACAGAACGTTCAGAAGGAGGATAAATCAAACATGAAAAAACTGGCTTTATTACTGACACTTTCATTCAGCCTGGCTTTCGGCGGCGCATGCATGGCGGAGGACGAGGCACAGACAGAGGCCGAGACCGAGGTAAAATCGGAGGGCGTTATGACCTACGAGGAATATGTGGCGGCTGATCTGGATTCCGAAGTGGTGGTGGAGACCTACGTACAGGCGAAGCAGTCCTGGTGGGAAGACCAGGCCACTGTGTACACGCAGGACAGAGACGGCGCGTACTTCCTGTACAACATGGCCTGCTCTGAGGAAGACTATGCGAAACTGGAAGTGGGCACAAAGATCAAGGTGACCGGCTTTAAGTCCGAGTGGTCCGGCGAGGTGGAGATCGTGGACGCCACATTCGAGATCGAGGAGGGCGAATACATCGCTCCGGTGCTGGATGTGACCGATCTTCTGGGAACGGACGAGCTGATCGACCACCAGAATCAGTTTGTTTCCTTTAAGGGCATGACGGTGGAGGCTTCCAAGGATGCGGACGGAAACGAGGCCGCGTTCCTGTACAACTGGGATGGTTCCGGCGAGGACGGAAATGACCTGTACTTCAATGTTTCCTTAAACGGCGAGACCTACACCTTCACGGTGGAGTCTTATCTGTGCGACAACACCACGGATGTGTACAAGGCGGTGAAAGAACTTCAGATCGGCGATGTGATCGACATGGAGGGCTTCCTGTACTGGTACGAGGGCGTGAATCCCCACATCACGGCTGTTGCAAAGGCAGAATAACAAAAAACGCAGTGCAGACTATGCAGCGCAGCCAGAGAAAAGGCTGCGCTGTTTTACTGTACAGAGAGCTTGCTGTGCTGGCTTGTGGCATGAGATTCTGCTGTGCTGGTTTGCAGCATGAGATTCTGCTGTGCTGGTTTGCAGCATGAGATTCTGCTGTGCTGGTTTGTGGCACAGAGAAGTTGCTGAACAGGTTTGCCGCATAGAGATTATTGAAAAAGCAACACAGAATTTAATTACTGTAAGAATAGGAGTTTATCTTTATCATGGAAAATATCACCCAGATCCTGGAATCGGTGCTGCACGCCGCGGTGGAACCCTCGGATTCTCCTGCCGCGCGCACCATGCCGCTGTTTTTGCGGGAAGTGTTTGACGCGCAGGTGTGGAAAGTGGAGGGAGTGGACATCCTCTTTGCGTGCCCCCGGAAGGCCATGTCTTTTTCAGCCCTGCAGAAACAGTGGCGCCAGCTGGAGCACTACACAAAGATTCCCTGCGCGCTGTGCCTGGAAGAAACCACGCGCTATGCGAAAGACAGGCTGATCCAGCTGGGAATCCCTTTTCTGCTGGGAAAAGACAATCTGTACCTTCCCTGCCTGGGCGTGGCGCTGCGCAAAAAACGCGCGGCCGCCCCGCTGCACATTTCCGGGTTCAGCCCTGCGGCACAGAAAATGGTGCTGCTTGCCATCTATGAAAAATGGCAGTGGGTATCCAGCCGCGAGATCAGTGAAAAACTGGGGATGTCCCGCATGACCGCCTCCCGGAACCTGCTGGAGCTGGAGTCTCTGGGGCTCCCGCTGGTAAAGACTTCCCGGGGTGCGAAGTATTTTTCCTTTCAGGGCAGCAGCAGGCAGCTGTTTGATATGTGCAACGGATTTTTTGCAAACCCGGTGGAAAAGGTCTATTATCTGGAAGAAATCCCGCGGGGCGCGGAGTGCCTGGGCGGGCGCTCTGCCGTGTCCAGATACAGCGTGCTCCCGGACAGCGCCTGCCGCACATACGCGCTGACGCGCCAGGAGTGCAGGCAGATCGGGCTGTCAAACTACGCGCAGTGCGACAGGGAGGACGCGGTGTGCGCGGTTCATGTGGTGCGCTACAAGATCGGCGCGGAGAAGGCCATCGACCCCATCAGCGCGGTACTGAGCGTCTGGGAAACGGAGCATCCGGACGCGCGGGAGAAGGCGGCGCTGATGAAAATGCTGAACGATCATCTGCGGAACTGATCTCTTAATTTTGTATTTATCTGGAAGAAATGATTTGATTTTATGGCAATTGTCTGCTATAGTAAGTATAAGTGGGACGTTGTCTTTTTATTTAGAAATATTTATTTAAAGAATATTTATTAAGGAATATGGCTGTCCCACGGATCTGGAGAGGATCGTTTGTTGTATAAGGACAAATGAGGGGATGCAATGAAGATCAAGATCAAGTATATGCTATACGGTATGCTGCTGCTCTTTACCCTCCTTCCCATCTGCGTTTTCGGGGCTATCATGATCCGCGAGAACGACAGGCGCGTGGAGCGCGTGCTCCGGGACGACCTCACCGCGATCAGCGGCGCACAGATCATGGAGATCAACGATTTTTGTGTATCCAGAAAGCAGGAGATGCTGCGGATCGCCGAGTATTCTATGCTGAAAGATGCGCTGCTGGCCAGCCTGGGGAAGCGGGAGAGACAGAGCGAAGAACAGATCCAGTATATGAAAGACATGATGTATGCCACCATCGAACATACAACATGTCTTCAAAGTATGTCCATATTAAACAGTGAATTTAAAGCCGTTGCTGTGAGCGACCAGGACGCCATCGCCGACGAGGGAGGGCTGAAAGCCGCAAATGTGAATTACAGAGACGGCGGCTTTGCGCTTGGCAACATCTATGAGCGGCACACAGAAGACGGCACGCAGCGCATGATCGCGGCTGTGGAGAGCGTGGAATATGAGGGCGAGATCATCGGCTATATCATCGAGGAGATCCCGGCCACCTACTTCGACCATATCCGCAGTGAGACCGGCCTCTGGGAGGACGGAACCCTGTATCTGCTGGACGGGAACGGAAAGCTGATCACGGCGGGCACCCCAAAGGAAGATGAGTCGCGCACACAGTACGCCACCAGCGAAAAAGAGCGGGAGAACTTTACAAAGGCGTGGAACGCGGTGGACCACGAGACCACTCATTCCGGCATGATCTCCTACAAAATGGGAAAGGATACCTACCTGACTTATTTTTCTGATTTCGCGGACACAGAGTGGGGCATCCGGCTCTCGGTGAATCTGAGTGTATATAAGGCTGGCGTAAACAGTTACGCGCAGCTGGTCATGGTGGTAGTGGCTTGCGTGGCGCTGGTGCTGATCATCGCCTCCTATTTCCTGTCAAAACGCCTCACAAGACCGATCAACCGCATCGCCGATGTGCTGGATCGGGTGCAGAAAGAACAGAACTATTCTCTGCGGGTGAAGGAGATGGGGAAGGATGAGATGGGCTTCCTCGCGGAAAAGACCAACGCGCTGCTGGACTATGTGGAGCAGGAGCGGTACGAGATCCAGCAGGCCGAGCGCGACCCGCTGACCGGCTTGAAGAACCAGAAAGCCATCGAAAAAGAGATACAGGAAAAGATCAGCCGCGCCGCCCAGAGCGGGAGCCGCATCGCGGTGGGCTATGTGGATGTGGATGATTTCCGGGAGATCAACAATCAGTTCGGGCACCTGGAGGGCGACCACTGTATCCGGTTTGTGGCGTCTGTGCTGGAAGAAACTATTCCCGGCGCGGTGGGCAGGAGCAGCGGAGACGACTTCACCTTCTGCATAGAAAACGTGGAGAGCACAGAGAGCGTGCGCAAGCTGGTATCTCTGGTTCTGGAAAAATTAAACGAAGGCTATTTCAGCCATATGGCGAATATGCAGATGCCGCTGCCGTGCAGCATTGGCGTTGCGGTGGACAGCGGGCGTCAGCTGAGCTTCAGCAGCCTGATGCACCAGGCCGCGGAGGCGAAATATCAGGCAAAGGAAAAGGGAAAAAATACCTATCACATTATCTGCAGGGAAGAAATGGGCGGCAATATGTTCGGCTCCAACGAGCGGGTGCTGGCCCTGCTTCACACCCTGCGCCAGAGTGTGGCGAACGACTGCGCCGGGTTCTACCTGGTCTATCAGCCGCTCATCCACGCCGCAAAAAAACGCGTTGTGGGCGCGGAGGCGCTGCTGCGCTGGAACTGGGAGCCGTTTGGAGAGGTGTCTCCCGGGATCTTCATCCCGCTGATCGAGGACGACTCCTGCTTCTTCAAGCTGGGGAACTGGATCCTGCGGCAGGCCTTGATCGAGATGCGGGAGATGCTTACCTATGACCCGAACTTTATGATCCATGTGAACGTGTCCTACTCGCAGCTTGTGCGGCGGGAATTTCAGGGCGCGGTCATGGAGGTTCTGCATGAGACGGGCTTTCCGGCCCGCAATCTCTGCCTGGAGCTCACGGAGCGCTGCCGCGCGCTGGACATGGAGTATCTGCGGGAGGTCATGAACTATTTCCACGCGCAGGGAATCTCCATCGCTCTGGACGACTTCGGCACGGGATTCTCCTCCCTGAGTCTGCTGCGGCAGCTCCCGGTGGATAATATCAAGATCGATCAGTCGTTCGTGGCCAACGTGCGGGGGAACGCCGCGGATCAGGCGATCGTGAGATCAGTGGTGCAGTGTGCGGAAAGCATCGATGTCAAGGTGTGTGCGGAGGGCGTGGAGACCGATCAGATACGCAACTATCTGCTCCAGTACCCCAAACTGCTGCACCAGGGATTCTACTATTCCAGGCCAGTGCGTCTGGAGCAGTTCCGGGAGTACTATAGTGCGGGTTCTATTGCTTAAAACGGAAAGGAATGAATAAAAATGGCAATACGCATTATCACGGACTCTGCGGCGGATTATTCCGCGCAGGAGATCGAACGGCGCCAGATCACCTGTATCCCCATGACCATAACATTCGGGGAGGAGCAGTATCAGGATGGAGTGAATCTGACAAAAGAGCAGTTTTATGAAAAACTGCTGGAAAATAAAGAGTTCCCGAAAACCTCGCAGCCGGCGCCCACTGCATTTATCCGGTGCTTTGAGGAGGCGAAGGCGGCGGGAGATACCGTGATCATTATTCTGATCGCAGGAGTGCTCAGCGGGACGATCCAGAGCGCGATGGTCGCAAAGGATATGGTGGAGTACGACAACATCTATATTGTGGACAGCCAGAACGCCACGCTGGCCATGCGCTTCCTGGTAGACCGCGCGGTTTTCCTGCGGGATCAGGGATGCGATGCAGAAAAGATCGTGGAGGAGCTGGAGGCATTAAAGCCGCGCATCCGGCTGTATGCCGGCCTGGACACGCTGGAGTATCTGCAGAAGGGCGGACGTCTCTCCAAGGGGCAGGCTATGCTGGGAAATCTGGTGAACTTGAAGCCAGTGATCACCCTGGCCGAGGACGGGGCGGTATTGCTCTGCGGCAAACAGATCGGCATGCGCCATGCATTTAAGCAGATTGCCGGAATTTTGCAGGAAGAAGCTCCCGACAGGGCTTACCCGGTCTATTTCATTTATGCATACGACAAAAAGAACTGCGCTGCTTTCATCCAGTACCTCAAAAAGAACGGAATGGATTTCGGCGCGCCAAAGCTGCGGGGAATCGGCGCCACCATTGGCAGCCATATCGGCACCGGAGCGTTTGGCATTGTTTATGTGAAGCAGCAATAGAATAATAGGAAAGAGTACGAAAGGAAGACGTTTCTTATGAATTGGAAAAAATATGTTTCGTTTGCGCTTGCCTGCGGGCTGATGATCTCGCTTGCGGCAGGCCCGGAGACAGTATGCTCGGAGGAAGACATTTTTATCGGGGATGATCCCTTTGGAGGCGGCGACGTGCCGCAGGACGATTACCAGGATCCCGGCGCTGTGCCGGTGCCGGACGTTGTGACCACGGAGGCGCCCTACACCGAGGCGCCGGCCACAGAAGCGCCGTACACGGAACCGTCCTACACAGAACCATCCTATACAGAACCCTCCTACACAGAACCCTCCTACACGGAGCCGGTCTACACCAATCCGGTTTACACCGACCCGTACTATACAGATGTGCCTGCCGCGGATGGGAGCGTTTATCTGCCGGATGGCGGGGAAGGCGAGGCGCAGACGGAGCGCAGAAAGAAGAAGAACCGGGAGTACGCCATCGAGGATTTCGACGTCTTCAACGCGGAGGACGCCGCGCGGGACTTTGCACTTCTTCCGGCGGAAGAACTGCCCTCGGAAAAATATCTGGACGCCCCGGAGATCTTTCAGGAGCCGGAGCTTCCCACCGGCTGCGAGGTGACGTCTCTTTCCATCGCGCTGCAGTACGAGGGGATCGATGTGACCAACACAGAGATCGCGGATGAATACCTGATCTACAACCGCGAGGACGACAACCTGGCGGTGGGC
>CANRKY010000097.1 GCA_947631355.1 uncultured Marvinbryantia sp.
TAACCGCCTTGGCCGCCGTAGCTGCCCTGACTGCCGTAACCGCCTGAGCCGCCGTAGCTGCCCTGACTGCCGTAACCGCCTGAGCCGCCATAGCTGCCCTGGCTGCCGTAACCGCCCGATCCGCCATAACCGCCCGATCCACTATAACCGCCTGAGCCGCCGTAGCTGCCCTGGCCGCCATAACTTCCGTAGCTGCCTGAGCGCTGGCCGTAGGGATTTCCCTGGCTCTGGTAGGCGCGCTGCTGTCTGGCATATTTTTCCGGATTGTTCAGCATATCATACGCTTCGTTGACCTGGTTCATCTTTTCCGCCGCCGTGGGGTCGTTTGGGTGCAGGTCGGGATGATATTCCTTCGCCTTTTGCCGGTATGCTTTTTTTATTTCCTCTTTGGTGGCGTTTCTCGACACTCCGAGGACCTTATACGGATCGTCAACCATGTGACTTCTCCTTTCCCAATATCTTCGCGTAGTACTGCTGCCACACCCCGCCGTACAATATGTTCCGGAGCAGGTGCTCGTCCTGGATCAGCGGCAGTTTCTCAAACTGATGTGTGGCATTTCCGATCGCCTGCGTCAGCGTCTCCTCCATCTCCTCCGGCTTCTTTCCCATACCCACCAGCGGATTGTAATTTCTGTTTTTGATGTCCTTTTTATAATCCATGGCCGCGTCCATCAGATAGATAAAGCGCCCCAGTTCATAGCCAAATCTGCGCAGGCTGTTGCTCCAGAAATCCTCCTCGTACACAAAAAGCTCCGAGAGCATTTTCCCGGAACAGTTCACCGCGTTGTCCGGAACCGACTGGCGCGATTTTTCAATCTCCGCCAGCTGCGCTATGGACTCCTCCACCATGCGGCTCTGCCTGGGATACTGCTCCTTCACCTTTTGGAAACTGTCCTCCAGATGCTTCGCGTACTGATACTTTGTGCGCTTATGCTCGTCCTGCCAGTCGTCCAGACACTTATAATAAGTCAGCATGACAGTCATGTCCGCCGCATATTCCGTAAATTTATTTTCCAGCGCCTTTTTTTTCGGATACGGGTGCAGGGCGCATCGGAACTCCTTCTCCGCCTCCCGCGGTTCATACAGCGAGGACAAAAAGAGCACCAGGAATGTCATATCATAATTCAGGCTCATGCGCTGGAGCTGCCCGTGGCGCTCGCCGATGCAGCGGCAAAGGCCGCAGTATACACTGCGGTACCGCGCAAGTTCTTCTTCCGACAGCCCTGTTTTATTACAGATCACATATCCAAACATCCCGCCGCCCCCTGTAATTTTTTCTGTATGAAACCTATTTTACAATGCACGAAAAATAAGTCAACGGCTTTTATGGTTTTTTAATGATTTGCAATTTTTTTTAACATTTTCCCGGCATCCGCCGCCGCTTTTGCCGAAGAAAATCTTCTTTCCTAAGATACCATAATTTACGCTTTTGTGACAAGGTTTTCTTTTCCCGCGCATCTCCGTTTTTTCTATTGACAAATCCAGTTTTTTTAATGATAATATAGGCGGTTATTCGAATTATGCTTCACACGGGAGGGATATTGATGGAAAAGATTCTTTGCAAAAAGCCGGTCATCGGGGTGACGCCGCTTGTAGATACGGAAAAGGAAAGCCTCTGGATGCTGCCGGGCTATATGGGCGGCGTGGCGCAGGCGGGCGGGCTTCCCATTATGCTGCCTCTCACAGACGATCCGCAGGAAATCCGGCAGCTTGCCGCAATGTGTGACGCTTTTCTTTTTACCGGCGGGCATGATGTGTCTCCGGCATTATACGGGGAAGAACCGATCCCCCAGTGCGCGGAGACCAGCCCCGCGCGGGACGCCATGGAACGCCTGCTCCTAGAGGAAGTGCTGGCATCGGACAAACCTCTGCTGGGTATCTGCCGCGGCATCCAGTTTTTAAACGCCGCCCTGGGCGGCACCCTTTATCAGGATCTGCCCGCTCAGCGGCCATCCCAGGTGAATCACCACCAGACGCCGCCTTATGACATGCCGGTTCACGAGGTGCGCATTGAAAAAAGCTCCCCTTTAGGCGAGCTTTTGCAGACGGAGCGGATGTCTGTCAACAGTTATCATCATCAGGCCATAAAGGAAACCGCCGCCTGCCTGCAGGTGATGGCGCGTTCCACAGACGGCCTCACAGAAGCCGTATGTCTGCCGGAGAAAAAATTTGTGTGGGCCGTGCAGTGGCACCCGGAATTTGCCTACCGGACAGACGACCACTGCAGGAAAATCTTTGAGGCGTTTGTAAAAAGTGCCTCCCTGTAAAATATATTTCCGCGCTGGAAAACACTGGCGGCGCGGATCAACCGCGCAGCCCTGTTCCGTCAAAGGCTGGGATAAAGCTCTCCGCAGCTGTCTCTCCCTCCTGGATAAATGCGTTTTCCACGCCCAGGGAAATGGCATAATCTACCAACTTTTCGTATTCTCGTTTTGTGACTTTGCGGTTCAGCTCCGGCCATTTTTCCACATGGGGAAGGGGCGTGTACTGGT
Organism: uncultured Marvinbryantia sp.; assembly: GCA_947631355.1. Taxonomy (GTDB): domain Bacteria; phylum Bacillota; class Clostridia; order Lachnospirales; family Lachnospiraceae; genus Marvinbryantia. Next base: position 2,493 of record CANRKY010000097.1, read on the forward strand.
TCATCAGGCTGAGATACACTCGATCTCCGTATGTCTCATACACATATTTTACCACTTCCATGGCATTTTTTGTGTGACCCGGCAAAAGAAGGTGTCGCACGATCACTCCTTTTTGCATCATTCCGGCTTCGTCAAAAACCGCTTTTTCCTGCTGCCGCACCATTTCTTCCAGAGCCTCTTTTGCCCTCTGAGGATAATCCGCCGCCCCGGAATATTTCGCGGCGATCCGGGAGTCCATATATTTAAAATCTGTCAGATAAATGTCCACCACACCGTCCAGCAGGGCAAGGGTTTCCACCTTTTCATATCCGCCGCAGTTGTACACAATGGGAATGTGCAGACCATCTTTGTGTGCCCTGTGCAGCGCGCGGATGATCTGAGGCGTATAGTGCGTGGGGGTTACCAGATTGATGTTCGCCGCGCCTTTTTCCTGCAGTTCCAGAAAAGTCTGCGCGAGGCGCGCCTTGGAAACCGGGATCCCCGCCTGCGCATTGGACAGCACATAATTCTGGCAGTACACGCACCGCAGCGGACAGCCCGTGAAAAAGACCGTCCCGGAGCCCTGGATCCCGGAAATACAGGGTTCCTCCCACATATGTAATCCTGCGCGGGCCGCGTATATCTCCGTGCCGGTCACTCGGCAGACCCCATGTTCTCCCGCCGCACGGTTCACACCGCAGTTTCGCGGGCAGAGCATACAGCCTGTGCCGTTTTTATCGCTTTTCATTTTCATTGCTTTCCATCTCTATCGCTTATCATTTCTTTTACTTTTCATTTCTTTTACTTTTCATTCCTTTTGCTTTTCATCTCCATCGCTTATCATTTCTTTTACTTTTATTTCTTCTGCTTTTATTTCTATCACTTTTCGTCTCTATCGATTTCTGTTCTGCCCTTTTGGACAAAACACATTTATAGAAACCATTTCGGTTTTTCGTCTTCTTCCATCAGCGTATCCATATTTTTCTGTATTTTTCTCTCTGACCATTCAGCTTCGGAAGTCTTCCCGGATAAACGGCTCCTGTTTTTCTTCCGCAATAAGCAGATGATATTTTTCCGGCCTGCGATATGCGTTCCCATGCACTTCCCGGCTCCGGTACGCCCGCATCTCGTCCATCGGGAAATCCGCCAGGTAAATGCCTTCCCTCTCCCCTGCCTCTATGAGCAGCGTATCCCTTGAGCCGTGTTCGGACGGCCTATAGGCGATCCCATCAAAAGCCGTGGAATGTCCATTGCAGTCCGGCTGCCCCGTTGGATAATTCACCGTTGCGATCCCCATCATATTTTCATAGGCCCTTCCCCGGAGCTGAGAAATGCGGTTGATCTCCATGGGACAGGCATTGGGCACCAAAACAATCTCCGCACCTTTTAGCATCAGGATCCTGGCACTCTCCGGAAACTCCCTGTCATAGCAGATCATCGCCCCCACTTTTACCGTTCCCTTTATGGTGTCCAGATCGCACACATAGAAATCCTCTCCCGGGCAGAGCCTGCGCTCGTCACCAAAATCGCAGGTATGTACCTTTGCGTATGTGAGCGCCAATTTCCCGAAGCGGTCAAACAGACAAATTGTGTTTCTGGGAAACGGTTCGAAAGATTCCAGGAAGGTGATGCCCACCGCCATGTCAAACCTTTTCGCAGCTCTGCCAAAAGCCTGCACGAACTCACTGTCCCGCGCGATGGCACTCTTTTTCAGGATTTCCCCGTCTTCCGAGATGCAATACCCCGTGCTCCACATTTCCGGAAACACCGCGATATCCGCGCCCAGCGTTTTTGCTTTTTTACAATATTCCAGCCCTTTTTGCAGATTTTCCTCCAAAGTCCCGGCGGGAAGGATCTGCAGCATAGCAACTTTTAAACTTCTCATCTTTTCCCCTCCATGCGTCTTCTTTTTTATGCATCATTTCTTATGTGTCTTCTCTTTTACGTGTCTTCTCCTTTACATTTCCGCGCCCCAATTTGGAAAACCACGGAAAGGTAAGAGGCCACACCGTTCCCGCAAAGAAGACCATCAGAAAATATCGCAGCATATCCGCCACATAATCTGGCAAAACTGCCCGGAGCGGAATTTTTACAAACGTCTGGATCAGCAGAAGCAGGCCAAATCCAATCGCTGCTTTTAAAATCTGTGCCCACCAGACCGCTTCTACCGGGAAATTCAGCCAGCGCTCATCCAGCGTTTTGGATACGACAAGCCCCAGCAGGCACCCCAGCAATGTATACGCATTTTTTGTTCCCTCCATCAAATTCGCCTGATCTATATTCGCCGGGAATGGATAAAAGGTAACAAACGCCCAATAGACAATACACACAATAATGGAAAGAAACAGCACTCTGCCCAGGATCAGTCTGTGATTTTCCGCAGTGACCAGCGGGCGGAGCATCACCGCCAGAACCAGCGCCAGCACAAAAGCCACGGCTACATCTGCCGGTGTATGGCATCCCAGGTACATCCGCGAGAAAGGCACCAGCAGCATCAGAGCAACCGCTCCTGCACGGAGCCACTTTTTATTTGTAATAAACATCACACAAGCCATCGTGCCCACTACATTCTGCGTATGCCCGGATGGGAACGAATATCCGGTGGCCGCGGCACGTGCCTTCTCCACAATGGTAAATTCCGGATCCAGAACCCACGGGCGAGGAACCCGAAACCACAGTTTCATAAATTGATTGGCGATGGTTCCCAAAAAGCCCACCGTCAAAATGTAATATCCGCTTTTCTTGCTCACACACCAAAATACAACAATGGCCACCGCCATAAAAAACAGTACATCTCCGCAATATGTGATGGCTGAAAAGAAAGAATCGGCCACCGGCGTTCGGATCCCTTCCAAAAATCTTAAAAAGTCCATTCCGTTTTCCTCTTTCCTTTCCGTTTCTCTTTAGTTGGATGTTTTATTTTTTAGGCCTTCGTACATCCGTCTGGACACTGGCACGGGAATCCCCAGTTTTTGTGCTTCCCGCACGAGATATCCGCTAAAAGTCTCCAACTCGGACTGCCTGTGTTCATGCACATCCCGCTGCAGGGAGCTGGATGCCTCATCCGCATAGGCGTGATAAAACCGGTCAATGATAGAATCTCTGTGTTCCGGTTTTATCGGGACCCCCTTTGCCACCGCCACCTGGCAGGCTTCTTTCACCAGCGCTTCATATTCGGCAGCCTTTTTTTCATCGCTCCGCACCGCTCCGATGGAATGATCATAAAATGCCGTAGTTACATTAAAGGCACAATTCAAAATATATTTTTTCCAGATTTCCAGTTCGATATCCTCTGCCACTGCGTGATCGATCCCCGCCGCCGATAAGATTCCAGAAACTTCTCTCACCGCCTGCTGCTCTTTTGCATCGCCATTTCTCGTTCCGATTTTCAGATTCGCATAGTCTCCCTGCTGCGTAACCGAAAAGTCACTGTTTGCAAATGAGACAATATAAATCAATGCATCGACCACCGTTCCCTTTCCAAGAAAACGGCGCACCCTGTCTGCAGGATCCACTCCGTTCATCACCGGAACAAGCACCGTATCATCACATACTGCATGAGCCAGATCCGCACAGGCTTTCTCCAGAGAGTAATTTTTTACACAGAGAAATATATAATCCTGTGTTTCCAGTTCTTCCAACGGCACTGCTTTTTCCGGCCTGACAATCCGTTCTCCACTATATTCACTGTGCAGCACCAGGCCATTTTTCCGGATCGCCTCCAGCCGCTCGTTTCTGGCCACAAAAGTTACATGCGGACAGGCGCTTCCCAACATTCCGGCCAGGTAGCCGCCCACGCCGCCCAGTCCGACAACTGCGATCTTTTTCTCTTTTCCCTCTGTACTCATACTTTTCTGTATCCTTTCCCCGCGACTCTATGTATTTTTTCATATTACGATGTTTCATTTCCTATATTGTTCTGTGGCATTTCTCGCATTATGCTGTTTCAATCCTCACTTTGTTCTGTATCATTTCTCACATTACTCTGCAGTATTTTTTACATCACTTTGTATCATTCCTCACATTATTCTGCAGTATTTCTCGCATTATGCTGCTTCAACCCTCACTTTGTTCTGTATCATTTCTCACATTACTCTGCGGCATTTCCCACATTACTTTGTATCATCCCTCACATTGCTCTGTGGCATTTCCCAGATTACGTCCTCTCACAACCATCTTATAATAGTTTTTCGGTTATGGCAAACCTTTTTCCCGTTATATGTCTCTCTTTATTTTTCTTCAAAACCATAAGCGCCATCCACCATTACATGATTTTCTCAAAAGTGATAGCAATTATCTGCAATACATGTTATGATGAAAAATGTATGCAGGAATATATGCAGATGCATAGGCAAATATCTGATTGCCAGGCATCCCGCATCATTCTGTTTTCTAAAAATGTCAATAAGAGGAGTATCTTCTATGAAATTTATTTATCCGGCCATCTTCCGAAAAACTGAATCTGGAACTTACCGGGGCTTTTTCCCGGATCTTGAGGACTGTGCCGTGGAGGGCGACACTCTGGAAGAAGCTGTAGACAATGCCAATGATGCCGCCAGAGAATGGCTTACCGTGGAATTGGAGGACGACTGCCCGCTTCCCTCTATTTCTGATGAGAGCGACATGGCCCTGGAGGAGGGCGATATCGTGCGCAACATTGCCGTCACTTTACGATTTACAGACGGCTGGGACGAGTAGAGACCATCGCAGGGGCTCCGTTGCAAAACAGCCGCACTCTACAGCCAGCAGCTTAACTACAAACGGTCACTTTCTGCAAATGATCGTACCCTATAGTTCTCGGATACGTTTTCGCAGAGGCAGCACCATAGACGGGGATACTGACAGTTCATCGATCCCCATTTTTATAAACGTTTCCGTGAGCTCCAGATCCGCCCCCAGCTCCCCGCAGATTCCCACCCATTTTCCGCATCTGTGGGCGCCTTCCGCTATCATCCGGATCATCTTTAGAACCGCCGGGTGATGGGGATCATAAAAGTTGTCCAGTTTTTCATTCTGACGATCGATCGCCAGTGTGTACTGCGTCAGGTCGTTTGTCCCGATGCTAAAAAAATCAACCAGTTCCGCCAGTTCATCGCAGATCATCACGGCGGCCGGCGTCTCGATCATAATGCCCTGCTCCGGCATTTTGTAAGAAACGCCTTCCGCATCCAGTTCTTTTTTCACTTCATACACAATATCAAGGATTTTTCGCACCTCATCCACGGAAATGATCATGGGATACATCACAGAAAGATTTCCGTACATCGATGCGCGCAGCAATGCCCGCAGCTGCGTTTTAAACACATCCGTCTGCGTCAGGCAGATGCGGATAGCGCGATATCCCAGGGCCGGATTTTCCTCCTGCCCAAGATGTAAATAATCCGCTTTTTTATCAGCCCCAATATCCAGTGTGCGGATGATCACTTTTTTATCGCCCATAGCCTGCAGCACATGCCGATAAGCCTGGAACTGTTCTTCTTCCGTGGGCAGATCGTTTCTTCCCAGGTACAAAAACTCGCTGCGGAACAGGCCGATGCCGCCCGCGTCATTTTCCAGCACATACCTCACATCTCCCACTCCGCCGATATTGGCGAACACCTGGATGTGCTTCCCATCGTGTGTGACATTCTCTTTTCCTTTTAGTTCCAGAAGGAGCCGCGCTTTCTCCCGTTCGTCCGCGATCTTTTTCTCCGCCTCCAAAGCCTGCGCAGCGGTGGGTTCCACGATCACCTCGCCGGTTATCCCATCTGCGATCACCTGCATACCGTCTTTTATCTTCTCCAGATCCAGGGGCACCCCCACAAGAGCGGGGATGTTCATCATACGCGCCAAAATGGCCGTGTGAGAATTTGTGGATCCGTGTACCGTCACAAAAGCCAGGATCTTTTCTTTGTTCATCTGCACGGTTTCGCTGGGGCTTAAATCTTCCGCCACAATAACGGAAGGCTGCGCGGCGTGCAGATCCGTCTGCTGGCTGCCGCTCAGATTCCGGATCAGACGATTGGTGATGTCCCGCACATCCGCGGCGCGTGCCCGCATATAGTCATCTTCCATATCCGCAAATATCTGTGCAAACTTCTCACCTATTGTGGCCGCCGCATATTCCCCATTCACCATCTCGGAGCGGATCATGCTGTAAATCGCTTCCAGGAAATCCTCGTCCTCCAGCATCATCTGGTGGGCCTCAAAGACAGCGGCGTGCGCTTCTCCAACCTCCGCCGCGGCTTTCTCGTATAACTGCTGAAGCTGCTCTTTCGACTGCTCCAGACTTTTATGAACTCGCGCGATCTCTGCCTCCGCATCCACGATCCCGGTGCGCTTCACCTGCTCGTCCGCCTTTTTCAAAACAACTGCCGGCCCCATGGCAATGCCTCTGTACACCGTTTTCCCGGAAAATTTCTGCATCCCGCAACCTCCATATCTGCTCCATCTGAGTAGGAAACCAGCTGCAGACTTACATTAGTCTGCAAACACTTCCCACTTGTCCACAAGCCATGTATATACCCGTTCATCACTGATGAAAGATTTTGCTATCATTATGTTCCAAATCCGGCAAAACCATACATCCAATATAGCGGATCGGCAATGTAGTGAAAGTGTCATTTCTGTAACTGCGGCACTTTAGCTGCCACGCTGTCATTACCGACAGGCTGGCGCTTTTTTCTGCGTCTGCAGGAATATTGTACCAAGCCGCTAGCGCGGCGGCTAGCCCCAATTACATTTTTCTGCCATTTTTTCAAAAAAAAGTAGCAGTT
>CANRKY010000098.1 GCA_947631355.1 uncultured Marvinbryantia sp.
CTTCTTCCGCTTCCTGCGCGAAGGTCTTGTACATATCGGTCCACTCGTAGTTCTCGCCGTCCGCCGCGGCCGCCAGGTTCTGCGCGGTGTTCCCTAACTCCGCCAGCTCTTTGAACCACATCTTTGCGTGTTCTTTCTCGTTGTCCGCCGTCTTTGTAAACAGGCTGGAGATCTGCTCGAAGCCCTCTTTTTTCGCTACGCTGGCGAAATACGTGTACTTGTTTCTCGCCTGGCTCTCCCCGGCGAACGCCGCCCTTAAGTTCTGTTCTGTTTTGGTTCCTGCATACTTGTTTGCCATCTCTCTTTTCTCCTTTTCTTTTTTATATTTTGTTATTGTTATCCGCCGGCTTTCGGCTTATGCGGATCCTCTGTCTGCTTCCTGCTGTCGGCAGCTATCCATCCGCTCTGCTTTCGGCCGCGGCTTCCACCAAAAGTACTTCTTTTTGTTTTGCAAAGAAAAATTTCCAGCTCTGTCCGGGCTGGGAAGCCATGCAGGAGGCGATCTCCAGCATGCGGTCATCCAGGCGATGGTACAGAGGCTGCGGTTTCCACGGGATCCCCAGCAGATAATCCCGCTCTTTTGCCGTGAGGCAGGCCGTCAGGGCCGCCAGGCGCGCCTCCCGGTCGCGGCGGATCATCCCGAAGGGGCAGGCCGCGCAGGAGTTTTCTTCCCCGTTGATCTGGATGCGCTCCCGCAGGGTGCGGTACAGCTGCGCGTGAAACGATCTATCCGCCCGCGCCGCCCGAAAGGGAACCGCTCGGAACGCCTCCTCCGGCAGCGGCAGTTCTTCCAGCAGGACGCCCCGCTCCACAAGCGAACGGTACACCATTTTTTCCACCCGCTCCCGTGGCGTGGGAAAGTCCAGCCGCTCCATGATGGCGTTGGTGGTGTAGCCCAGCTCCAGCAAGTGGCGCACCGCATCGCCGCTGGCCGCGTCGTGCAGGAAGTCCGCCAGGGCCTCCTGAAAATACGCGGGCCGTTCTTCCCGGTTTTCCTTTTCTTTCCGGTTTTCCGCCGTGTTTTTCACGGGCCAGTCTGCCCCGCTCACTGCTGGAAATACCGGTCTATGCCATCGGCGATCCCCGCCGCCATGGTCTGCTGGTTATTTCCATCCGCCATGTAGAGGTCGTCCCCCTCGTTTGTCATAAACCCCATCTCGATGATGGTCACCGGGATCTGGCTCCAGTTGATGCCCGTCATGTTGTCCACTTCCTGAAGCCCGTCGTTTTTCAGGCCCGTGGCCTCACAGTAGGCGTCCACAATACATTGTCCCAGGGTGCCGCACTCGTTATACATATAGCCCACATACGGGTTGGATGCGGACGGCACCATGCACAGCGCCCCGCTCACGCTGGCGTCGTCCACGCCGTTGGCATGGATGCGCACCATGATGTCCGCGCCGGACTCGTTGGCGATGGTGGCCCGGTCTATGTTGCTTAAATTCACATCCTGGGTCTCTCTGGTCATCACCACCTGATAGCCGCGCATCAGCAGTTCTTCCTGCAAAAGCAGCGCCACGTTCAGGTTCAGCTCGTACTCCGGCAGCCCGGTGGTCCGGCCCGTTGTGCCGGTCACAATGCGCGCCTTCATCTCCGAACTGCCCGGCCCGTTGGGCTCTGTGCCGCTCATATCCTGCCCCGGCCCCTGGTGCCCTGCGTCTATGACCACGGTGGGCCCCATCCAGCCGGAGGGCGGGGAGATCTCTCCTGTGGGCGGTGCGATCTCTCCCGTAGGCAGTGCGTTCTCTCCCGCAGACTGCGCGTCCTCCCCGGAGAGAAGCTCTGTTGTCTTTTCAGACAACGCCTCCAGTCCAATGGACACCTTCCCGTCTGTCTGCGCCATTTCCTGCACATCGGTGTTTGAGGGATCCGCCCCGCTCTCCTGCGCGGCGCCTGTGCCCACCAGGAGCATCGCGCTCACGGCAGCTGCCGCCGCTGTAAAGATCCATCTTTTCTTTTTCCGCATCTGTATTCTTCCCCTTCCGCACCATGTCACGCGTTTTCTTTTTTCACGCGCTTCTCACACATATTTGATCATTCCGTATGCAAAAAATATTATAGTACATTTCCCCGAAAATTCCAACAAAAATGTCCCTTTTTCTCTGCCGCGGATTCGCCCCCGCCCGAATACTTTTACATTCTATTCCTCCTCAAATCCATGGAAGATGTGGTCTGCCAGACCGTACGCAATAGCCTCATCTGAATTCAAATGATAGTCTCTGTCACAATCGGCCGCAATTTTCTCAACGCTTACCCCCGTATTGGAGGCCAGGATCCCATAAAGGCGATTGTTGATTTTTTCGATATACTGAGCCGTTCGGAGAATGTCCGCTGTCTGACCCGAAAAACCACCCAGTGCCTGGTGGATCATCATTCCGGAATTGGCCCCTATGAACCTTTTCCCTCTGGTGCCGGACGAAGCGATTACCGCAGCCATAGAAGCGGCGCTGCCCATCACGACCGTTCTGAAGTCGCATTTGCAGGCTGTCATCGTATCCAGAATGGCGGAACCTGCCAATACAGACCCTCCCGGGGACATGATCCAGAGCGTAATATCGTCATCGCTTATCGCCGCGAGATGGTTGATCTGGCAGCAGATTTCTGCCGCCATCACATCGTCAATCTCTCCAATGATGTAAATTCTCCGCCGGGAAAACTCCTCAGACAGACTGTCAGAAGTCATATAACCCGTGGCCGTAGCAGTTCTTGTTATCGGTGCAGCCATATGTATCCCTCCTTAATTTTGATTGCCTGTGCCGAATAATTCATAAAATTTCTGTTTCAGTTCGGCTTCAATGTCCCCGTCCGAGAATGCCTTCTCCGCAGAAGAATGTGCATGATTACGTTTTTCTCGCGGCGCTGCCTTCTTTTTCTGCACAGGCGCAAAAGGGGCACGAATTCTCTTGTTTATCACATCTTCTGTAAATTCAATAACCGTGTAAATTTCAGTTGCGGGCGGTTCGGCGCTGTAAGACGGGCTTGCGTGATTTCCCATATCGTAGGCTTCAATGCTCGGAAGCATTGTGCAGTACCGGATCCCTTCCGCGAGAGACATAAAAATTGCCTCCTTGTGATCCCATGCCTTTTCCAGAGTCATGAGTTCAGCCAGAGAACAAAGCGGTTTTTCTCTGCCATCGGGTGTAACGCTGGTTGTCCCCAGCTTTGCTTCGATCTCTCTGAGCAGTTCCAGTTCTGTGGAACCGAGGTACAGTGTAGAAGCACAGTTAGAAAGCAGGTTTTCCGGATTTTTATAGCGCTCTCTCAGAAGCGCCAGAGACTGGACACAGAGATAATATCGGATATTACGGCTTCGATGGGTTGCCAGCGCCTTATCCATATTCGGGATCGGAATCGACGCAAACTCGTCCAGCACAAAATTCATGCGGACATCCAGTTTGCCATTCTTACTGTGGTAGGCTTTGTCCACCAAAAAGCTCTGGATCTGGCTGATGATCATTCCCAAAATAGGATCTGCGGTCGAAGTGGTATCGTCTGTAACCAGGAATAATGCGGTCTTCGGCTTAACAAGGTCATCGAGCGTGAACGTGCTATGAGAAAGCATCGCGGCGAGTTTGGGGTTCTGGTTGAACATTGTCAGGAAACTGGACGCCGTGATCAGGATACTTCTAAGGGTATTCTCCGCAGAAGAAAGGCACTGCTTCAGCGCGGCCTTCATGGTGTTTTCGGGCATCATAGAAAGGAGATGTTCTTCAACAATAGACGCTGATTCCCGCACATTGAAATCAGACCAGTTTAAGACATTAACCTGCTCGATCTTGGGATAAGCATCCATCATGATCGCGCCTGTTCCATTCAGCCACAGCGCACCCGTATCCGGCCAAAACGGATCCTTCGCACGGTGTCTCTGATCTTCGGCGAGCGCATTGATCATATCAGACAGCAGGCTTAATCCCTTGTCCTTGTCTCCGCTGCGATACACAGCGGCCGCATAGCGAAGGATATTAAAACAATCTTTATCCATTGTCCGAAAGTCGAGGCACAGCACACGGTAGCCCAGGCTCTGAAGGAAACCGGCTGTGCGCTGATACAGTTCTCCTTTTGGATCAGTGAGGATCATGTTCTGAGATGCTCTTGCCAGCGAATAGATCAACGGCATGAAACAGCAGATACTCTTTTTCATGCCGCTCGATGCGATGACCGCTGTATGCCCGTCCCCATCATCAACGAAGGCCGTTTTGCCGTCAGAGATGATCGGCATGCCGCCAACTTTAAGATCGCTTCTGTCTGTGAAGTCGGCTCTCGCAAGCCGCTTCTTTACTTCATCCGTCGATGTCCAGCCAGTGACCGGGTTTTCATATACATATCCCGCATAAGATGCCTCATACCGCTTCTTTTTCGTCATACGAGCACCCCTTTCTCTTTTCGAGGATCGTCCGGAAACGATCGTACTCCTTCTGTGTCAGCATATATCGGATAACAGATCTCTGATCAGACGCAAGATCCACAATGGACTTCATGCTGAGTTTCTTCCCGGCACTCCACGCCATTTCACAGAGGAGTGCTGCTGCGATATTCTCATCGAATCCCTGCTCCATCAGTTCCTGGAAGAACTCTTTTACCGGAGGCGAGCAAACGATCCCCTGTTCCCTGCAGAGGGTACTGATGCGTGTTTTAGCGGAATCTTTTCCCTCTTTTACCATGCAGGGAATGTTGTTTCGATAGAATACAGAAAGTATCTTACCGGCAAGTTCTCTTGCGGCTTTCCCGTTCTGGTCATCTATGAGAAAGATATAATTCCAGTATTCACTCATGTCGACCAGAAAAAGCAATGCCTTGTTCAGATATTCTTCATTATGATGTGTCAGCCAGTGATTCATATCCATGATAATGTAACCCTTAAACTCGTTTCTGCGGCCGGCAGCTTCCGCAGCTGTTCCCTGCAGACGCTTAAGCTCATGAAAGCCTTTGTCGAAAGGAGCTGCATAGCGAAACTCAAATGGAAACGAATCTTCGTTCCCTTCAAATTTTTCCGGGCGACAGGCTTTCATCTCTGAAATAATCGCGTCAGCATGCGCTTTTTGAGCATCCGAACTGCCAAGAAGAATGTAATTCTCAGGATAAAAAACAGCTTTATCGTTTCCCATTGATATTCTCCTCTCATTTCGTTTTGCATCATTGTACAGCTTTCCGCGCGAAATTCCCATAAACCGCCGGTTCACAGAGCGAGCGCGAGGGAAGGGTCGGCAGACAGATCCATATAACCGCTGATCATTCCATCGATGCGCGCAGCACTTTGCGGGTCGGTGATATCCACCTTCTGCTCCGCGTAGAAACTGACATCCCCTTCATCCGTCACTTTCATTCCGACAACCGCCGACGGGTATTTCACGGCACGGTACTCCCATCGCTTTCCGGCTTTTGATACAGGAGCCGCGCCAATAAAACGCCATAGCCGGAGCAAACCATTTTCTTCGTACTGAATGTCAAAAGTCAGCTTTTTTTCCGGGGCCGTGCAAAAATAGAACTCTCCGCTTTTGCACGGAAGAACTCTGTACTTGATACCAAGACGGCTAAGTGCCTCCCCAAGAGCTGCGATATCTTTATTGGCCATTTTATTCTCTTTCTTAAGCAGCACGATGAAAATCATCATTGTGATAATTTGCAGGGATACAAAGCATCTGAACGATTTTTTCACGTTCACAAAGCACATTCTCACCTCCGTTGCTTTGTGAGTATAGAATATCAGACCGAGCCGGGTTCTTCCAGCAACCGCCGGTTAACATTTTAAAAAAGGGGCAAAGGCGTTAACCTTTGACCCTCGGGTATTTTATGTACTGTTGTTGTCAGCCGAAAACTGTGAATGGTACTTATCTGACTGAATTTATAAGGAGCGAGCTGGTCGCGCTCGTCATCGTAAAAACTCAGCCGGGCAGCGATCAGCTCGCAGGGTTTGCAACCGAAGATCCGACACAATGCTCGCGCATGTTCTTCGGAAATGTCGCATTCTCCTCTCTCCCACTTACCAATGGAAGTGACGGATGTCTCGACATCAATGTTGTAAAGCCGCTCAGCCAGCCCTTCTCTGGAAAGGCTCATCGCCTTACGACGCTTGACAATCCGGTTGCCAGTTTCTACACGATCGATGTTAAAAAACGCCATAGCTAATTCCTCCTTGACTTTTATAGAATTTTGTGTTCTTTCATCATAATACACTTCTCTAATCGTCTCAGAGCAACTGCATTTCGCATAGAAGCTTTAATAAAATATTATACTTTCCGGCTCTTGTTTGTCAACCTTTTTTGAAATGGCGGTTTCATCGCCTGTCTCATTTTTGCCTGGCCTCGCCGCATCTGAAAAAGGTGCGCAGCACCTGTCGGCACTGCGCACCTTGCTCTTTTTTGTGTTTTGTCTGTAACTGTTATTTCAGGACAGCCGATGTCGCGTGGATCTTCGGCGATGCCGAGCTCACCTGCACCGTAAAGCTGACGCTGCCTTTTGGCGGGATAATCTTGTTCCAGGATGCGGGTGTACCCTGGATCGCCTTGCTTGCAAATTTCACAGTGCCATTCCAGTATGACTGGTTCTTTATGGCATGGCTGAAATTTACCCGCACTTTCCAGGACTTGAGGTTGTATTTGCTCTTATTTTTCAGCGTCACCGTGAACTGCGCGTAGGTACGGTTCCCGCTCTGCCAGGACGTATCCAGATGCACGGAGATCTTGCAGTTGCTCTTTGACGCCTTCACTGTTTTTGCGGACGTCCCGGACGACGTGTTCCCTGTGTTCTGGTTTGTGGTAGTCTTGTTCGCCGTGGTTGTATTTGTGGTGGTCTTGTTCGCCGTAGTCTTGTTCGCGGTGGTGGTCTTCACGCTGGCTGCCAGCTTGCCCTTGTAGGTCTTCACCAGCCACTTGCCGGTGGAGGACAGGTCAGACGCCGTCCAGCCGGAGGTCTTGCTGCAGCTGCTCTTTATCAGGGAGGCCGTCTCCGCCTTGTTGCACAGGCTCCACGCCACGTAGCCCACGTTGTATTTATTCAGGAACGTGATCCACTTGTTGCCCTCTGATTCATTCAGCCCGCCGTTTCCGGAAGCATCGCAGATGCTGAATTCGCTCACAAGGATGGGAAGCCCGGCCTTGATGGCCGCCTCCGCCTTTGCCCGATAGGAATCCCGGTGCGTGTTCGCGTAAAAATGCAGGGCGTACACGATATTCGTCCCTTTTAGTTTGCTCTTTGCAGCCACATCCACATCCTGGGACCAGTTGGGCGTTCCCACGATGATGATGGCATTTTTGTCATATTTGCGGATGGTGTTGATGATCTTGTTCGCGTAGGTCTTGATCTGACTCCAGGACGTGCCCCCGTTGGGCTCGTTGCAGATCTCGTACAGCACGTTGTTGTATCCCTTGAAGCTGCTGGCCGCCCACTTAAAGAACGAGTTTGCCTGGCTCTTGTAGGTGTTGGGGTTCCCGTCACTCAGGATGTGCCAGTCGATGATCACGTACATCCCCAGGTCTTTCGCCGCCTTCACGCACTCTTTCACCTTATTTTTCAGAGTGGTCTGGTTTGCCGCGCCGCCGGTGCAGTACCCGTTGTACTCCGCGGTGTACATGGCCAGGCGGATGGTGTTCACGCCCCAGTTGTCCCGCAGGTCTTTGAACGCCGCCTTGGAGGCGTACTGCGGGAACCATGACAGCCCGTGGGTGCTGACCCCCTTGATCTGGAAGGTCTTTCCCTGGGCATTCACGATCTTTGTGCCCTTTACCTTCAGCCTGCCGTTCGCCGCCACCGGCGTTTTAGCGGAGACTGTGCCGGAAAGCGCCAGCAGGAGCATCATAAGCGCCAGAAATCCAAAAATCCCTTTCTTCTTCATCCCATTCTCCTCCTTTTCCCTTTTTCTATGTGTTCTCTTGCCTCTATTGTTCCATGTATCTCGCGGGTCTGTTCTGTTTCCATCTTTCCCGGGTGCGTTGTCCTGCTTCTATTTTCCCCGTGCATTTCGCGAGCCTGCTTCATTTCATGCACGGGTCTGCTCTGCTTCCATCTTTCCCGGGTGCGTTGTCCTGCTTCTATTTTCCCCTGTGCATTTCGCGGGCCTGCCTCGTTTCATGCGCGGCCTGCCTTGTCTCCTCTGCACGGCCTGCCGCATCCTGTCTTGTCTCTCTTGCACGGTTTGCGCGGCCCGCCATGTACCTTGCGGTTTACAGCGCGCGCAGCACGATCGCGGAAAACGGCGGCATGCTCAGGGAGATCTCCCCGCTGCGCACCTCATAGAGCACCGTCTCCATGTTGTATCCCCCGGCGTCGGTCTGGATAATCTGCAGCAGCGATTCGCCGCTCTCCACGCCGATGTCCTTCACCCACACGTTCCGCTCCATCACGGCGTCGCTGTTGTTGAACACCATCAAATAGCGCTCTTTTTTCAAGAATCTGCCGTAGCAGATAAACTGGTAATCTGTCTGCACGATCTTCACTGACCCGCGCATCAGGGCTTTGCTCCCCTTATGGATGCGGATCATGGTTTTGTGAAACTCGATCAGTTCCACATCTTCCTGTCCCCAGGGATAGGTGCGGCGGTTGTCCGGGTCGGTGAAGCCGCACACGCCGGCCTCATCGCCGTAATAGATGGTGGGCGCTCCGGGCCAGGTCATCTGCATGACCACCGCCTCCCGCATGATTGCCTTGTTCACATCCTGCTGCGCCGCCTCGCTGCCCAGATAGGCCACGCGCCCCACCTTGTGGTTCGTGCGCGTGAGGAAGCGGGAGTGGTCGTGGTTGGAGAGTTCGTTCATGGCCACCTGCAGGGACGGCGCCAGAAAGCTGGTCATAAAGTGCCCCATGGCCCACTCGAAGTGCGCCCCGTTCCCCAGCATGTCCGGCCGAAATTCATCGCTGTGCTTCTCCATGCCGGTGAAGAACCAGGTCATGGGCTCCATGAACGCATCGTAGTTCATCACCGTGTCCCACTCGTCGCCCTGCAGCCAGGAGCGGGGATCCCCGTAGTGCTCCGCCAGGATCAGCGCGTTGGGGTTCGCGGATTTCACCGCCTCGCGGAACTCTTTCCAGAAGCTGTGGTTGTACTCGCTGGAAAAGCCCAGATCCGCGGCCACATCCAGCCGCCAGCCGTCCACGTTGTAGGGCGGAGACACCCATTTTTTTGCCACTTCCAGAATATAGTCATGCAGTTTCTGCGAATTTTCATAGGTCAGCTTCGGCAGGGTGTCGTGCCCCCACCAGCCGTCGTAGCTGGGATTGTA
>CANRKY010000099.1 GCA_947631355.1 uncultured Marvinbryantia sp.
TCCCTTCTGTTTGTTTTTACTGAAAGTATAACAAATGGGAAGGGAGATTTCACTACGCCGTTTTTTGAATCGCTTACCGTATGTTCCAGAACTTGCAGTTCTGGCTTATAAGTACCCAAATGCGATTGTTACAATGCGCAATGCCTTTTATATCTATGGCCTCACAGATGTGATCCCTGACAAATACGATCTCGCAACAGACCGGAATGCCGCAAAAATCCCGGATAAGCGGGTCAGACAGTATTTTTATCCGACAGATTTTTTCAGGGATGGGGCTGATACGATAGATTATAAGGGATATCGGATAACGATTTATTGTCTTGAGAGGATGCTTATTGAACTTTTAAGGTATAAGGCAAAGCTGCCTTTTGACTATTATAAAGAGATTATATTGAATTATAGGAAGATCCTCCCAAAGCTGAATATGGAACGTATTCAGGATTTTGCATTGGCTGCCCCAAAGAGCAATAAAATACTTGAGACGTTGCAAATGGAGGTATTATAATGGCAAATATATACTAGATGACCCTTGCATGAGGGAGGAATCTATGGAAAAAATCAGACAGAGAGTCAGCAGAACGTTTTCCAACAGACTGTATAAGGAACATATGGAACGGGCGGGGAGAGCAAACTGGCTCGGGATTCAGCCTGATGAAGCGTTCGACAAGATACAGGGATTTCTCAGATCACTGTAGAATGATTGAAACTCCTGTTGCCAGCCACGCAGTATTTATAATCCTACACCACGCAGTATTTATTTTCCCGCCGCCTTATTGTATTTTCCACAGTTCTTTTGTATAATGAAAACGGTAACTTTATGAGAGATTACGAATGCAGGGGACTGCTTATGGAAAACGATATGCGGATAAAACAGATCTGGGGCGCGGTGCGGCTTCCTGTGCTGTGTTTCGCGGCAGCGGAAGGGCAGAGCACTCTGATCTTTCAGAACGAGGAGGCGCAGAAATTGTGCGCCCCGAACGGCACACTGCTGGACGAACTGCCGCCGGAGGAGGCGAGGGAGCTTCTGCGGCAGGCGGCGGGATATTATAATGAAAAGGAACCTCTTTTTTGCCATATAAAGAAAGATATCTATTCTGCGGTCCTTTTCCCGTGGGAGAGCTGGTGCATCTGTATGCTGCATGACGTCAGCGTCTATTATCGGGATGTGCGAAGCAGGATGGACGAGGCGCTGATGGCCAGCCGGGCAAAGACGAATTTTCTCTCGGAAATGTCGCACGACATCCGCACGCCCATGAACGCGATCATCGGGATCACGGATATCGCGCTGATGCAGCAGGAGACGCCGCCCAGGATAAGGGAGTACCTGAATAAGATCAAGACGGCTTCGGGCCACATGATGGGCATCATCAATGAAGTGCTGGATATGTCCCGCATAGAAAGCGGCAAGGTGATCCTTCAGCCCGAACCGCACGACATAGCGGATATCCTCCATGAGATTTTGATCGTGGCCAGGCCGCAGGCGGATGAAAAGAAACAGAAATTTGTGTTCCATGTGGGCCGCATGGAATGTGAGCAGATTGTGATCGATGATGTGCGGTTTAAGCAGATCTGTCTGAATCTGCTGTCCAATGCCATTAAATTTACGCCGGACGGCGGCACGGTGACTATGTCGGTGGAGATCTGCCGCGGTGCGAAGCCTGATGAGGCCGTGCTGGATCTGTCTGTGCGCGACACTGGCATAGGCATGACGCGGGAGTTTCTGGGGCGCGTGTTTACGCCCTTTGAGCGGGAACAGAGCCTGACCATCAGCAAGATCCAGGGCACCGGCCTGGGCATGTCCATCGCCAAAAATCTGGTGGAACTGATGGGCGGGCAGATCGCTGTGGAGAGTGAAGTGGGCAAGGGCTCCTGCTTCTCCATAAATGTGCCCTTCCGGGCGGTGAACGTGGATCTGGAAAAATATCGAAAGGCGCTGCAGGGCCGCCGGATCCTTTTGATGGACAGCTGTGCGGAGGAAGCGCATATGGTTCAGAACATGGCAGAGAAGGTGGGGCTTTCCGCGGATGTAGCTTCCAGCCCGGAACAGGCGGTGGGCTTCATCAATGACGCCGCATTTTCAGATCTGGAGTATGTGGCGTTTCTGACCTCGGAAAAATCGGAGGGCGCGGAGCTGATGACATTCCTCCCGGAGATCCGGAAGCGCATGGGAAGCGGCTTTCCCATCCTGCTTCTGGCGGAGGGCGACTGGAAGCAGACGGAGTATGTGTTCACCCGTGCGGGGGTGGATGCGTTCCTTCCGCTGCCGCTGTTTTCCAACCGCCTGTACGCGGGGCTTTATGCCTGCACGGAACAGGGGAGAAAAGAGCGGGAGAGTGATGTGACCGCCATGTCCCATCACTTTGGCGGCAGAAGGGTGCTGCTGGTGGAGGATAATGAGCTCAACCGCGAGATCGCCCGGGAGCTTCTTGGAATGACGGGAGTGGCGATCGAGGAGGCGGAGAACGGGCAGCAGGCGCTGGATAGGTTCCAGAGCAGTCCGCTGTTCTATTATGATCTTATCCTGATGGATATCCAGATGCCGGTTATGAACGGTCTGGATGCCGCGCGGGCGCTGCGGGCGCTGGAGCGGCCGGATGCGGAATCTGTCCCCATTGTGGCGATGACGGCAAACGCGTTTGTGGAAGATATCAAAAATTCGCTGGATGCGGGTATGAACGCCCATGTGTCAAAGCCTCTGGATATGGAGGTTCTCTTTTCGTGCATGGAGAGCTTTTTGGGGAGGCGGGACGGATGAGAGAATATCAGCGCCAATATATCGAAAATCTGAAACAGGTAATGACGCTGGCGGACGCCCCGACAAAGATCCCCGAAGACATCGGGCTTTACGTGGAAAAAAGGCGGGAGAAGAACCGGCAGATCGCCGATATTATAGAGGAAAACACGAAACTTCTGCGCGAAAATCTGATGCCGGTGCTGGACGACATTGTGTCCGTTCCGGAGGAGGAAGCGGCTCAGCTGGAGGATTTTGCGGCGCATCTTATGCAGGGATCCAAACAGCTGGATCTGCTGCTGGACTACACGATACGCAATGCCCTGGTGATGTACGCCCGGAAACATGAAAAGCGTGACATGCTCATCCGCCAGCTGTATCACACGGGCATGGCTCTGTATTATATGCAGCAGATCGTATACCACGCACAGCAAAACGATTACCGCTGGAAAATGAGCATGATGTTTGGCGAGGCGGCGGCCTATATCAAAGAATACGATGAGATCGCGGATGTGGATACCAGGGGATATATCCACCGCTCCATGGCGAACCTGACCCTTCCCTACCGCTGGCTGATCCCGGAGGAGGCCAAACAGAAGGAAAAGGTGATGCGCCGTTCTTTTCAGGTGCTGACGGACCGGCACTATCACGAGAAGACACCGGAGCTTCCCTGGGATACGTTTCTATATAAAAGCCATCAGGAGCGCACAACGGCCATGCAGCTTCTGCGTTCGGGAGAGGCAGACCCGATCATTGTGCGGGAGGTTATGGAATCGGCGGAATATGTGTGGAAAAGGCAGATGGAAAACAGCAGCAGAAAGCACACCCGGCCTTCGGAGCGCTGGATGCTGGAGTATGAGATCGCGCAGTACCACTGTGGGGTGCTCACACTGCCGCAGCTGCTGAAAAAAATGGAGAGCACCTATCTTGATATGAAAAAAGATGATTTCTCGGAGGAGGGCATCTGGAACCATATTTATATGCCGGCGCTTTACGCGGAGTATCTGTCGTACGATCCGCCGCTTGTGAAAAAGAAAAAGCACATCCTGCTTTATATGTACAACAGGATGGTGCGGTTTGTGCAGCAGATGCACAACGATCAGCTGAACGGGCGGATGACATCGTTTCTTCTGGAATGTTTTAAATCGTTTATCGAATATCCGGACGGGATTCAGGCAAAAGACCTTCTGCTGAACCTGGTGGTGTGCCGGGATCCGGATATTTATGTATATCTGCGCCTGACGGCGGACTTTTCCAGGATGATCATGGAGGAAGCCATTGCGCGGGAGCCGGAACATCTGGTGGGGGTATTGTCCTGCGAGAGCGCCGCGCAGGTAGTGGAGCGCGCTGGGGATATCCTCCGCTTCACGGAGGAGTGCGCGATGCTGCACGATATCGGCACATTTCCCTTTGGCAGCCTGGTCACGCTGGCCGCGAGGGCACGCCTGAAAGAGGAAGACAAAATGTACCGCTACCATGTCTACGCGGGCCAGCAGATCCTGTCGCGGTTCGCGTCTACCAAAGTGTATATGCCCGCCGCGCTGGGGCATCACCGCTGGTACGACCAGAAGGGCGGCTATCCCCCGGAGTACCGCCGGGAGGAGGACCCCAACTGCCAGGTGACGGATGCGGTGAATATCGCCGCGTATTTTACCGGCCTTCTGGACTCGAAATTTAATGAGGAGCGGCTGGAACTGTCTCCCGCGCAGGCCCTGGAGCGCGTGCGTGCGGGAATTGGGACCCGGTTTTCGCCTGTGTTTGCAGAACTGTTTCTGGGAATGAAGCAAAAACTGGAGGATTATATGGAAAACGGCGTCATCCGCGCCTATGAAAATGCGTTCGTGCAGCTGGGGCGGTAACCGTATGGCCGCCGCAGCGCCATGATGTGCGGAGATTGGCCACGGGCAGCGCGGATCTCGGGTTCGATTGCGCAGATTTTGGTTTCGGCTGCGCAGATCCCGGTTCCGGGTAAAAAAAGATTGCGTCTTTTCAAAAAAAGCGCTATACTAATCAATAGTATTTTGAAAATGTTTGTAAAGTGAGGAGATACTTATGAATAAGTTTGGAAAAAGATGGATCACCGCGGGAATCTGTGCAGGAATGGCCGTGCTGCTGACGACGGGCTGTTCCTCTGTGAATACAAAGAGCGTGGTGGCCACGTTTGGCGACAGCAAAGTGACGGCGGGCGAAGCGGGGTTCTGGCTCCGGTTTAATCAGGCGACTACGGAGAGCGCGCTGGGAGCGCTGTTCGGCGATGGAAATATGTGGGAGCAGGATCTGACGGGCACGGGGCAGCCCTATGGCAATACGCTGAAGTCGCAGGTGCTGTCTGACCTGGAGGAGATGGTCATCCTGGAGGCGCACACCGCCGATTACGGCGTGGAGCTTACCGCAGACGAGGAGGCGGCCATCGAGGCGGCTGCGCAGGAGTTCCTGGCGGCGAATTCCAAAGAGACGCTGAAAGCCATGTATGCGGACGAGGAGACGGTGACGCGGCTGCTGCGCCTGAACACAATCCGCAACAAGATGGAAAAGGCCATTGAGGCGGATGTGGATACCAACGTGACGGATGAGGAAGCGGCGCAGAAAACCATTGAGTATGTGACGTTCAGCACATCGGGGACCACCGATGAGGACGGCAACACGGTGGAGCTTACGGACGAGGAGAAAGAGGCGATCAAACAGCAGGCCCAGGATGTGATCGATGCCATGAAGAATGGCAGCACCATGGAGGACGCCGTGAAAGCGGTGGACGAGACCAAAAACGTGAACACCATGTCTTACGGCGAGGACAACACGGTGTTGGCGGAGGCGCTGAAGACCGCTGCGGACGCGCTGGGGGACGACGAGATAACGGAGGAACCGGTGCCCTACGACAATGGCTGGTATGTGGTGCACATGGTGACCACGTTTGATGAGGAGGCCACAGAAGACCGCAAGGCAGAGATCATAGAAGAACGCAAGTCCGATCTTTACTCGGAGACATTGGAAGGCTGGGAGCCGGAGGAGCACGAGGTAGACAGCGACCTCTGGGCAAAGATCACATTCGATGTGGGATTCAATGCGCCGGAGACAGAGTCGGAGAGCACCGCGGCTGAGACAGAGGCCGAAACCACGGAAGCGCCGGCGGAGGAGACGGAGGCCGAAACCACGGAGGCGCCGGCGGAGGAGACGGAAGCCGAAACCACGGAGGCGCCGGCTGAGGAGACGGAGGCCGAAACCACGGAGGCACCGGCGGAGGAGACGGAAGCCGACACCACGGAGGCGCCGGCAGAGTAGTCAAGATCCGGCACCGTTTGGCGCAGGACGGGCAGAGATATACTGCGCGGCAAGATATGCGGTCTGTGCAGATCGGGAAGATCTGGATCGCGCTTGGACAGTAAAAATAGGGCTGATGCGAAAAATTTGGGAAGACAGACTTCCCGGTTATGCTTCGCATTGGCCCTTTTGGCGTATGGCACACACTTTTATCACATTCATTCGATAGAATAGACAGGGAAATTTAGAATAGAATATATGCAGGGTGACGAAATGAAAAAGATTCGGATCTTAGTTGTGGAAGATGAAGAAAAACTGGCCAGGATCATGGCGGATTTCCTGAGACTGCAGGGCTATGAGGTGCAGTGCGCGGCGGACGGGGAATCTGCGCTGCAGATTTTTTACAGTCAGAAAGTCCGGGCGGATCTGATCCTGCTGGATGTGATGCTGCCCGGTATAAGCGGGTACGAGGTGCTGAAGGAGCTCCGCGCGTCCACGGATGTGCCGGTGATCCTGCTTACGGCGCGCTCCTCCGTGGAAGATCAGATGAGCGGCTTCGAAAAAGGGGCGGACGATTATATCACAAAGCCGTACACGCTGGAGCTGGTGAAGCTCCATATCGAGGCGGTGCTGCGCAGGGCCGGCAAGCTGAAGGAGACCATGGAATTTGGGGACATCACAGTAGATCTGGCGGGACAGATGGTCTACTGGAAGGGCAATTATATAGAAACCACGCGAAAAGAGTATGAGCTGCTGGTTTATTTCATGCAGAACAGCGGCACGGTGCTGCGCCGCAATTCCATCCTGGACGCTGTGTGGGGCTATGATTATGAGGGCGATATGCGCACCGTGGACACACTGGTCAAGCAGCTTCGGAAAAAGCTGTCGGAGGAGTGCGATTACATCAAGTCTGTTTACGGCGTGGGATATATTTTCGGAGATAAAAGAGGGCGATAGAGCACAGCAGGTAAAAGGAGACTGAGGAATGAAACGGGCGGCGCGCAGAAAAATATGGGAAAATCCCAATATTATCATATGCCTTGTGGTGATCCTTGTGAATCTGCTCTATGGCTTGTTTGCGGATGATGTGTATGTCCAGTGGAAAAAGGAGGATCTGCGGGACGCGTATGAGGAGATCGTCATGATGGATCTGGAGGATCTGAGCGAGGAAGACGAAGCGATTCTGCAGAGCTTTCAGTCTATCGGCCTGGATTTTCTGATCACGGACGCGCAGTTTGACCGGGTCTACGTGGGCGGCATGTGGTTCAGCGATGAACAGATCGACAAATATGTGCGCGGCCATGTGGATCTCTATCAGGAGAAACCGTCCATCACGGTGCGGAATTTAAAGAATATGCACCTGCTTCGCCTGCGCGCGCTGATCGTTCAGCATCAGAAGACGTACTATCTGTATATACGCAGGGAGATGCGCACATTATATGAGTTTATGGCCATTACGGTGGTGTATTTCGGCCTTATGGGCATCTTTGTGCTGATGATGGTCAGCAGCGTTTTCCGGCGCAAGCCGATGGCTCTGTGGTTCACGGGGGCGGAGAAAAAACAGCGCATGGAGGATGGCGGGAATCCGCATCTGGACGCGGCCCAGAAGGAATTTGTGGCCAATATCTCTCATGAGCTGAAGACGCCGCTGGCAGTGATCTCCGGGCAGGTGGAGATGCTGCAGACCATGGGGGATGAGATCGACCGGGACTACTATTTTTCTTCCATCCGGGAGGAGATCGATAAAATGTCCGGCCTGGTGGGAAATCTGCTGGACATCACCATTATGGAGCACAATATAGAACAAATGGATCTGACGGAGGTGGATATGTCGGATCTGATGGCCTATATGCTGCTGAAATACGATGCGCTGTTCAAAAAGAACGGCATTAAGGTGGAGATGCAGATCACCGGCGGCTGCTGTGTGTGCGGGAACCGCATGTATCTGGAACAGGCGGTCAGCAATTATATTATGAACGCGTTTCAGCACACGGCGCAGGGAAAACGGATGCGCATCAGCCTGGCAATGGAGGAGAAGATGGCGTATGTGGGCATCTATAATCAGGGGGAGCACATCCCGGAAGAACAGATGGACCAGATCTGGCAGAGTTATTATATGAACCCAAGTGGGAAGCGGGAAAAGAACCCGCCCATCAGCAACGCGGGGCTGGGGCTGTATATGGTGAAAAAGATCGTGGAACAGCACAGCGGCGCCTGCGGCGTGGAGAACCAGGAAAAGGGCGTGGAATTTTGGATGCGCATCCCGCTGGCAAGATGAGATCTTTTTCCGGCATGGAAATCCGGTAAAATGGCAGAGCTTCCGCCCCTGTCCGGCGGCGGGAGATTACCTAAAAGTCAGGTTTGACTGCGAAAACGTCAGGGCGGATATATTGAAAAACGGAAAATTTGTAATAAAATGTTTATAGAAACATTGCAGTCATTGCGAGAGAAAAGGAGGTAATCAGTTATGAAATATCGCATTGAGGGTGAGACGCTGCCGGTTGTGATCTGCGATCTGGAAGCGGGAGAAAAGATGATCACGGAGGGCGGCGCCATGTCCTGGATGTCTCCCAACATGAAGATGGAGACCACCACAAACGGCGGGATCGGCAAAGCGCTGGGCAGGGCTTTTTCGGGTGAGAAAATGTTCCAGAATATCTATACGGCGGAAGGCGGCCCCGGCATGATCGCGTTTGCGTCTTCATTTCCGGGATCTGTTGTGCCGTTTGAGATCTCTCCGGAGAATGAGATGATCTTTCAGAAAAGCGCATATATGGCGGCGGAGAGCAGCGTGAAGATGGCCGTGCACTTCCGCAAGAAAATCGCGGCAGGGCTGTTTGGCGGCGAGGGCTTTATCATGCAGAAGGCAACGGGCAATGGGATCGTGTTTGCGGAGTTTGACGGCCATGTGGTGGAGTATGATCTGGCGGAGGGGCAGCAGCTGCTGGTCGATACCGGACATTTGGCTGCCATGACGGCAACGTGCAGCATTGATATCCAGTCTGTGCCGGGTGCGAAAAATATGCTGTTCGGCGGCGAGGGATTCTTCAACACCGTGATCACCGGCCCAGGACATGTCTGGCTGCAGACGCTTCCGCTGCCGAATGTGGCGGGCGTGC
>CANRKY010000100.1 GCA_947631355.1 uncultured Marvinbryantia sp.
TGATGCTGCCGTCCGCCTTCCCGCACAGGTGCTGGTAGGCTTCCTCGTTCAGCGGAAGATTGTATTCCTCACGGCTCATCATTCCGTCTCCTTTGTAGGTGAGGATATACAGATCATCCTGCCGCCGGACGCGGACCACCGGCTCTGTGCACAGATAGCCCTGCTCGATGATGTGGCACGGATAGTCTTCCAAATTATCAGGCATTTCTGAAATCAGAAATTTCCGCTCGATCTCCATAAAACATCCCCCCTCCTTTCCCCCAATATCTTGACGATAATGTATAAATGATATACAATATCTGTGAATCATTGTAGCAAAACAAAAAATGAGTGTCAAGGATGGAAAGGAACGGAAAATATGGGTAAAATTTATGTGTTTCTGGCAGACGGTTTTGAGGAGATTGAAGGGCTTACCGTGGTAGATCTTCTGCGCCGGGCGGGGGCGGAAGCGGAAACGGTTTCCATCAGCGGATCCAAAGAGGTATGCGGATCCCATCGCATAAAAGTGGAGGCGGATCTTATTTTTTCGGAGACGGATTTTTCCGATGCGCAGATCCTGGTGCTCCCGGGCGGCATGCCGGGCACAAAGAGGCTGGGCGCGCACGAGGGATTGTGTGAACTACTGAAAAAGAAAAATAAAGAGGGCTGCATGCTTGCCGCCATCTGCGCCGCGCCCTCCGTGCTGGGGGATCTGGGCCTCCTCGAGGGAAAACAGGCAGTGTGCTATCCGGGGTTTGAGGAGCACCTTTTGGGGGCGTCCGTGCAGAGCTGCAGCGTGGTCACAGACGGGAACATCACCACCAGCAGGGGCATGGGCACGGCCATCGATTTTGGCCTGGAGCTGGTAAAGAGGCTGTTCGGGCCGGAAAAAGCGCAGCAGCTGGCGGAGAAGATCGTATACGGTTTCTGAAATACGCGCAAAAAACACTAGCTATTTTTATAAAGTTGTGTTATAGTAGTTAAACGATTGTGAATGATGGGGGAACGTATGCCCATTTGAATGTAGAAGGAGGAGCAGTCCAAGATGAGTTTAAAGGTAGAAAACCTGGAGCACAATATGGTCAAACTGACCATCGAAGTGAGCGCGGAAGAATTTGAAAAAGGAATGCAGAGCGCTTATCAGAAAAACAAGAACAGGATCAACGTGCCGGGGTTCCGAAAGGGAAAAGCGCCCCGCCAGCTTATTGAGAAAATGTACGGGTCGGCTATCTTCTATGAAGACGCGGCAAATGAGGTGATTCCCGCAGCATATGACAGAGAGACGGCAGATTGCGGTCTGGAGCTGGTTTCTCAGCCGAAGATCGATGTGGAACAGATTGGGAAAGGCAAGCCGTTTATCTTCACGGCGGAGGTTGCCGTAAAGCCGGAAGTGACGCTGGGAGAATACAAGGGACTGGAAGTTCCGAAGACGGAAATTTCCGTGACCGATGAGGAAGTGGACGCGGAGATCCAGAAAGAGCGGGAGAAAAACGCCAGCATGATCGATGTGGACGACCGTGCGGTGGAAAACGGCGATGTGATCAAGCTGGATTTTGACGGCTCCGTGGACGGCGTGCCCTTTGAGGGCGGCAAAGCGGAGAACCATGAGCTCACCGTGGGCAGCAACAGCTTCATCCCCGGGTTTGAGGAGCAGCTTGTGGGCATGAACATCGGGGAGGAAAAGGACGTAAACGTCACCTTCCCGGAGGAGTACCACGCGAAGGAACTGGCGGGCAAGGCGGCGGTGTTCAAGTGCAAAGTGAACGAGATCCGCGTCAAGAAACTGCCGGAGCTGGACGATGAGTTCGCGCAGGATGTGTCGGAGTTTGAAACCCTGGAAGAATACCGCGCGGATGTGAAGAAGACGATCACACAGCGCAAAGAGACGGAAGCAAAGAATAAGAAAGAGTCCGCGGCGCTTGATAAGGCCGTGGAAAACGCGTCCATGGATATCCCGGCGGCCATGATCGACAACCAGGTGCGCCAGATGGCGGATGAGTTTGCGAGAGGCCTGCAGTCCCAGGGGCTTTCTGTGGAGCAGTATATGCAGTTCACCGGCATGACGGCGGACAAGCTGCTTGAGCAGATGCGCCCGGAGGCGGAGAAGCGGATCCGCAACACCCTGACCCTGGAGGCGATCGCCAAAGCGGAGGGCATCGAGATCGGCGACGAGGATGTGGACGCCGAGATCCAGAAAATGGCGGAAATGTATAAAATGGAGGCCGACCAGGTGAAGAACCTGATGGGCGAGCAGGGCCTGAAACAGATCCGCGAGGACCTTGCCGTTCAGAAAGCAGTGACGGTGCTGGGAGAGTCGGCAAAAGAAGTGTAAGGAGGCAGGACTATGAGTTTTGTACCCTATGTCATTGAACAGACAAGCAGGGGCGAG
This sequence comes from uncultured Marvinbryantia sp., assembly GCA_947631355.1. Classification (GTDB taxonomy): domain Bacteria; phylum Bacillota; class Clostridia; order Lachnospirales; family Lachnospiraceae; genus Marvinbryantia. The sequence continues at coordinate 2,369 of CANRKY010000100.1, forward strand.
CGCTCCTACGATATTTATTCCAGGCTGCTGAAAGACCGGATCATCTTCCTGGGGGAAGAAGTGACGGATGTGAGCGCAAACCTGATCGTGGCGCAGCTTCTGTTTTTGGAATCGGAAGATCCGGGAAAAGATATCCAGCTGTATATCAACAGTCCGGGCGGCTCCGTGAGCGCCGGCCTGGCGATCTACGATACCATGCAGTACATCAAATGTGATGTGTCCACCATCTGTATCGGCATGGCGGCGAGCATGGGAGCGTTCCTGCTGGCGGGCGGAAAGCACGGCAAACGGTTCGCGCTTCCCAACGCACAGATCATGATCCACCAGCCATCCGGCGGGGCCAAAGGGCAGGCCACCGATATCAAGATCGTGGCGGAGGAGATCTTAAAGACCAGGAAACGCCTGAACGAATGCCTGGCCGCAAATACCGGCCAGCCCATCGATGTGATCGAGGCGGACACCGAGCGAGATAACTATATGACCGCGGACGAGGCAAAGGCCTACGGCCTGATCGACGCGGTGATCACCAGCAGATAAATGAAAGAAAAATAGAAAGGGCTGCCGCAACGCGGCAGCCCCGTGTGCAGTGATGTGAAAATTTTTGAGAGGTGGAAGTATGGCAGGCAGAATAGGGGAACCGAAAATCAGATGTTCGTTTTGCAACAAAAGTGAAGACCAGGTAAAGAAACTGATCGCAGGGCCGGGGAACGTCTATATATGTGATGACTGCATTGAGATCTGCAGCGAGATCATAGCGGAGGAACTGGCGGAGGAGTACACACAGAACGGCCAGATGGAGATCAATCTCCTGAAGCCGGAGGAGATCAAGGCGGTGCTGGACGACTATGTGATCGGCCAGGAGAACGCAAAGAAAGCGCTGGCGGTGGCGGTGTACAACCACTACAAGCGGATCCTGGCAGGCAAAGACCTGGATGTGGAGCTGCAAAAGAGCAATATCCTGATGCTGGGGCCCACGGGCAGCGGCAAGACCTACCTGGCGCAGACCCTGGCGAGGCTCTTAAATGTGCCCTTTGCCATCGCGGACGCCACCACGCTGACGGAGGCCGGCTATGTGGGCGAGGATGTGGAAAACATCCTCTTAAAGATCATCCAGGCGGCAGACTACGACATAGAGCGCGCACAGCACGGCATTATTTATATCGACGAGATCGACAAGATCACCCGGAAATCGGAGAACGCCTCCATCACCCGCGATGTGTCGGGCGAGGGCGTGCAGCAGGCGCTCCTGAAGATCCTGGAGGGGACCATAGCCAGCGTGCCGCCCCAGGGCGGCAGAAAGCATCCGCAGCAGGAGCTGATCCAGATCGACACCACAGACATCCTGTTTATCTGCGGCGGCGCCTTCGAGGGGATCGACAAGATCATCGAGAACCGCATGGACACAAAGGCCATCGGCTTTGGCCGGTCGCTGTCGGAAAAGGCGGAGCGGAACGTGGGGGAAGTCTTAAAAGAAGTGGTTCCCCAGGATTTTGTGAAATACGGCATGATCCCGGAATTCATCGGGCGCGTGCCGGTGGTGGTGTCATTGGACGCGCTGGACGAGGACGCTCTGGTGCGCATTTTGAGCGAGCCGAAAAACGCCATCATCAAGCAGTACCAGAAGCTGTTTGAGCTGGACGGCGTAAAGCTGGATTTTGAGGAAGGCGCGATCCGCCAGATCGCGAAACAGTCCATGGAGAGAAAAACGGGCGCCCGGGGCCTGCGGGCAGTGATCGAGCGCGTGATGCAGGATCTGATGTACACGGTGCCATCGGATGAGACCATCACGGAGTGCACGGTTACAAAGGAAATGGTGGAGGGCAGGGGGGAGCCGAAGCTCGTCCACAGCGAGGAGCGCCTGATCCCGGTGCAGAACAGCCGCAAAAAGGTGGTTATCACGGAGTCCGCGTAACAGGCGGCCCGTTCCGGGACATATGAGGAAATACAGATGACAAAGATCATAAAGCATATTCCAATGGCAGCGCTTCAGGGGGTGACGGTCCTCCCGGCGATCGTGCTGCACCTGGAGCTCAGCCAGAGAAAAGCGATAAAAGCGGTGGAGCAGGCCATGCAGAAGGACCAGCTCCTGTTTGTGGTGACGCAGAAGGATCCGCAGGCAGTGGATCCGGTCATGGAAGACTTGTACGATGTGGGAACCGTTGTGAAGATCTGCAAGGTGGTGAAGCTGCCGAAAGATACTTACCGCGTGTTCGCGGAGGGCGTGCTGCGCGCACAGATCACAGATCTGGCGGAGGCGGCGGGCTATCTGGAGGCAGAGGCGGCCGTCTGCCCGGAGGAGCTTCCGGGGGAGATACAGCAGGAGACACTTCTGCGCGCCCTGCAGGAATCGTTTGACCTGTACTGCCACATGGGCGTGCAGATAAACAGTATGCTGGTCCAGCAGATCCACAGGGAGCAGGATCTGAGCAGGGTCGCGGGCCAGATCGCCACGAACCTGCCGATGCACTACACGCAGAAGCAGACCCTCCTGGAGATGGACGATGTGCAGGAGCGGTGCGAGCTGCTGCTGGTGATGCTGGAGAGAGAGCGGGAACTGCTGTCGCTGCGCCGGGAACTGCAGGAAAAGGTGAAGGAGCGCATCGACCAGAACCAGCGGGAATACTTTCTGCGGGAGCAGATGAAGCTGATTCGGGAAGAACTGAAAGAAGATAACGTAAACGAGGCAGATCTGTTTGCAGAGGAGCTGCAAAAGCTGGAAGCCCCGGACGCGGTGAAGGAAAAGATCCAAAAAGAGATCGACCGCTACCGGAGCGCCGGCGCGAACACGGGGGAGAACTCCGTGATCCGCGGCTATATCCAGACACTCCTGGAACTGCCGTGGGATAAGGCGTCGAAAGACCGAAAGGACATCGCGAAGGCGCGGGAGATCCTGGAGGCGGATCACTACGGCCTGGAAAAGGTGAAGGAGCGCATCCTGGAATTTCTGGCCGTGCGCATCCTGACCAAAAAGGGCGACAGCCCCATTTTGTGTCTGGTGGGCCCGCCCGGGACGGGAAAAACCTCCATCGCGAAATCCATCGCCCGGGCGCTGAGCAAAAAGTATGTGCGCATCAGCCTGGGCGGCGTGCGGGACGAGGCGGAGATCCGCGGGCACAGAAGGACCTACATCGGGGCCATGCCCGGGCGCATCGCAAACGGGCTGAAAATGGCGGGCGTGAAAAACCCGCTGATGCTGCTGGACGAGATCGACAAGCTGAGCAGCGACTATAAGGGAGATACGTCTTCCGCCATGCTGGAGGTGCTGGATTCCGAGCAGAACAATAAGTTCCGGGATCACTATGTGGAGATCCCCCTGGATCTGTCCGAGGTGCTTTTTATTGCCACGGCGAACGACATCCAGACCATCCCGCGGCCCCTTCTGGACCGCATGGAGATCATAGAGATCACCAGCTATACGGAAAACGAGAAATTTCATATCGCGAAGGAGCACCTGTGGGACAAACAGGTGGAGCACAACGGGCTGACAAAGAAGCAGATCTCCATCTCAGACGGCGCCCTGCGCGGGATCATATCGGGCTATACCCGGGAGGCCGGGGTGCGCTCTCTGGAGCGAAAACTGGGAGAGATCTGCCGGAAGGCGGCAAGAGAGATCCTGGAAAAGAAAAAGAAAACCGTGCGCATCACCGAGGAGGTGCTGCCAGATTACCTGGGCAAGGTGCGCTATACCGTGCAGGAGCTCAACGACAGCAATGAAGTGGGCATCGTGCGGGGCCTGGCCTGGACCAGCGTGGGCGGCGACACCCTGCAGATCGAGGTGAACGTGATGCCCGGCAAAGGCGAGTTCCGCCTCACCGGACAGCTGGGGGACGTGATGAAAGAGTCGGCCCAGGCGGGCATCAGCTACATCCGCTCGGTCAGCGACCAGTACCGGATACCCAAAGAATTTTTCCAGAAAAACGACATCCATATCCACATCCCGGAGGGAGCCGTTCCCAAAGACGGGCCATCCGCCGGGGTGACCATGGCCACGGCCATGATCTCCGCCATCACGGAAATCCCGGTGCGGGCGGATGTGGCCATGACCGGCGAGATCACCCTGCGGGGGCGTGTGCTCCCCATCGGGGGCCTGAAAGAGAAACTGTTGGCGGCGAAGAATGCGGGCATAAAGATCGTGTATGTCCCCGAAAAGAACAGGGCGGATGTGGAGGAGATCTCCAAAGAGATCAAGAAGGGCCTGGATATCCGCTTTGCTCAGACCATGGCGGACATTCTGCCGGGGGCGCTGGCGGGGCAGCTTCCGGAGAAAAAGGCGGAAAAGAAAAATAAAAAATAAAACGGCGCGGGGCGGGAGGACAAAAGATGATCATAAAAAGTGTAGAACTGGAGAGAGTCTGCGGGCTTCCCGGCCAGCTCCCGGCCAATGAAAAGCCGGAGGTGGCGTTTGCGGGGAAATCCAATGTGGGGAAGTCATCCCTCATCAACGCCCTGATCAACCGGAAATCCCTGGCGCGGACCAGTTCCCAGCCGGGGAAGACCCAGACCATCAATTTTTATAATGTAAACAGCGAACTGTACCTGGTGGACCTGCCCGGCTACGGATACGCGAAGGTGTCGCAGGCGGACCGGGAAAAATGGGGCAGGCTGATCGAGGGATATCTGCAGAAAACCCGCGTGCTGAAAGGCGTGTTCCTGCTGGTGGACATCCGGCACGATCCCGGGGAGAACGATAAGATCATGTACGACTGGATCGTGCAGAACGGCTATGAGCCGGTGGTGATCGCCACCAAGGCGGACAAGCTGAAAAGGAGCCAGCTGGCGAAGCAGTCAGCGGCTGTGCGCACCGGCCTTGGCATGAAAGAGGAAGGTGTGCTCATCCCGTTTTCCGCGGTGACAAAGCAGGGCAGGGACGAAATCTGGGATGTGATCGGAGGCTGGCTGTAAAAAATCCGGTCGGCTGTAAAATTCGGCTGTAAAATTTTTGAAAATTTACTTGCTTTTCGGGTACATTGATGCTATACTGCTAAATGTACCTTTTTTTACAAGGGGGTATTATGCCCAAACAAGGGCGTACGGAAACCGGTGTGTGTCTTTGCATCGGGATCCGAGATCACAAATAGGAAAGGAGGATTTAACATGAAGGTTAGATCGTCAGTAAAACCTATCTGCGAAAAATGCAAAGTTATCAAGAGAAAAGGAAGTGTACGGATCATCTGTGAGAATCCGAAGCACAAACAGAGACAGGGTTAAGTCCTGAAGATAGCTTTAAACACGACTGCGGCATGGCCATATGCCGATGACAATATACGGAGGACGGAGACGTTCTGCGGCGGCGTATATTGCTTCTAATACCGGATGGACGGGTACCGACGCACATCCGGAAAGGTCGGGAATTTTTCGCGGCTGGGTGACGGAAGAACATTCCGAAACCCCAATTAAAGACAATATAGCAGAGCACCGGGCAGCGCACAACATTTCAGACATTTTGCTATAGATGGGCTGCGTGATGACGGGAGCTTAAGAGAAAATGGAGGAAAAATTACATGGCTCGTATTGCTGGTGTAGACTTACCAAGAGAAAAAAGAGTGGAAATTGGTCTGACTTACATCTATGGAATCGGTAGAGCAAGTTCCAATAAGATCCTGGAAGCGGCGAACGTGAATCCGGATACCCGCGTGAGAGATCTTACAGACGAAGAAGTTTCCAGGATCCGTGACATCATGGACGAACATTACATGGTGGAAGGCGATCTGCGCAGAGAGATCGCTCTGAACATCAAGAGACTGCAGGAAATCGGATGCTACAGAGGTATCCGTCATCGTAAAGGCCTTCCGGTGCGCGGTCAGAAGACAAAGACCAACGCCAGAACACGTAAGGGTCCCAGGAAGACAGTAGCGAACAAGAAGAAATAAAATAGAACAGGAAGGAAAGTAGGTTAGTTTATCATGGCTAAAAAAGTTACGAAAAAAGTGACAAAAAAGCGCGTTAAGAAAAACGTTGAACGCGGACAGGCACATATCCAGTCGTCTTTCAATAACACCATCGTTACTTTGACAGACGCGGCAGGAAACGCTTTATCATGGGCGAGTGCCGGTGGTCTGGGATTTAAAGGTTCAAGGAAATCTACTCCCTATGCAGCACAGATGGCGGCAGAGACAGCCACAAAGGCGGCTCTCGTGCATGGCCTGAAGACAGTGGACGTTTTCGTGAAAGGACCCGGCTCAGGGCGTGAAGCAGCGATCCGTGCTTTAAGTGCATGCGGGCTGGATGTGATCAGCATCACAGATGTAACCGCGGTGCCGCACAATGGATGCCGCCCGCCAAAACGCAGAAGAGTCTAATCTAGGAGGTAAAGAAAGATGGCAGTAGATAGAACTCCGGTCCTGAAAAGATGCCGTTCCCTTGGCCTGGATCCGGTATATATGGGAATTGATAAAAAGTCTACCAGAGAATTAAAGAGAGCGAACCGTAAGATGAGCGAGTACGCGACGCAGCTGCGCGAAAAGCAGAAAGCAAAATTCATCTACGGCGTGCTGGAAAAACCGTTCCGCAACTACTACAAAAAAGCGGAGAGAATGCCGGGCATGACAGGTACCAACCTGATGACCATGCTGGAGTGCAGGCTGGACAACGTGATCTTCCGTCTGGGCTTTGCGCGGACGCGCAGAGAGGCGA
>CANRKY010000101.1 GCA_947631355.1 uncultured Marvinbryantia sp.
TTCCGAATGTTGGGTAGGATTGTGGGAGCTGCGAAGCAGCGTAACAATCCGTAATCGCTTTTGACGCCCGAATCATTTTTATATTTCCTGTTCATCCTGCAGAATAAAAATGAGGTATTGTTTCTGCAATTCCTGCTCTGCCCACTCGCGGCTGTCCAGCTCTACATCCTGCATAAAGTAGTCCATAAAGTTCTCCCCGCCGTCCTGATATTCGCTGAAGTTGTCCCGGTATCTCCGTATCTGCCGCCACACGTCCAGGCTCATCATGTCTTCGTCCATGCTGTCCTCCGCGCGCTCCAGCATACGCACCATGTCGTGCTGGTACACGTGGCGCACTTCGTGAAGCAGGGTGTCCAGCGCGTCTTCCACGGCGTCTGTCTGCAGGCGGCTGATGTTCATTACGATCGTGTTGTCGCGGTCGTTGTACTGCCCCAGCGTGTCTTCACTCTCTATCTCCCCCGCCTGCACTTTCGCCGCGCGGCAGCCCAGGTTGATCAGGCACTCGTAATCGCTGATGCTCTGTAAAGTGTCCACCTTCTCCTGCACCGACAGGTTCGGCCACACATCCTGTCGGATGTTTTCCAGCGCTGTGTAGTATCGTTCTTCCATCACTTTCTGATCCCGGTTGGATGCGGGGCGAAAAGCCGCCCCCACAGTGTTGGCCGCAGGAACGCTGTTTGCCGCAAAGATGCAAAGAACCGCCACAACCGCCGCCGGATAGTACATCCCGCTCATCAGCTCGCGCAGTTTTCGCAGGCGCTTTTTTCCACGCGATGACGCAAACGTTTTGAAGACATTGCTCAGCAGCCACACTCCCAGCACGATCAGGATCACCCGCATAACGATGCTCCACAGCCCGCTCTCTTTCCACAGCGCCAGCACGGTGATCACGCTCAGCGGGATGAAGGAATTTAAGTACAGATCTATCACCCCTCTCTCCCTCTTTCGCACCCCAAAGAGGACGAGCACGCCCGCCAGCTCGATGGCGTAGAGGAGTATTTTTAACCGGCCCACCGGCATGGCAGGGAACACATTGCGCGCGCTGTTCATCCACACGCCGCGCACATAGGCATACACATACAAAACTCCCAGCGCGATCGCCATCGCAAGGTGCAGACAAAACGGGATCCATTTCCACGCCCCGGATTCTTCTGGAAGTTCTGCCCTTTTGCGGAAGCTGTAATAGACGCCGTCCTGCTGCTCGATGCGGCGAGCTTCGTAGTATTCCCCGTCCAGCGGGTAGCTCTCCGGATCATCGGAAGACGCCTGCAGCAGGGTGTCTGCTGCCAGTTCCGCCTCCTCCGGCACATTGTTCGTTTTCACGTGTGTGCCCTTCCACAGGCCCTGGCACAATCTGCCACACATGTATTCATTTTCCAGCTCATCGTACGCCAGAATGTAGCGGTTTCCTTTCAGCCGAAAAGAAGCAAGCAGTTCGGCCTCATCCTCTATTCCGCATAACAGCGGTACCGTGATCATTTTTTTTGCCATTTCCGGACTCCCCTTTCTCATCCGTTTTATCCTGCGCAGTGCTCCTATATATAGATTACACCGAATCCTGTGCTTCTGTAAAGATTTTGCAGAATATTGTCTTCTGCAAAGATTATACAGGATACCCCGCCGTCCTCTCGGAGGCGGGGTACTTTTTTTCAGCGGAAGGGCACTCTTTCTTATTGCATAGTGCCTTTTGTCATTGCATGGTGCCTTTCCCATTGCGTGTATGACGTCCTGTTTTTTACATGCACATTCTCTCGATCTGGCGCTTCTTTTCTTCCACCGAGCTGTGCACATAGCGGTCCATGGTGATCCCCACTCCCGCGTGCCCCAGCATCTCGCTTAAAGATTTCATGTCCATGCCGGATTCGATGGCGCGGGTGGCGAAGGTGTGACGCAGCGTGTGAAAGTGGATCCATTCCATGTGCAGCTCCTTCATGTAGTTTTTGAAATGGTACTGATAGTTCCGCGGCTCTATAAGCCGGTCCGCCCGGCCAGTGAGGAAATAGGCTTCGCTGTCCTCCGTGCGCTTATGTTTTTCCAGGATATCGTGCAGAAATGCAGGAATGGGAACCGCCCGCAGAGAAGCCTTGCTCTTGGGCGGTCCGGTGATCAGAAAGGTTTTCGGGTACCCATCGCGGATGGGGTTTTGGATGCGCTGCACGGTCCGGCAGATTTCCAGCACGCCGGTGTCCAGATGAATGTGTTTCCACTGCAGGGCGCAGATCTCTCCGATGCGCAGCCCGGTATACAGGCACAGCAGGATCCCCAGTTTTTTCACATCGCCCAGGTCCTCGCGCACATAATCTTCCAGTTTGCGCTGATCCCTTCTGGACAGCGCGATGCTCTTTCCCTCACCTTTGGGCGGGATCCGGCAGTTTTTGATGCTGTTCGGCAGACTGTACTCCAGCTCCGCGTAGCGGACGATCCCCTTTAATATGGTGTACAGATCCCGCACGTATTTCGCGGAAAGCCCGCCTTTTCCATCGCTGCGCCCGTCCTCTTTCAGATATTCAATGTAGGTGTTTACCATCATGGAATTGAGGTCCGTCACCTGCAGTGTGCCCAGCTGCGGCAGGATGTGAATATCCAGATTGGTGCGGTATTTCGCGTACGTAGACTGTTTGACCGTGAGCTTCTCCTGCAGGAGCCACTGTTCCGCCACGCCGGATATGGTGCAGACCCTGTCGCGCCTGTCCTGCTGCATGTCACCCAGCTGCATCTGAAGCTCTTTGATCTTGTTTGTCGTGTTTTCAGACATAAAAATTCCTCCTTTGTCGATTATTGTGTCAACACGCTACAGTCTACATTGTAGAATCTTTTTCGCTACGCTGCGGGCTTTCCTATATGCGTGCCAGAAAGGAACTGCCCTCTGCATCAGTCCCGTTCGCTTTTCACTATGAATGAACATTTTGTAATATAACTATTGGATATAGTATATAAAAATGACAGTATTTGCAATATCATATTTCCGTAGTTTTCATAGATAAAAAAAGGTTTTTTTGCTGTCCAGGAGGAATTTTTTTTATAAAAAAAGAAGCGGATACCGCGCATGGTATCCACTTCTATGTTTGTATTTCTATGTTTCTATTTCCGTATTTCTATCTCTGTGTTTCTATTTCTGTACTGTATTTTCCGTGTGTCTCTTATTTTTTGTTCCGGTAAATGATATCGTTTCTCCCGGGGCCGTTGGACACCATCGTGATGGGGAAGCCGATCTGCTCCTCCACAAATTCGATGTATCTGCGGCAGTTCTCCGGCAGCTCCTCGTATGTGCGGATCCCCCGGATGTCTGTTTTCCAGCCCGGCAGTTTCTTCAAAACCGGTTTTGCCTTTGCCAGCAGTGCGGTGGTGGGGAAGTCTGTGGTCACTTCGCCGTCGATCTCGTAGCCAACGCACACCGGTATTTCGTCCAGATAGCCCAGCACATCCAGCACCGTGAAAGCCACATCTGTGGTTCCTTGCAGACGGCACCCGTATTTTGTGGCCACGCAGTCGAACCAGCCCATGCGCCGGGGCCTTCCGGTGGTCGCACCGTACTCGCCGCCATCGCCGCCTCTCTTGCGAAGCTGCTCCGCCTCATCCCCAAAGATCTCGCTCACAAACGCACCCGCGCCCACCGCGCTGGAGTACGCTTTCACCACCGTGACGATCTGCCGGATCTCATAGGGCGGGATGCCCGCGCCCACCGCTCCGTAAGCCGCCAGCGTGGAGGACGATGTGACCATGGGGTAGATCCCGTGATCCGGATCTTTTAAGGAACCCAGCTGTCCTTCCAGGAGAATATGCTTCCCTTCTTTGACCGCGTTCCACAGAAACGCCGAGGTGTCGCACACATAGGGCTCGATCATTTCTTTATAAGAGTGCAGCTCCGCCAGCAGGTCTTCCGGGCGGATGGCCGGCTTGTGATAAAGATGTTCCAGAATAACATTTTTCTGTTCGCACACGCGAACCACTTTTTCTTTCAGCAGCTCCTCATCAAAAAGTTCGCTCACTTGAAAGCCGATCTTCGCATATTTATCTGAATAAAACGGCGCAATACCGGATTTTGTAGAGCCGAAGGATTTGCCCGCAAGCCTCTCCTCCTCGTACTGATCGAACGCGATGTGGTAGGACATCACCATCTGCGCCCGGTTTGACACCAGGATCTTTGGCATCGGAACCCCGCGCTCCACGATCTCGTGAATTTCCTTTAACAACAGCGGGATATTTAAGGCAACTCCGTTGCCGATCACGCTGGTGGTGTGGTCATAAAACACGCCGGACGGCAGGGTGTGCAGCGCAAATTTCCCATAGTCGTTTACAATGGTATGACCCGCGTTTGCCCCTCCCTGAAAGCGGACGATGATATCCGCTTTTTCGGCAAGCATATCCGTGATCTTGCCCTTGCCTTCATCTCCCCAGTTTGCTCCTACAACTGCCTGTACCATAGGATCCTCCATTTCTGAATGAATTTATATTTTCCGCGGGGAATACGCCCCGCGCGGCCAAGTGTCCGCGCATAGTATACTACACTTGCCAAAAGAACGCAAGCAAATATCATTTCTGTTTTCCGCGAATATCCGGATTTTCCCGCAGCGCGCTGCTGCAGTTACTTGTCGAACAGGTCACGCAGATAATCCGGCCCTTCTCTCCACAGGCCGGTTGAAAAGTCAAAAAGCATTTGATAGGCGCGCGACGACGCAAATTCAAGAAACGCCTCCTCGAAAGCAACATCCTTTTCCGCGCAATAGTCCTCCAGCATGGCGCGCATGACGCTAATCGCGCACAGTTCCTTTTGTTGGTCGTCAAATGCCGCTGTCGCCGATGTCATATCTCTCACTCCTCATAAAATGCAGTGCATGGACAGCCTTCTCCGTGCGAAAGCAAAACTGATCCTGCAGCCGGTTTGGCAGCAGCGTCATAATGGCGATGCGATCCGCCTCCGCAGAACCCGGAGTTCCATATCCGCCGGAAGTGTAAAGCTGTAAAGTCCGGGCGGTCTGGTCGTTCGCAATCTTTCCTCCGATAATGTCATAAGAAAGATAATTCTGCCTGACGATCGGGAAAAGCGATCTGCGCCTGTTTGCGGCAACAAAATGAAGCCATTCCACATCTGCCGTTTCAAAATAATGTGTTTTTATGTCTTCCGTCAGATTTAACTTAAAAACAGAGACATATCCGACCGTTTCGTCCTCAGAAAGATTCCCTTCATTGATCTGTTTCTTTATAGAAAGATGAACAAAATTTTGGGCCTGCTCAAATGATGTCGTCAAATAAAACCCCCGCCCAAAATCTTTTCCGGGTTTACATTTTGAAAGGTCAACTGTCGGAATCTCTGTATAACTTCCGTGATACAAAGTCATTCCGTCCTGCAGCACCGTCATAAGTTCACCCCGCGATCGCGCAGCATATCTTCTATATCATCCAGCGCACATTCATAACTGCTGAGATGAAGAATGTCATAGCATCTGGAGATAAAGCCAAGAATATCCTGCTGTTTGAAAATGGCGGCACATTCTTTCGGCGCCATGTGCCACCTGACCTGCGCCATCCGAAAAATCCAGCACTGCATGTCGGCAATGTCAATCTGATGTTGGCTCATACCTTACCTCCTTCGCAGCGGCCTTCCAATATTTGCAGTCTGTGGAAGATCCCACTGCAATTTACTGTAAGTATAGCCTGCGCTGCGCGAATTATCAATCAAATTTATTACAGGATCAGCAGCACCGTCACCATGCACACCATGCTGCACAGAATCGATACCGAGTTGAGTGCGCTGGAAAGCCCCACATCCCCTTTTAGTTCCTCCGTAAAGGGCGGCGCCGCCGACGCGATGGGCGCAAAGGCCACCAGCGCCAGGGTTTTCCGCACTTCCAGATCCAGCGGCAGAAGGAAATAGAACGCGAGGGCCAGCAGTACGGCCACGCCGTAGCGCACCGACAGGATGCGCAGCATCACGCCCGTCTGGCTGCGGTCGCCGGAGAGTTTAAAGCCCACCCCAAGCATCAGCATGGCCAGAAACGCGTTGGCGTTTCCCACCACCTGCGCAAAGGAGCTGACCGCCGCGGGAAGCGGGATCCCCAGAAGGCACAGAACCGTCATGATGACAAAGCAGTCAAAGGGAATGGATTTCAGCAGGGATGTGGCCACTCTCCGGAGCGGAAACCCCTTCGCCTCCCCCTTGACGGCCGAGGCTATGCTGTATGCCCCGCCCAGGCAGATGATGGAATTGCCTGTGTCAAACAGGCTGGTGGTGATCACGCCCACCGGCCCCAAAAAACTCTGCACAAAGGGCAGGGTAAAATTTCCGATATTGTAGCCCGCGCAGTTCAGCACCGCGAACGCCTTTTTTTCCGCGCTGTCCCGCCGGTACAGAACCATCATAATCCCCATGTAGATCAGGCTTCCCACGATCCCGAAAAGGCAGATCAACAGCATGGAAACATCTATTTTTTTGTCTGCAAAGCTGGACACGATCGCCGCCGGGAGCGTGATCTTCAGCACGATCTTAGACAGGATACCAAAGTCCTCCTCCCGGAAAAACTGTTTTCTGCGCAGCACGTATCCCAGCGCGATGATGGCGAGAAAGCTCGCCGCGCGGATAAGTATATCTAACATCCGATCAGCTCCTGTTATACATGGATCTCCGCCTTCATCCCCAGCAGATCTTTATAGTTCTCCAGCAGCGGCGCCACATTTTCCCGCAGGAACACTTCCACCTGACGGGGCGCGCGGCCCACATAGCGGGCGGGATCCATGGCCTTTTGCAGTTCTTCCAGCGTGAGGTTGAAGGCTGGGTCCGCCGCGATCAGCTCCAGCAGATTGTTCTCCTTCCCCTCCACTTTTACATTGCGGCCCGCCTCCATGGAGAGCTCGCGGATGCGCTCGTGCAGCTCCTGCCGGTCGCCCCCGGCTTTCACCGCGTCCATCATAATGTTTTCCGTGGCCATGAACGGCAGCTCCGCCAGTAAATGTTTCTCGATCACCTTCGGGTAGACCACCAGCCCGTCCACCACGTTCAGCATCAGATCCAGGATGCCGTCCACCGCCAGGAATCCCTCCGGCACGGAGAGGCGCTTGTTTGCGGAATCGTCCAGCGTGCGCTCGAACCACTGCGCGGCGGAAGTGATGGCCGGGTTCAGTGCATCGCAGATCACGAATCGCGAGAGAGACGCGATGCGCTCGCTGCGCATGGGATTTCTCTTGTAGGCCATCGCCGAGGAACCGATCTGGGTCTTTTCAAACGGCTCCTCCACTTCCTTCAGGTGCTGCAGCAGACGGATATCGTTGGAGAATTTGTGCGCGCTGGCGGCGATTCCGGCCAGCACGTTCAGCACCCGGGTGTCCACTTTCCGGGAATAGGTCTGCCCGGATACCGGATAGCACGCCTCGAAGCCCATTTTCTGCGCGATCATGGGATCGATCTTGTCTATGGTTTCCTGGTCTCCGTCAAAGAGCTCCAGGAAGCTGGCCTGCGTGCCGGTGGTGCCCTTGCTTCCCAGCAGCTTCAGGCTGCCCTGCACATAGGTGAGGTCTTCCAGATCCATCATAAATTCCTGCATCCACAGCGTGGCGCGCTTTCCCACCGTGGTGGGCTGCGCCGGCTGGAAATGGGTAAACGCCAGCGTGGGCTGTGCCTTGTAGGTGTCCGCGAATCTGGCCAGTTCCGCAATCACGTTGATCAGTTTCTTTTTCACCAGCTTCAGGGCTTCCGCCATCACGATGATGTCTGTGTTGTCTCCCACGTAGCAGGAAGTAGCTCCCAGATGGATGATGCCCTTCGCTTTCGGGCACTGCACGCCGTAGGCGTAAACGTGGGACATCACATCGTGGCGCACCACTTTTTCCCGCTCTTTTGCCACCTCGTAGTTGATGTCCTCCGCGTGGGCCTTCAGTTCCTCTATCTGCTCGTCGGTGATGGGCAGTCCCAGCTCCTTCTCCGTCTCCGCCAGGGCGATCCAGAGTTTTCTCCAGGTTTTAAATTTCATGTCCGGCGAGAAAATGTACTGCATTTCCCGGCTGGCGTATCGCTCCGATAAGGGGCTCTGATATCTGTCATTCATAATCCTTTTCCTCTCTTTCCCTCTTTCATGTCTATGTGGCCTGTCATTCCATAGTTTGCCGTTCTATAGCCCGTCGTTCCACGGATCGTTATTCTATGATCACATTCGGTGTGCAGTTTAGTGGTCATAGTTTCCCCGGATGTCCTCCGTGGGCGGATCCATGGGATACTTGCCCGTAAAGCAGCCGGTGCAGATGGGAAGCCCCTGCACCGTCTCCTGCAGGCGCTCCAGCCGCAGATAGCCCAGGCTGTCCGCGCCGATGATCTGCCGGATTTCTTCCACGGAGCGGTTGTAGGCGATCAGCTGCTCCCGCGCGGGCACATCCGTGCCAAAATAGCAGGGCCACAAAAAGGGCGGCGAGCTGACGCGCATATGCACCTCCGTGGCGCCGGCCTCCCGCAGCATCCGCACGATGCGGTCGCTGGTGGTGCCCCGCACGATGGAGTCATCGATCATGATCACGCGCTTTCCGGCCACGGCCTCCCGCAGCACGTTCAGCTTGATCTTCACGCTGGATTCCCGGTTGCTCTGTTTCGGTTTGATAAAGGTGCGCCCCACATAGCTGTTTTTCACGAACGCGCTCCCGTAGGGGATGCCCGACTGCAGGGAATATCCCAGGGCCGCGGCGTTGCCGGACTCCGGCACCCCCACCACCAGGTCTGCCTCCACAGGGGAATCCATGGCAAGGAACCGGCCCGCCATGATCCTGGAACCGTACACGCTCACGCCATCGATGTGGCTGTCGGGCCGCGCAAAGTAAATGTATTCAAATATGCAGCGGGCCTGCTGCTCTCTCGGCAGGCACATGCTGCGGTCGGAGGAGATGCCGTCCTTTGTGATGGCCACCACCTCGCCCG
>CANRKY010000102.1 GCA_947631355.1 uncultured Marvinbryantia sp.
CCGCACCCCAGCTTTTCCCCGATGTCCTGGCAGAGTGTGCGGATATAAGTCCCCTTTGAGCAGGAAACCCGCAGAGTGACCCTTGGAAGCTCCACCCGCTCCGCCTCAATCTCATAGATTTGTACCGTGCGGGCGCTGCGCTCCACCGTCTTGCCCTCCCGCGCCAGCTCGTACAGTTTTTTCCCATTCACTTTCAGGGCCGAGTACATGGGCGGCACCTGGTCATACGCTCCCACAAAGGATCCCACGGCCTCCAGCACTTTTGTCTCCCCGGGGATCTTATCGCACCTGGCCGTCACATTCCCGGTGCAGTCCTGGGTGTCTGTGCACACGCCCAGAAGGAGCACCGCCCGGTATTCCTTGTCTGTGTCTGTGAGCATGTCGCACAGCTTTGTGCCGGCCCCAAGACATACAGGCAGCACGCCCTCCGCCTCCGGATCGAGCGTGCCCGTGTGTCCGATCTTCTTTTGATGCAGGATCCCGCGCAGCTTCGCCACCACATCGTGGGAGGTGAAGTCCTTCTCTTTATATACGTTTACGATCCCGTGAATCATGCGCCTGCTTTCTCTTTCATCTGAATCTCTATTTTTTCTGTGAGGCTGTTCACCACATCATGGAACGTGCCGTGCATGGTGCATCCCGCCGCGCGCACGTGCCCGCCGCCGCCGAAAGCCGCCGCGATCACGCTCACATCCACATAGGATTTTGACCGCAGACTCACCTTGTAGGTGAGGGGCGCGAGCTCATGCAGGAAAATGGCAGTCTCCACCCCTTTGGTCAGCCTCAGCTGGCTCACAATGCCGTCCAGATCTGTGGCCTTCACGCCGTAAAATCCCATGTCTTTCTGGCGCACGCCGCTCACGATGCAGGTTTTGTCCAGCACCAGGATGCTCTCCAGAAGCGCCCGCCCCAGGATCTGGTTCTGCACATAGGTTTTTTCTGAAAAAGTAGTGTCTGAGATATAATTCCCGTCTATGCCCTTCCGCAGCAGGTTCGCCGCAATCTCCAGCGTCTCCGGTCTCGTGCAGGAATACTGGAAAATTCCCGTGTCGTGCACCAGGCCGGTATAGAGCGCCTCCGCCGTCTCTTTTGTGATCTTGTCGTCCTCCATCACGTGATAGATGACTTCCGCCGTGGAACTGCTGTCCGGATAAATATAGTTCTTATCCGCGAACCCTGGGTTGCTGATATGGTGGTCGTAGCACAGTGTGTGCGCGGCGCTGTCAAAATACTTCACCGCGCCGCCCAGCCTGGCCTTGTCCGCGCAGTCCAGCGCGATAAACAGGTCGTAGGTCTTTTCCTCCTCACAGGAGTGGTTGATCTGATCCACCCCGCGCAGGATGTGAAAGCAGTCGGGTATCTCCTCCAGGTATACGTCCACCTCCGCAAGCTGTTTAAAATTATCTTTCAGATAGCCCATCATGGCCATACAGGAGCCCACGCAGTCGCCGTCCGGGCGCACATGCCCCGCGATGGCCACCGTCTTTGCGCCATCCAGTTCCTCACTGATCTTCTTGCTCTCCACGATTTTCTTCTTCCTCCACTTCCTCCACATGATTTTCCTCGATCAGCCTGGACATACGGATGCCGTACTCGATGGACTGATCCAGGATAAAACGGATCTCGGGGGTGTTGCGCAGGTTCAGGTTTTTCGCAAGCTGACGCCGCACAAACCCCAGGGCGGACTGCAGGCCCTCCAGCGTATCCGCCTGCGCCTGTTCGTCCCCCAGAATACTGATATATACTTTGCATGTCTTCAGATCCGGCGCCACTTCCGCCCGCACCACAGAGGTGAGCGGATGGATGCGCGGATCCTTGATCTCCATGCGGATAATATTCGACAGTTCTCTCTGCACTTCGCTGTTTATCCGCGTATTTTTGATACTGTTTTTTCTCATTGCAGATGCTCCTTTATCTCGGCACTTCCACCATAATGTAGGCCTCGATCTGATCAAGCTCCTTCACGTCGTTGAATTTTTCAAACACAAGGCCGCACTCATAGCCTGCCCGGACTTCCTTCACATCATCCTTAAATCTCTTTAAGGATGCCAGCGCGCCCTCGAAGATCTGCTCGCCCTCGCGGGTGATGCGCACCGAACAGTTCCTCTGGAACACGCCGTCCAGCACGTAGGAACCGGCGATGGTTCCCACACCGGAAGCCTTGAAAAGCTGACGCACCTCCGCGTGGCCGATCACCTTTTCCTCGTACACCGGATCCAGCATGCCCTTCATGGCCGCCTCCACATCCGCGATGGCGTCGTAGATCACGCGGTACAGACGGATATCCACATTCTCGTGCTCCGCCGTATTCTTTGCCATTGCGTCCGGGCGCACGTTGAATCCTATGATGATGGCGTTGGACGCGGATGCCAGGCTCACATCGGACTCGTTGATGGCGCCCACGCCGCCGTGGATGATCTTCACGGCCACTTCCTCGTTGGAGAGCTTCAGCAGGCTCTGCTTCACGGCCTCCACCGAACCCTGCACATCCGCTTTCACGATAATGCCCAGTTCTTTTACATTGCCCGCCTGTATCTGACTGAACAGATCGTCCAGGGACATCCTGGATTTCGTCTCCTCCAGGAGTTTCTCCTTGTTCTGGCTGATGAATGTCTCCGCAAAGTTCCTCGCATCCCGGTCATTTTCGCAGGCCACAAACACTTCGCCGGCGTTTGGCACATCCGACAGGCCAAGGATCTCCACCGGCATGGACGGGCCGGCCTCTTTCACGCGCCGTCCCTTGTCGTCCATCATGGCGCGCACTTTGCCGAAGCACGCACCCGCCGCCACCGCGTCGCCCACATGCAGAACGCCTTTCTGCACCAGCACCGTGGCCACAGGGCCTTTTCCTTTATCCAGCTCCGCCTCGATCAAGGCCGCGCGCTTTCCGGTTGACGTTTGCCTTCAGCTCCATCACTTCCGCTGTCAAAAGGATCATTTCCAGCAGGGTATCCAGCCCCTCATGGGTGCGCGCGGACACCGGCACGAACACCGTGTTTCCGCCCCAGTCCTCCGGGATCAGCCCGTGCTCGGACAGTTCCTGTTTCACGCGGTCTATATTTGCCCCCGGCTTATCGATCTTGTTGATCGCCACAATGATCTCTGTGCCCGCAGCCCTCGCGTGGCTGATGGCCTCCACGGTCTGCGGCATCACGCCGTCATCCGCGGCCACCACCAAAATGGCGATATCCGTGGCATTTGCGCCGCGCATACGCATAGCGGTAAATGCCTCGTGTCCCGGGGTATCCAGGAAGGTGATCCTCTGGTCGTTCACCTGCACGGTGTAGGCGCCGATATGCTGGGTGATCCCGCCGGCCTCCTTCGCGATCACATGGGTGTTTCTTATGGCGTCCAGAAGGGAGGTCTTGCCGTGATCCACGTGGCCCATCACGCACACCACGGGCGGCCTTGCCACCATGGTATCCTCCGCTTCTTCCTCCTCCCGGAGCAGTTCCTCTATCACATCTACTTTTACTTCGTGTTCCGCGATGCAGTTGTAATCCAGCGCGATCTCCTCGGCCATGTCGTACTCGATCTCGTGGTTCACGGTAACCATGGTGCCCTGCAGAAACAGTTTTTTCACAATGGCTGCCGCCTGCACCTTCAGGATATCCGCCAGTTCCCGGATGGTCATGCGATCCGGGAGTGTAACGGTGCGCACTTCATCCTCTTTTTTCTCCTGGGGCGGCGGAGTAACCGGCTTGATAAACTTGCCGGCTGTCTTCGCGTTTTTCCCGGAACCGCCGTTCTTCTGGTTCTGTTTGCCCTGCGATTTCCCCTGTGGTTTTTCCTGCCGGTCAAAGCGGTCACGATCGCGCTTGCCGTATTTATCTCTGTCTTTTTCTTTCTCTTTATCCGCGCGGATGCGGGATTCTTTCGTCACGGGTTTGCTGCCCAGATCCGGCTGTGGGATAGACAGATTTCTGCCGCCGGAAGCGCGGCCCTGTCCGCGGCCGTCCCGGTCGCCAAAGCCCCTTCCGCCGCGGTTGTCCCGGCTGTCTCTGCCGTCTCTGCCATCCCGGCTGTCACGGCCGCCGAAGCCTCTGCCCCGGTTATCTCTGCCGTCCCGGCTGTCACGGCTGTCTCTGCCGTCACGGTTATCCTTTCCTGCAGGCCCTCTGCCGCCCCGGTTGTCCCGGCTGTCTCTGCCATCCCGGCCGTCGCGGTTTCCTCTGTTGTCCCGCTCTGTGCCAGACGGCTGCTGGCGCCCGTCTCTCTGAGCCGGTCTGCCCTGCTGTGTCTGATTTTTGTCCTGCGGGGCGTCCGATGCGCGGTGCGCAGGCGCCTTTGCGTCTCCCTGCTGTGCATTGCGCACATCGCCCGCGACCGGGCGCACATTCTCTGCGGGTTTTGCAGCCGAAGCGGCTGTGCTCCCCGCAGCTGGGCGCACATTCTCCGCCGGTTTTGTCTCGGCCACAGTCTCCGTTGGCTTCGCTGCCGGACGGGTATCCGCCTCTGCGGATCTTACCGCCATCTCACCCGGCTTTGCAGCCGGGCGGGCACTTGCTTCTCCCGGCTTTGCCGCCGGACGCGGGCCGCTTCCCGGTCTTGCCATTGGCCGCGCGCCGCCCTCTCCCGGTCTTGCCGGCACCCCTGGCCGGCCCGCGGGCCGCACACCATTTCCAGCCGGGCGTACACCCGGGCGCGCTGGGCGCGGATCATCGGATGTGCGCATGCCTGCCGGTTTCTGGATCCCTGTGCGGCTGTTCTGCGAGCGGAAGATCCTGGTAATATTTTTCTTTTTCGGCGGCGCCGGGCGGGCCGTTCCATCCGCGGCTGCGCCCTCCTCCGTCTTTTCCTTCGGAGGCGCTTCCCGTTTCACCGGGGCGGGTCTGGCACCCACACTCTTTCTTACCAGCTCCACATGTTCCTCCTCCAGCATACTCATATGACTTTTTATCTCTATTCCCTTAGCCGTCAGGAAATCTATGATCTCTTTATTGGCCCTTCCCAACTCTTTCGCTAATTCATGCACTCTCATTTTCGACATACTCACTACCTCCGTTCGTCTCTGTTCGCTAGTTCCTTCATAATGGCTCTGGAAAAGCCCGCATCCATCACCGCGAGAGATGCACGGAACTCTTTTCCCATCGCCGCACCCAGTTCCTCTTTTGTCCCATAGAAATAAACAGGCACCTGATAATACGTACACATATCCCGAAATTTTTTTCTGGTATTGTCGGAAGCTTCTTCCGAGACGATCACCATGCTGGCCGCGCCGGTCTTCACCGCTTTTTCCGTGGAAAATTCCCCGCTCGCCGTTCTGCCGGCTTTGGTCGCCAGCCCAACGAGAGATAGTATTTTATTTTGCCTCAATCGCATCGATCTCCTTCTTTAAACTCTCATACACTTCCGGAGAAATGTTCATCTTCAATGAACGCTCCAGCCCTTTATTCTTTACCGCCTTTTCAAAACACTCTCTCGAAAAGCACAGATATGCGCCTCTCCCGTTTTTTCTTCCTGTGGTATCGATCACAAGTTCATCCTCCGGCGTATGCAGAACGCGTATCATTTCCCGCTTGTTCTTCATTTCCTGGCACCCGACGCACTTGCGCATGGGAACTTTCCTTGTCTGGCCCATTCCTTCTCTCCCCATTTATTCTTCGTCCGCGTCGCCATTATCCGCAAAGTCTGCATTTTCCTCCTCGTACGATCCGTCATCCTCCGTCCCGTCGGCGTCCTGCCCGTCGTACTCTCCGTCGTATGCTTCCTCCGCGCCGTATTCATCGTAATATTCCTCGCCGTACTCATCGTAGTCTTCTTCGTAGTACTCGTCTTCCTCGTACTCATCGAAGTCGCCCGCCTCGATGGCCTGCGTCTCACTCTTGATGTCGATCTTAAATCCGGTGAGCCGCGCGGCAAGTCTCGCGTTCTGGCCCTCCTTGCCGATGGCCAGGGAAAGCTGATAGTCGGGCACTACCACCTGCGCCGTCTTCTCATCGTTGTCCGCCGCCACATAAATAACTTTCGCCGGGCTTAAGGCGTTCTCGATCAGAAGCGCCGGATTTTCATCCCAGTTGATGATATCGATCTTTTCTCCCCGCAGCTCATCCACGATGGCGTTGACGCGGGAACCGTTCACGCCCACACACGCGCCCACCGCGTCCACATCCGGGTCGTTGGACCACACCGCCATCTTGGTGCGGTTCCCGGCCTCCCGGGCGATGCACTTGATCTCCACCGTGCCATCCCGCACTTCGGTGACTTCGTTCTCAAACAGCCGCTTTACCAGCTCCGGGTGGGTTCTGGACAACAGGATCTTCGGCCCTTTCGGGGTATCCTTTACTTCCAGCACATACACCTTCACGCGCTCCGTGGGGTGGAAGGTCTCGCCTTTCACCATCTCGTTTTCGTTTAAGATGCCGTCCACTTTCCCCAGGTTGACACTCACATTTCTGCCGAGGTAGCGCTGCACGATGCCGGTAACGACTTCTCTTTCTTTGCTGTAATATTCATTGTACAGAACTTTCCGTTCTTCCTCGCGGATCTTCTGCAGGATCACGTTCTTTGCGTTCTGCGCGGCGATGCGGCTGAACTCTTTGGACTTGATCTCCACGTTCACGATATCTCCCAGTTCAAAGTGGGAATCTTTCATCTTTGCGTCCGCAAGGCTGATCTCCGTCACCGGATCCTCCACATCTTCCACCACCGTCTTTTCCGCGTGTACGGAAAAATCGCAGGTGTCCGGATCGATGTTCACTTTTACGTTGTCCGCCTTGCCGAAGTGATTTTTGCACGCCTGCAGCAGAGACTGCTCGATCGCCTCCAGAAGAACTGCCTTGCTGATGTTTTTCTCTTTTTCCAGGATGTTCAGTGCTTCCATTAATTCGTTATTCATTTTCCCTTTCCTCCTTAAAAATCAAACGCAAGTCTGATCAGCGCAATATCAGCCCTCGCGATTTGCATTTCTTCTTCCCCTTCCGGTTCTATCGTGACCGTATCCTTATCATACGATTTCAGGATCCCGGTAAATTCTTTTCGCCGCCCGATGGGCCGGAATGTGCGGATCTCCACTTCCTCCCCGATGCTCCTCGCAAAATCCTTTTCCTTTTTCAGAGGTCTGCCAAGCCCGGGGGAGCTCACCTCAAAAATATAGGACTCCTCCACAAAATCCTGTTCGTCCAGGATGTCGCTGGCAGCCCGGCTCACCAGCTCACAGTCATCCACCGTGATGCCGCCCGGCTTGTCGATGTATGCGCGAAGGTACCAGTTTCCGCCCTCTTTCACATACTCCACATCCACAAGTTCAAAGCCGTTCGCGTCCACGATGGGCTGCAGGATCGCTTCCGTTTTCTGCTCGTACAATTCCCTTTTTGACATCTTTTTCCTTCCCTGTGTCTCTGCCGCACAGACGGCAATTATTCCTCTGTTACAAGAATGAGTGGGCTCTCGCCCACTCACACATCAGTAACATATTCAGTCATCGTGTCAATTATAACACTATTTTAAGGAAAAACAAGCCCTTTTTTACAATTTTTACCGTATTTTTGTGCCTTTCGTGTCACGCCCGCTGATCTTCAGCCGGTCTAAATGCACTTCTTTTTCTTTGTAGAGGATCGTCCGGTCGTGCTCCGCGTCCGGATAATACATGGCCTCCACCTCGTCCCCCGCGTTCAGGCGGATGCCCCGCACACCGACGGCGCCCTTTTTCTTCAGCGGGATATCCCCGATGGCAATGCGCAGGCACATGCCGCCCGCCGTGCGGAATACGGTGGTTTGCGCCTCCCCCATGCACTGCACGGACAGCAGCCGGTCGCCCTCCTGCAGCTTTGTGGCCGCGATGGTGCGCTTTGCAACGTCAAACTCATTTCCCTCCACCTGCTTTACCATTCCCTGTCTGGTTCCGAAGATCAGAATGGACATGCGGATCTTCTGCAGGCTCTCCACAGCCACCACGGTCTCCTGGGCGCTGCTGTAGTTGCACAGGTTATCGATGGGCCTGCCCTTGTCCCGGAATTTTCCGAAGGGTACGTCCATCACTTTGATGAGATGCTGACAGCCGGTATCGGTGAACACGCAGATCTTGTCTGTGTTCATGCAGGAGATCACGCAGCGGCTCTCCGCGTCCGCCGTCTCCCGGTTGCGCTCGTAAGTGGGCACATCGATCGTGCGGGCGTAGCCGAAGCGATCCATCAGGAAGATCACTTCCATCTCCTCCGCTTTCTTTTCCTCGTAAACTGCCTCCTGACCATTTTCCACCACCGTTTTCCGGGCGCAGCCGTACTCTTTTTTTATCTGGTTCAGTTCCTGGATGATCTGCTTTGCCATGGAGTCGTAATTGTTCAGCAGGTCCTCGTAACGGGCGATATTTTTCAGCGTGGCATCGTGCTCTTTTTGCAGCGCGGCGATCTCCAGGCCAATCAGGCGGTACAGGCGCATCTCCAGGATCGCGGTGGCCTGCGCCTCGGTGAAGCGCAGCTCCGACGCCTGCTTTTTGGATGTGCGGGACTTAAACTTGATGCCCTCCGTCACCCCGTTCACCAGGCAGTCTTTCGCCTGCTGCTGGTTCTGGCTGCCCCGCAGGATCTCGATGATCAGGTCGATCACATCGCAGGCTTTGATCAGGCCCTCCTGGATCTCCCGCCTGTCCTGCTCTTTTTTCAGGAGCGTCTGATATTTCCGGGTGTTTATCTCAAACTGGAAATCGATGTGGTGCTCGATGATCTTTTTCAGGCCCAGCGTCTCCGGCCTGCCATCGCACACCGCCAGCATATTTACGCCGAACGTGTCCTCCAGGCGCGTCTTTTTGTAGAGCATGTTGATGAGGTTGTCGGTGTCCGCCCCTTTGCGCAGCTCCAGCACGATGCGGATGCCGTCCTTGGAGGACTGGTTGGAGATGTCCACGATGTCCGTTGCTTTTTTCGCCTCCACCAGCGCCGC
>CANRKY010000103.1 GCA_947631355.1 uncultured Marvinbryantia sp.
TCCAGGCGACATTCCACATAGGTGTATGCCGCGAAGCGCTGCAGCACAGAATAGTGGGTGACCGCCGATTTCCCGTTTTTTACTCCCACCGCCATTTTTTTCCGGTCGGTGGGATGACGCCCGATGGCCGCATCCACAGTGCCGCTGTCTTCTTTCAGCACGCCGTGCACAATGGCCCGGTAGCGGCGGTTGATGGAGTGCTCCTTCAGCTGGGCCGCAATATGGTTATGGGAAAAATCGTTTTTGCACACCAGCAGGGAACCGCTGGTATCCCGGTCTATGCGGTGCACAATACCCGGGCGCAGCACGCCGTTGATCCCGGAAAGGCTGCCGCGGCAGTGATACAGCAGAGCATTTACCAGCGTTCCGCTGTAGTGCCCGGCACCCGGATGCACCACCATTCCCTGGGGCTTGTTGACCACCAGAAGATCATCGTCCTCATATAAAATATCCAGGGGGATGTCCTCCGGCTCGATGTCCGGCTCGCTCTGGGCGGGAAAAGAAACGGCAATGGTCTCTCCCCCGGAGAGCACATAATTTGCCTTTACCGGGTTCCCGTTGACGGACACAAGGCCGTCTCGGATCAGTTTTTGCAAAAAAGACCGCGAATCCGACATCTCCGCGGACAGATAGCGGTCTATCCGCACAGGGGAAATGTCCTGTTCCACGGTCAGGATTTCTTGTTTATCCATGAAAAATCCTCATTTCGATAAAGTATCACGATCAGCAGGATGGAGACGCAGACCAGGCAGTCCGCCACGTTGAAAACCGGGAAATCGATCAGAGAAAAATAGAGAAAATCGATCACGAATCCCCGTGCGAACCGATCCAGCGCGTTTCCCAGAACGCCCGCCACAAAGCAGACACACAGGACGCGAAACGCATGATAGCGCCTGCTGCGGGGCACCAGCACCCAGGCAATACATATAATGCCCACCGCCAGCACGGCGGCCGCCAGAAACATCCACTGCATGCCGTGAAACAGCCCCCACGCCATCCCTTCGTTCTGCAGGTAAGACAGCTCAAACACGCCGGGGATCACCACAAAATTAGGTTTATTTTTCAGGTACAGGGCCGCCAGATGCTTGGTGTACTGGTCGATTCCCAGCAAAAGGAGAACGCCGGCCAGCGCAATAATCTCCATGCGGTATTTTCTGAAAATCCCAGTGCGCTCCATGCCCTGATCCCTCCTGTTCCCGAGCAAAATGAATTTTCACATCAGTCGTTTTCTTCGATATAAGTGATGAAACGGATGGCGTCCAGGATCTCCTGGTCGGTCACAGTGGTGTCCACAAAGGCCTTTCCTATTTTTTTCAGAAGGACAAATTTGATACTGCCCTTCTCCATTTTCTTATCGGATTTCGTGATGGAGAGAACCTCCTCCGCATCAATCCCGTCCACGGTGAACATCAGGTCAAAGCCCACGTTCATATCGCGGATCTCGTAAAATTCCTCGGTGGACAGCAATCCTCTTTTATAGGAAATGTACGCGGCCGCCACGCAGCCGAGTGCCACGCACTGCCCGTGCAGAAGCTCCGGCGTTTTTACTTTCTCGATCGCGTGTCCGATCGTGTGACCAAAATTCAGCAGCGCCCGCTCTCCCTTTTCCGTGGGGTCTTTTTCCACCACGCTGCGCTTGATGCGGCAGCTTTCCTGAACCATTTCCTTCAGAACGGCCTTGTCCCGATCGGCGATCTCATACATATGTTCCAGGAGCCAGGTATAATAAGAAGTGCTGCGGATCAGGCCGTGCTTCAGCACTTCTCCCATGCCGCAGGCGAACTGTTCTTCCGACAGAGACGTCAGCACAGTGGAATTCATGTATACCAGGGAGGGCTGATGGAAAGCCCCCACCATATTTTTGTAGCTGTCAAAATCCACACCGGTTTTCCCGCCGATGCTGCTGTCCACCTGCGCCAGAAGGGTGGTGGGCACCTGCACAAAATCAATCCCCCGCAGATAGGTGGCGGCGGCAAATCCGGTCAGATCGCCTACCACGCCCCCGCCAAGGGCGATCAGCATGTCCCGGCGCTCAAAGTGCCCCTGGATCAGGCACTCATACAGATCCCGCACCGTGTCCAGAGTTTTGCTCGCCTCCCCAGCCGGAAAGGTAAAATGGATCAACTCGATGCACTTTCCGGTCAGCGCCTGCTCCACTTCGTGCAGATAAAGATCTGCGACCTGCGTGTCTGTGACAATGCAGATTTTGCGCCCGGATATCCCGCAGTCATTCTCCAGCACTTCCGGAAGCCTTGCGAAATCATCCTCAAAATAAATGGTATAGCTGCGGCCTCTGTCTGTCTTCACGGTTAATGTCCCGATATTTTCCTTTGCCTGTTCCATATGTACTCCTCTCTTGTCCGATGCCGTCATCTGACGTATCTGTTCCATATGTTTATCATAAATATTTATTTAATACATTTATTCACTACATTTATTCACTATATTAATCTGATGCATTTATCCAATATATTTCTCAATGGACGCGATCAGTCTTCCCTTGCGGGTCTCGGAGGAGACGCCGCAGTAGCGAAAGCGGCCCAATCCACGCGCCGAGATCAGGTCGTTTTCCTTCACTTTATACCCATTGGAAGTGACAAGCTTTGCATTTACAAAAACCTTCCCGCCCTCGATCATGCCTGTCAGACTGCTCCTGGAGGTGCGAAAGGCGAGGCTCAACAGGCTGTCCAGGCGGACGGACGCCACAGATCCGGTTATCACTTCCACTTTCGGCGTAAAATGCACATTTTCCGGTGGGGTAAGGGTGCAGCGCACACTGGTGTGCTTCACCTGTGTGAGCTCCCTGCAGAGAAAATCCGCCATGCGCTCCACACAGAAGATGTGCGCGGATGCGCCGTCTGTTAGGATGTCCCCCGTCACGGAGCGCTCGATTCCCAGATTCATGAGTGCGCCCAGAAAATCCCGGTGTGTCAGCGCGTCCGCGTACTTTTCGTGCAATGGCTGCACCCGGATACAGGAGATGGGAAAATGACAGGAGGGCTCCTGATAAGAAAGAGCATCAGGAATAAAGGCTATTATCTGACGCTCCGCATTTTCATAACCGCCAAAAGAACTGCACTTCACAAAGGACAGTTCTTTTTCAGTCTGATAAAAAATATTCAGTTCATTGAGATTCAAAAATTCCGTGAAGGTGACGATATTCCGCCGATCTGCCTTGTCCGCCAGATCACAGAATCTTTTTTTCAGCAGTTCTTCTTCCCGGTTCATAGCTTACAGATTGTAGTTCATGGGCGGAACATCAAACGCGCCGCTTAAGATATCCTGGATATCGCCGGACACATCCACCGCCGATGGAGTGATGATAAAGATATAATTGGTGACCTTCTGCAGATTCCCGTTGATGGCGTAACAGGAGCCGGCCGTAAAATCTATGATGCGCTGTGCGAGATCCAGATCCAGCCCTTCCATGTTCAGCAGCACTGTGCAGTTCGCCAGCAGGGTTTCCGTGATCTCCCGTGCGTCCTCCATATCCTTGGGCTTGACCACACACACCGACATATCCGAGGAATTTCTGCGGCTGCGGATGGGGGAGACTTTGGGAGAAGAAGATGTTGCAGAGGACTTCGACTTTCCGGAAACGGGCGTCTTTACATTTTTGGTCGGCTGTCTGCTGAACTTGCGGACAATGGGCTCGTCGTCAGACGGATCATCGAAATCATCGAGCGGTTCCTCGCTGTTGCGGGGCGCGCGCTTGAAAAAATTCTTTTTGGGGCGGGGCTCCTCCTGGAAGCTCTCCTCGTCATCCCCGAGAAAGCCGTCATCGTAATCGTCTTCCTCATCGTTCAGTCTCAGTTTTCTTAAAATAGTTTCCAGAATATTCATAATACATCCTCTCCTGATGTTTCCTTATTATAATCCCGTTCGCCGAAGATCCCGGTGCCGACCCGCACCATTGTGGCGCCTTCCTCAATGGCGATCTCATAATCGTTGGTCATACCCATGCTCAGTATACACATACTTACATTATCAATGTTTCTCTCTTTAATGTCAATAAATAATTTATACAAATTTCGAAAATGAACCCTGTTTTCCTCAGGATTTTCTACAAAAGGCGCAATTGTCATCAATCCCTGCACGCGCAGGTTCGGAAAACGGGAAATTTCCTGCACAAGATCCGGGGTTTCCTCCGGGGAGAGGCCGAATTTTGATTCTTCACCGGCTATGTTCACTTCCGCGAGCACCGGCACAAGGATCCCCCGCTTCTGCGCTTCCTCCTGTATCGCCTGCGCCAGGCGAAGGGAATCTACCGAGTGGATCATGCAGGCGCGCCCCACCACGTATTTTACCTTGTTGCGCTGCAGGTGGCCGATCATGTGGAACCGCAGATCCTTCGGCAGGAGTTCATACTTTTCCTTCAGCTCCTGGGGTTTATTCTCTCCAAAGTCCACCACGCCCTCCGGGAGCAGCTCCTCCATCATAGACACCGGCTTTGTCTTGCTGACAGCGATCAGCGTAACCTCCGCGGGATCCCTGCCCGCCCGCTCGCACGCCCTGCGGACATTCTCCCGCACCTTCCTGTAATTTTCTGTCACAGTGCTCTCCAATGGCATAGGCTTATTCCTCCATTCCATCCTCTTTTACCGCGGAGGCATTTAGCGCGATCTGGTCGTACTGAGCCAGGCCGTAGTCTGAGTTGCTCTCCACGATGCAATATTCTTCATTTTCATCGATAATGGTAATTTCACGGAATATCGGGTATCCTTTGTTGATGTTGTACACCCCGATCAGAGAGCTGGTGTCGGACACCTGGAACCGCCGGGAGGAATCCTTCATCAGCACATAGTCTCCCTCTGTAAAGAGGGCGGTATCTATATAATAGTCCGTGTCCGTTTTATCATATACGGTGGCGGTGATCATGCGCACAATGGCGGATCCGTCGGTATCGTAGCTCTCCTTGCGGAGCAGGATCTCATCCTCGCTCTGCTCATTGACCGTCACAAACTCCGCGGGGATGCGGTAAAACACCTTTTCGCTGATGGCGCTGTTCGGAATCTTCAGGCCGGTCTGGCGGTTGATGAGAAGCTCGATCTCCACAAAGCGATCCTCGCAGAAGCGGATCATGGAATTGCTGATGTCCAGCTTGCCGAAAAAGTCCGCGCCGTTCTGCATGATGCTGAATCCCGCGTTAAACGCGGAGCCGTCCTCCATAAAGCGGAACCGTATGGTGTTCTGGTCAGACAGTTCCATGGCTGTTTTTTTGTCCAATGGAATGACCAGGGACCACTCCTCGCTTGTGATCAGCTTGTACACCACATCGCCGGCCTTCACAGAGTCCTTCAGACGCAGGTTCTCCCGCTTATAATTTTTCCGGTTGAAACTTTCCTTTGTGATGTCTTCCACCGCAAGATCCTCCATGCCGTCCACGGAGTACACCACCACGCCGTCTCTCTCCGCCGGGACCAGGTTCAGCCCGGCGCTGATACCCTGCTGTGCGCTGTCGATCACTTTCTGGGTGAGCAGCTCGATCATGGCTGTCTGCGCGTCCGCCTTGAAATCATACACATTCTGATAATCCACGGAAGAATAATTGCCGGAAAAGGTTGCGGCAATGGAGCGCAGGTCGGAATAGCTGTCGTTGTCCAGATCTGCCAGCGCGGTGCCGGATGTGGCGGCGGCCACGCTGATGTCCCCCACGGAGTAGATGCCGTTCCCCACGCCCACCTTGCTGCCCTCCCGGGCATAATAGCTGATGGGCCCGGCCTCGCTGCAGGTGACCGGCAGCTCGCTGCGCAGGGCAATGGCTGTGTAGCGGTAATTTCCGGAGAGGGATCCCGCTGTCACCTCATACGCGATCACATGATCCGCCGTGAAGTACATGAACAGATAGATCAGCATATACAGAAACACAATGCCGAACATGATCGTTCCGATATTGATGCTGAAGCCGCCTTTGATATTCACTACTTTTCTGGGTTGTCTGCGGTTGTCTGCCATGGGTTCTCCTTTGGTTGCCGCACGCGCATCGCGTGCGCTCATCCATACCAAAAAATGCCGGATAGAGATTCATCCGGCATTTCATGCGGTTATGTAGCTATATTTACAGGGAAACGATAATGCTGTCCTGCACGTTCTCCGGAAGCTCGTGGCTGTCCAGGGAGATGCTCAGTACAAATGTGACATTATATTTCTTACCGATTTTTTCCAATTTGTCAAGCATGGGGGCGATCGTCTCTTTGTCCACGCACGCGATCTTCAGGAAGCTGTCCAGATACATTTGTTCCAGATCGTGATCCTGAGAAATGATCCCGCAGATAAATCCGATAAAGGCATCCGCGTTATTTATCAGAAACTCGGATGTATCGATGAGACGTACTTTATTATTCAGTTCATACATATGCTGAGAACTCTTGTCCAAATAAACGATATTACCGTGTACAGACTTGATTTCCGTGTTGACTTTATCAAGCAGATATTTTGTCTTTCCCTTTCCTTTGTTGCCCGCGATTATCTGTATCATTGTAATCTCCTCCTTCGGTTTCGTATATGTTAATTATAATGCACGGCGTAATAAATTACAACTGTTTTTTGCTGATAATGGACAGGATATCATTCATCTGGGCGTACAGGTCGTCCCGGTTGTCCGACTGCATGATAATGCTGAAATATGAGTTCCCGAACGCGTCTTTTGTCAAAAGAGACAGGCAGGCGCCGGCCTCGTCCGTGGTACCGGTCTTCCCGCCGTACACCGTCACCCCGTCGGGCGGGGTGGCCGCGCCGGTAAAATAATAGCTGGTGGCATACCAGGTGCGCTCGTACTGGTCTCCCATCACATCATAGTAGGTGACCGTGTAGCTCTGCTTGTTGATCGCATCGGAAAACACATCGTATTTCAGGGCCTCCTGAAACATCAGATAGATATCGTAAGGCGTTGTGTAATGATCCTCGTCCTGCAGGCCGTGGGCGTTGGTAAAATGTGTGTTCGTTGCGCCCAGCCGATAGGCCTCCTCGTTCATCATCTGCACAAAGCCCTCGATGCTGCCGCCCACGTGCTGGGCGATGGCATTGCCCGCGTCGTTTCCGGAGGCGATCAGCAATCCGTACAGGAGCTGCCGCAGGGTATACTGGTCTCCCAGCTGCAGATAGCACACGGAGGACTCCGGGTCGATATCCAGCGCCACCTCGTCCACGGTGATGACGTCGTCCAGGTTTCCATATTTCATGGCCACCAGAGCGGTCATGATCTTGGTAAGGCTGGCCGGGTAGAGCCGCTCGTGCACGTTTTTCGCGTACAGCACTTCTTCTGAGGACATATCCATCAGCGCTCCCGCCGTGGCGTATTCCAGGCTCACATTGTCCGCCGGCACATCGCCCGCCGTCACGCACAGCCCATCGGTAAATGGCAGCGCCCGGTTTTCATAGGCGGCTGCTTTTCGCACGCCGTAGCTGCTGCTTGTGCTGTTATAGGGATTGGTCAGCTCCAGCTCGTGGGAGCGGAATAAAAAGCGGTACACCAGTCCGCCCGCCAGCAGCAAAAGGCACACGGCAAGGATCACGCACAAAATAGCGCGGAACCGCTGCGCTTTTCGCTCTTTTCTGCGGGCGGACCTTCTGTCCGTCTCTGGTTTATCTGTACATCTCACGCCACTCTAACTCTCCTCTGTCCAGGGATTTGATCAGCATTTCCGCAGTGGCCAGATTGGTGGCCAGCGGCACATTGTAAGTGTCGCACAGGCGGAACACATTTTTAATGTCCGGCTCATGGGATTTCGGCTGCAGGGGATCCCGCAGGAAGATCACCATATCCATCTGATTCTGTTCGATCTGCGCGGCCATCTGATGGACTCCCCCCAGGTGGCCGGACAGATATTTTGTGATATTCATACCCGTCACTTCTTCTACCAGTCGTCCGGTTGTGTTTGTTGCGTACAGTGCATTTTTGCTCAGGATCCCCCGGTATGCGATGCATAAGTTCTGCATGAGCCCTTTTTTGGAATCGTGAGCGATCAATCCGATGTTCATGTAAAACCGCCTCCTTTTGCACTTGTCAGTATTTTTTTACTTGTAACCCCACATTCAGTACCAGGCCGATGCCAATGAAAAATGTCATCAGGGAGGTCAGGCCGTAGCTCACAAACGGCAGCGGCAGACCCGTGTTCGGCATAAGCCCGGTTGCAACACATATATTCATGATGCTCTGGATACCAATGAGCGCCCCCATGCCGCAGCATAGTATCGTACCGGAAAATTCGCGGGCGTTCCGCCCGATCCAGATACACTCCAGAACGATCAGAATTTCCAGGATCAAGATCACACAGCAGCCAAGGAACCCCAATTCTTCCCCGGCCACGGCGAAGATAAAGTCTGTCTGCGCCTCGGACAGCAGGTTTGCGTTTTTCACGGAATCCACCGCGGTGGTCTCCAGGCCTTTGCCGTACAGCTGCCCGGAACCGATGGCAATGATGGAATTGATCTGCTGTCTGGCCTCGTCCGGATACTGGTCTGGGTACAGCCATGCCAGAATACGCAAAAGCTGATATTCTTTGATGAGCGTCTGCCCCGGCCGCAGCACGATCCCCACTAGGATCGCCACAAGCGGCGCGCCGATCACCAGGATCCCGGCGATCACCTTGTAGCTCAGCCCCGCCACAAAATAAATGGCGCAGAAAACCAGCATCGTAAGGATACAGGTGGACAGGTTCGGCTGTTCCAGGATCATATAGGCCGGCACCGCCACAAAGATCACTGCCTTTATAATGGTCTTGAAACTGCTCAGGTCGTCCTCATGCCTGCTGAAATACTGCGCAAAAAACATGAGGAGAAAGATCTTCATCAGATCCGCGGGCTGCATCTGGATGCCGCCGATATTCAGCCACCTCGTGGCGTTATTTGCACTCACGCCCATCAGCAGGACCGC
>CANRKY010000104.1 GCA_947631355.1 uncultured Marvinbryantia sp.
GCCCGCCTACCTGGTTTTTCTCTTTAAAGTTACCCAGGGCGGGGAATCCACCGGGGGCTCCAAAGATTTTATCGAGGTGTCGGAAAAGATCACGCAGCTGGCGGACACCTGGCCGAATGTGCTCTCGTTTGAGCGCAGCCCGGAGGGGTGGGTTTTTCTCATAAAAGGGGAGACCCAGGAGGAGACAGAAGGAGAGCTGAGCCGGTGCGCCGATGCGCTGCGGGAACTGGTGGGCGCTTACCCGGATGTGGAATACTTTGGGGGAGCGGGCACGGTGGGCCATCACCTGGCGGATATCCGAACCTCTTATCTGGAGGCGGCGAAGGCCTTTGCGGGGCGCTTTTTCACGGCGCCTAACAAGATCCTGCGGCCGGATGATATCGGCAGGCTGCACAGCCGCGCGGAGGAAGAAATCGATATCAGCAGCATCCATTCCCGGAAATACGAGCGGGAACTTCTGGAGCGCTTTTTCCGCAGCGGCACGGCGGAGGAAGTGGACAGCTTTCTGGAAGAATATTTTATGGATACCATGGAGCAGAATTATCAGTCCGTCCTGTACCGGCAGTACGTGATGATGGATGTGTATTTTTCCGCCGCGGATTTTCTGGAAAGCCTGGACATCCGCGCAGAGCAGCTGCCGGAATCCTGCCGGGACGTAAACCAGATCGTGGGAAATATCCGCACCCTGGAGGATATGAAGGGGCAGATGCGCACGCTGTTTGTGGAGACGATGAACCTGCGGGATCAGACGGCGCGGAAAAAATACAGCGCCGTGGTGCAGGAGGCGCGCCAATACATACTGGAAAACTATCAGCGGGAGGATATGTCTCTGCAGAACGTGGCTTCCCGGGTGAACATCAGCCCCAGCTATTTGAGCACGCTGTTCGGCGGCGAGACGGGGCAGACGTTCGTGGAGTTCCTCACGCAGGTTCGGCTGGAGAAGGCGAAGGAACTTTTGATGTGTTCCAGTTTGCGCACGGCGGAGATCGGCTACGAGGTGGGCTACAAAGACGCCCATTATTTCAGTTATCTGTTTAAGAAGGTTGTGGGCTGCAGCCCCAAGGAATACAAAAACAGGAGAAAAGAGCAGGGGCAATGATCGCAAAATCTTCACTGGATAAAAGAATCAAGATACTGCTCGGGGTGTGCTTTGTGCCGTTCACCATCGTGACGGTCTACCTGCTCTGCATGATCTATCTGCTCACCCAGCGGTACGACACGGTGGTGAACAATATCACCCGGGCCAATACGTACAGCATTTCTTTTAAGGAAGACATCGACTACGCCATGTACGTGATCGCGGTCAATTCGGAGCGCGCGGCGGAGCTGGTGGACACGGAGCTTCCCCACAGGCTGATCACGGAGGCGCGGGATGTGTTCCGCGGGCTGCAGGAGGGGGCGGACGATGACGCCCAGAACCGGCTGGCCCGCATCATCAAGAGTCTGGACACGCTGGAAGAACGCGTGGAGGAGATCGAGCGGGACGCCAATGTGAGCGGTATGTATGAGACGAATATGGAGCGGCTGGATCTGAATATCCGCATCCTCACGGAGCTGATACAGGAACAGATACAGGGCTACATTTATTATGAAGCGGAAAACCTGGCGGTGCTGCGGGAGGGGATCCGCGCGGATGTGGCGTCTATCCTGCGCGTCAGCATTGTGATCTGCGCGGTCACCATTCTGGGGGCGCTGTTCTGGGGCAGAAAGATCGCGGTGCGCCTGACCAACAGCATCCGGCAGCTGCGCACTGTCACCAGGGAGGCGGGACACGGGGATTTCACCGTGCGCGCGCGGCTGGAAGACAGCGACGAGGAGCTTGCCGAGCTGGGGGAAGGGTTTAACCAGATGGTGGAGCGCATCGGTAATCTGGTGGAGGATATCCGGGTGGAGCAGCTGAACCTGCGGGCCATGGAGCAGAAGCTTCTGCAGGCGCAGATCAACCCCCATTTTCTGTACAACACGCTGGACACCATTGTGTGGCTGGCGGAGGCCGGGCAGAACGACCAGGTGGTGATGATGGTGACGGCATTGTCGGATTTCTTCCGCACTACCTTGAGCAAAGGCCGGGACTACATCACGGTGGAGGAGGAGGAATCCCACATCCGCAGCTATCTGCAGATCCAGCAGTTCCGCTATCAGGATATTCTGGAGTACGAGATCGACATTCCCCGGCAGATGTACCCGTATCAGATCTTAAAACTCACCCTGCAGCCGCTGGTGGAAAACGCCCTGTACCACGGCATCAAAAACAAGCGGGGCATGGGCCGCATCCGGGTGAGCGGCAGCCTGGAAAACGGCAGGCTGGTGTTCCTGGTGCAGGACAACGGCCAGGGCATGACGGAAGAACGGCTGCGTCAGGTGCGAAAGGCCATGGACGAGGGCGAGGGGGAGGGCTCCGGCGACCCTTCCGGCTTCGGGCTTTTCAATGTGGTGCAGCGTATCCGCCTGAATTACGGGCCGGAATACGGGATCCGGATCGCCAGCGCCTACGGCGAGGGCACAGAGGTAAAAGTGGAGATACCGGCAAAAAATATCTAACCTTTTTCGTAAAAAATTACCTTTTTTTCGGTGCCTTGCCGGAGAGAACCAAAAAAAATGCATGAAATGCCAAAATATATGGTTGATTATTTTGGGGAAATCAGCTAAAATGGATTCATAGCCAAAAGGCTAGAGAACGTATATCAAAATAGGAGGAATAAGAAATGAAAAAGAAATTATTAGGTATTGCTCTTGGTCTGACCATGGTTGCTGGCTTCTGCGTAACAGCAAATGCAGAAGGCGATCTGATCAAAGTTGGCATCATCAACAATGATCCCAGCGAGTCCGGCTACCGCACCGCAAACGTAAACGACCTGACAAACACGTTCACAGAGGAGAACGGCTACGAGGCATCTTTTGCATACAACAATGACAATGCAGAACAGATCGCAGCGGCTCAGCAGTTCATCCAGGACGGCGTTGACTACCTGCTTCTTTCCGCAGCAGACGTTGCCGGCTGGGACACCGTGCTTCAGGATGCACAGAACGAGGGTGTACAGGTTATCCTGTTTGACCGTACCATCGATGCAGACGAGAGTCTGTATGCAGCTTCCGTTGTTTCCGATATGGCAAAAGAAGGCCAGACCGCTGTGGAATGGCTGGCAGGCCAGGGCCTTGACGAGTACAACGTGATCCATATCCAGGGTGTTATGGGTTCCGCAGCTCAGGTAGGACGCTCCGGCGCTCTGGACGAGAAAGTGGAAGCAGAAGACAACTGGAACATCGTAGTACAGCAGACCGCAGAGTGGAACGCTGAGAAAGCTCAGCAGATCGTGCAGTCCGTGATCGATTCCGGCGAAGCGTTCAACGTAATCTACGCTGAGAACGACGATATGGCAAAGGGCGCTGTTGCTGCTCTTGACGCTGCAGGCATCAGCCATGGCGTAGGCAAAGACGTCATCATCATGGGCTTCGATACCAACAAGTGGGCTCTGGAAGAACTGAAGGCCGGCAACTGGAACTATGATGGACAGTGCAACCCGTTCCAGTCTTCTTACCTGGTAGATATCATTGAGAAACTGGAAGCTGGCGAAGAACTGGATGAGAAAGTCATCATCATGGAAGAAAAAGGCTTCGATGCTGAGACGATCACAGACGAGGATATCGAGCAGTACGGTATCTAATGAAATGATATCAGCCGCGAGAGCGCCGATCCGGCGTGAAGCGTGTATCATGGAATGATGTGTAAAGAAAAAGGCGCAGTGCGGACGATAGGTACGTCTGCCCTGCGTCTCTTTATTTTATGTAAAGGAGGAATACGCTGGTGAAAGAGAAATCTGTATTGGAGATGCGCGGCATTTCCAAAAGCTTTCCCGGAGTGCGTGCACTGCAGAGTGTGGATTTTACACTCTGCGAGGGCGAGATCCACGCGCTGATGGGAGAAAACGGCGCCGGAAAATCCACGCTGATCAAGGTGCTCACCGGTGTCTACGAGAAAGATGAGGGACATATCTTTCTGAAAGGGATGGATAAGGAAGCGGCGATCCGCTCCCCGCAGGATGCACAGCGGCTGGGCATCAGCACGGTGTACCAGGAGATCACGCTCTGCCCGAACCTCACGGTGGCCGAAAATATGTACATAGGCCGCGGCAAGGGATTCATGCAGAACTGGAGAAAGATGAACGCGGATGCGAACAAGATCCTGCAGTCTCTGGATATCCCGGCCAAAGCCACGCAGCAGCTTTCCAGCTGTTCCATCGCCATTCAGCAGATGGTGGCCATTGCGCGGGCGGTGGATATGGACTGCAAGGTGTTGATACTGGACGAACCCACATCCTCCCTGGATGAGCAGGAAGTGGAGAAGCTGTTCGGCCTGATGCGCGACTTGAGAGCCAGGGGCGTGGGCATCATTTTCGTTACGCACTTCCTGGATCAGGTGTATGAGGTGTGCGACAAGATCACGGTGCTGCGTGATGGCAAACTGGTGGGAGAGTACGAGATCGAAAACCTGCCCCGTGTGCAGCTGGTGTCTAAAATGTTGGGGAAAGAGCTGGACGATATGGCGGATATCCGCGCGGAGAGCGCCATTTACGAGGAGAAAGACAGCTCCGAGCCTGTGTTTGAGGCCCATGGCCTGCAGAGCAACGCTGGGATCAAACCCTTTGACTTTTACATAAAGAAGGGCGAAGTGAACGGATTTACGGGATTGCTGGGTTCCGGGCGCAGCGAGTGTGTGCGCGCGATCTTTGGCGCGGACAGAGTGGTAGCCGGCACAGTGAAGAAGAACGGGAAGGAGATAAAGATCGCAAAGCCTATCGACGCCATGAAGAACGGCATCGCCTATCTGCCGGAGGATCGGAAAGTGGACGGCATTATCGGCGATCTGTCTGTGCGGGAGAATATCGTGCTCGCGCTGCAGGTTCTGCAGGGCTTTTTCAAACCTTTCTCCAAAGCGAAAGCCTACGAGTTTGCGGATGAATATATCAAGCTGCTGGAGATCAAGACGGCATCGGCGGATACGCCCATCAAGTCGCTGTCTGGCGGGAACCAGCAGAAGGTGATCCTGGCGCGCTGGCTGCTGATGCATCCGGAATATCTGATCCTGGATGAGCCCACGCGCGGTATCGATATCGGCACGAAGATCGAGATCCAGAAGCTGGTGCTGAAACTGGCCTCGGAGGGCATGAGCGTAACCTTTATCTCCTCTGAGACGGATGAGATGCTCCGCACCTGCTCCCGGCTGGTCGTGATGCGCGACCGCAAGGTAGTGGGCGAACTTTCCGGTGACGATCTGACGCAGAGCAAGATTATGAATACGATCGCGGGAGGTGCGGAACATGAATGATAAGAGCAAGAAAACAAGTGCGGCCGCGGTGCTCACAAAGCTGACGCGGAACCAGATCTTCATTCCGCTGGCGGCGCTGCTGCTGCTGGTGATCATCAATCTGATCGCCGGGCCTTCGTTTTTTAAGATTTCCTACAGCGCGAACAACGCGGGCAACATGATCTTTTCCGGCTATCCGATCACCATTCTGGATTTCGGATCGGAGCTGGCCATCCTGGCTATCGGCATGACGCTGGTGACGGCGGCGTCCGGCGGGCAGGATATCAGTGTGGGCGCGGCCATCGCCATTGCGGGTTCCGTGATGCTGCGGGTGCTGTGCGGCAATGCCGGTTCCAGGCCGGAAACCATGCAGGCGCCCATTATTGTGGCGTTCCTGGCGGGCTGCGTGGTGGCTATGCTGTTCGGCGCGTTTAACGGTGTGCTGGTGGCGTTTTTCCGCATCCAGCCCATGGTTGCAACTTTGATCCTGTACACGGCGGGGCGTTCCATCGCGGCGTGGATCAACAACAATGAACTGCCGATCATCAACGAGCCGGAGTTCGGCTATTTCGGCGGCATCATTCCGGGGATTCCCATCCCCACGCCGTTTTTGATCGCTGTTGCCTGTATGATCGTGACGGCGCTGGTGCTGAAATTTACCACTCTGGGGCTTTATACGCAGTCGGTGGGTATCAATGAAAAATCCGCCCGCTTAAACGGTCTGAATCCCACATTTATCAAGTTTTTAAGCTTTGTGATCCTGGGGCTCTGCGTGGGCGTGGCTGGTCTGATCAAGGTGAGCCGTCTTTCCACCATCAACTATTCGGTAATCGCAAAAGATATTGAGATGGACGCGATCCTTGCGGTGGCTCTGGGCGGCAACGCTTTGGGCGGCGGCAAATTTAACATGGTGGCTTCGATCCTCGGTGCATACGTGATCCAGTTCCTCACACAGACATTGTATCGGTTCAAGGTGTCTTCGGACGCGCTGCCGGCTTACAAGGCGATCGTCGTGATCATCCTGGTGGTGGCCAGCGCTCCAACGGTGCGGGAAAAGATTTCTTCTCTGTGGAAGAACCGCAAGGCACATGCAAAGGAGGTTGGCTGATATGAAATCCAATAAAAAGAAAACAATCTCTGACTCGAATCTGCTGCTTTTGATCACAGTTGTGATATTCTTTGTGATGTATGCTGGCGCTGTTCTGTTCCTGAAGGGAGGGTTCCTGCGGCCGCAGGCGTTCCTCAACATCTTGAACACCAACGCGGCACTGATCATCTTGGCGTGCGGCATGAGCCTGGTAATGATCACCGGCGGCATCGACATCTCCCTGGGCGGGCAGATGGCGCTGATCAGTATGTGCTGCGCGGTGTATCTGGATTACATGGGCGGCAATATTGCCGTGTCGATCCTCATCGCTCTGGCGATCGGCCTGGCCTTCGGCGCCGTGATCGGTTTCCTGGTGGCGTATCTGGATATCCAGCCGTTTATCGTGTCTCTGGCCGGTATGTTCTTTGCAAGGGGCATGACGACGATCGTACATACAGCTCCCTTTAATGTGGCCAACGAGAAATTTACCGCTCTGAAAGCCACGCGTATCATTGTTCCGGGGCTTGGCACGGTGAACCGCAAGGGGATCTACGTGGACGCGTATATTGAGATCGGCGTGATCGTTGCGCTGATCGTGGTGGTGCTGATGTTCATCCTGCTGAAATGGACAAAGCTGGGCCGCGCGTTTTACGCGGTGGGCGGCAACAAGCAGAGCGCGCTGATGCTGGGGATTAACGTGAAGCGCACAAAATTCCTGGCTCATCTGATCTGCGGGCTGCTGGCGGGCATCGGCGGTTATGTGTTGTTCCTGAACCGGGGCTCCGGCGCCGTGACAAACGGGAACGGCATGGAGATGGACGCCATTGCGTCGTCCATCATCGGCGGCACACTGCTGACCGGCGGTGTGGGCAATATCATCGGCACGCTTTTTGGCGTACTCTCTCTGTGCACCATTCAGAACATTGTGTCATCGGCGGGTCTCGGCGAGGCGTGGTGGACCGGTATTACGATCGCTGCCATGTTGTGCCTGTTCCTGGTGATACAGAGTATTGTTATGGCACGGAGGAAAAAGGGCTGAACAGCCGGGCTGTAAAATGAATCACAGGGGTTGCTGCAAAGCATGCAGCGGCCCCTCTGTATTTATCCATCAAAGGAGAGACGGTATGCGGCGAGGAAAATGGCTGGGGTTTATGCTGTTCCTGCTTTTTGCCTGCAATGGGTGTGCAGGGGAGCCGGAACGCGAGACGGACACCATAGCTTACACACAGGATCAGACAGAGATAGACGAGGGGCTGACGGTGGTGGGGGTATCGCAGATCGGGGCGGAGTCCGACTGGCGCATCGCCCACACGGAATCCATCCGGTCCGCGCTGGTGCCGGAGAACGGGTTCTATCTGCTGTTTGACGATGCGCAGCAGAAGCAGGAGAATCAGATCAAGGCGGTGCGGGATTTTATCCTGCAGGATGTGGACTATATTGTGCTGGCCCCCATTGTGGAGACCGGCTGGGACGCGGTGCTCCAGGAGGCAAAAGAGGCGGACATCCCGGTGATACTGGTGGACCGCATGGCGGAAGTGAGCGAGGATCTGTATACCTGCTGGCTGGGGGCAGATTTCGAGGCCGAGGGGAAAAATGCCGGGAAGTGGCTGGAAGAATATCTGGCACAGGCCGGGCGCGCACAGGAGGAGATCCATATCGTCACGCTGCAGGGCACCCTGGGGGCCAGCGCGCAGATCGGCCGCACGGAAGGGTTTGCCTCTGTGATGAAGGAGCACGCAAACTGGAATATGCTGGAGATGCAGGACGCGGAGTACACACAGGCCAAAGGCCGCGAGGTGATGGAGGATCTGCTGGATAAGTATGCGGACATTGATGTGGTGATCTGTGAGAACGACAACATGGCTTTCGGCGCGGTGGACGCCATTAAGGCTGCGGGGCGCACCTGCGGGCCGGAGGGAGATATCACGATCCTGTCGTTTGACGCGGTGCGGGCGGCTTTTGACGCCATGCTGGCGGGGGACATCAACGCGGCGTTCGAGTGCAATCCGCTGCACGGCCCCAGGCTGGTGCAGATCATAAAAGAGCTGGAGGCCGGGCGGCCGGTGGATAAGATCCAGTATATGGAGGAAGCTTATTTTGACACAGACATGGATCTGGAGAGCATCCGGGAAACGCGGGCGTACTAAAGGACGCACGAAACAAGCCGGGCACACTGGGCATACTGGCCGCATGGAATATGCCGGGCGCACTGGGCATACTGGGCGCATAGAATATGCCGGGCACACTGGGCATACTGGGCGCATAGAATATGCTGGGCGCACTGGGTATGGCGGGCGCATAGAGCACGCTGGGTGCATCAGGCAGGCTGGACGTGTCAGATACGATTTACGGGAAACAGAAAAGCCCCGGACGGCTCCGGGGCTGTGCGTAGCGGAAGGGAGATTTGAACTCTCGACACCACGGGTATGAACCGTGTGCTCTGGCCAACTGAGCTATTCCGCCATA